>JAIFMO010000203.1 GCA_020048435.1 Sulfuritalea sp.
GCCAAGCAAGTCAAAGCGGCGCTGCATCCAAGCGCATCATTCAAGATCATGCACGAAGCGGTCGAAGCGAATATCGACCCGATGGGGATGACCATGCCATTGATTCACGCCCAGTTGGCGTGGATGACGCATCCGCAGGAGCTGGCTGATTCACTTTCTGAATTATCGACCAGGATGCTCGGGCTGCAATGGCACTCCTGGCAGCGGGCGATAGGCCAGCCCAGTAATGACCTCGAGCGGCCGAATCCCGACGATACTCGATTCGCCGACTCCGTGTGGCAGGACTCTGCATCCTGGGATATCACCAAGGAATGGTACCTGGTGATGACCCACCATATTCAGGACATGCTTTACGAAACGCCGGGTCTTTCGAGCAAGGATCGTCGCCGCGCTGCTTTCTGGTGGCGGAAATGGCTCAATGCCATGGCTCCCACGAATTTCCTGTGGACGAATCCGGTGGCGATGCGCAAGGCCGTAGAGACCAACGGAGAAAGCCTCGTAAAGGGCATGCGCAACTTCATCGACGACATGCAGGCCGGCACCGTACGCATGACTAGCCCGCAAGACTTTCAGGTTGGCAAGAATCTCGCGACGACCCAGGGCAAGGTGGTTTTCCGCAACAAACTACTTGAACTGATCCACTACACGCCGACACAGGCCAAGGTGCATCCGGAGCCACTGGTGATCATTACCCCGTGGATCAATAAATATTACATTCTCGATCTCAATGCCAAGAAGAGCATGATCCGCTATCTGCTCGATCAAGGTATCGACGTATATATCACAAGTTGGAAAAACCCGGATGCTTCGATGCGCGACGTCGGTTTCGAAGACTACCTGACTGATGGAATCGATCAGGTTTTCCAGGTGGCGAAATCGATTTCCGCAGTCAAACAGGTTCATGCCGCAGGCTACTGCATTGGTGGCGCAGCATTGGCGACTTACATGGCTTGGGCCAATCGGCGGTACGCAGCCAAGGATATGCCCGTGGCAAGCGCAACTTTCTTCACATCTCTGGTTGATTACCATAAACCGGGGGATATCGAGGTATTCCTCGATGAGGGCAGTTTCCGTTACATTTCTCGGGCGATGGAGGAGAAAGGTTTCCTCGATGGGAAGCAAATGGCGACTGCATTCCGCCTGCTCCGCTCCAACAGCCTTATTTGGCACTATGTGGTGCACGGCTATCTCTATGGTGAAGCGCCGCCGCCGTTCGACGTACTGTACTGGAACATGGATACCACCCGCATGCCAGCCAAGATGCACACTTGGTATCTGCGCAATTTCTATCTCGACAACGCAATGATCAAGCGGGATGCCCTGACGATTGCGGGTCAACCGATTAACCTTGAAACGATTACTCAGCCGATTTATTCGGTTTCAGCCGCCGATGATCATATAGCGCCGTGGCGGCAAACCTTCCGTATTCACAATTTCGTCTCGGGGCCGAAGCGCAACGTACTCTCCAGTTCCGGTCACATCCTTGGCATCGTCAATCCGGTGGTGAATCCGCCCAAGCGGGAGTATTGGGTCGGTGCGGCAGAGCGCCACGACTCGGCCGAGGATTGGCGCGAACGGGCGGAACACCATGCAGGCAGCTGGTGGGAAGACTGGATGGCCTGGCTCAAGCCGATGGCGGGGCAACCCGGCAAACCGCCGGCACTGGCGAACGCGCAATTTCCGGCGCTTGACGATGCTCCAGGAACTTATGTGATGGAAAGCTGATTGGATTGCTGGTCAGCGCGATTGCGGGCTTTCGTTGGGCCCCGTTCGTACAGTTTCATTTCTGTCCGAGCGTAGCCGATACGCCGGATAGGCTATCATTGTCACCTTTGCGGCCTGCGGGTCCGATAGCCCCGGAATGGGCAACTCATCGGGTTCCGCGAAGTACGGATAACGATAATGAAATGCGTGGACGATTTCCGCCTGCATCTAGGAGGGCACGAACTGGTGCCTATCGTCATTGGCGGCATGGGGGTGGATATATCGACGGCAGAACTGGCGCTAGAGGCGGCACGTCTCGGCGGCATCGGGCACATTTCCGATGCGATGGTTCCCACTGTTTCTGATCGCCGCTACAAGACACGTTTCGTCAAGGACAAGCTCAAGCTCTATAAATACAACGTCGCCAACAGCGATAAATCCGATGTCCGCTTCGATCTCGGGCATCTGGCAGAAGCGACGCGTCTGCATGTTGCCACGACCATGGACAAGAAGCGTGGCGATGGGCTGATCTTCATCAATTGCATGGAAAAGCTGACCATGAACGCGCCAAAGGAAACCTTGCGCGTTCGGTTGCGGGAAGCTCTTGACGCGGGTATCGACGGCATCACGCTGGCGGCTGGTCTGCATCTGGGTTCCTTCTCGCTGATCGAGGATCATCCGCGATTTCGTCAAGTCCAGCTCGGCATCATCGTTTCTTCGCTGCGGGCTTTGCAACTATTCCTGCGCAAGAACGCCCGTCTCGAACGCCTGCCTGATTATGTGGTCATCGAAGGGCCGCTGGCGGGGGGGCACCTCGGTTTTGGCATGGACTGGGCAAAATACGATCTTAATGCCATTGTCAATGAAATTCGCGATTGGCTCAAAGTCGAGCAACTCAACATTCCGCTGATTCCCGCCGGTGGTGTTTTTTCAGGTGGAGATGCGGTTGGCTTTCTCGAAAACGGCTGCGACGCTGTCCAGGTAGCCACCCGTTTTACCGTGGCGAACGAATGCGGACTGCCCAAGGATGTCCAGCAGGAATATTTCAAGGCGGAGGAGCAGGATATCGAAGTCAATGGCATCTCGCCCACCGGCTATCCCATGCGGATGCTCAGGAACAGCCCGGCGATCGGCGATGGTATCCGGCCCAATTGCGAGGCTTTCGGCTACATTCTCGACGCCAATGGCCGCTGTTCCTACATCGACGCCTACAATCGCGAGGTCGCCCTTCATCCCGGCGTAAAAAAGGTTTCCGTCAAGGATAAGACCTGTCTGTGCACGCACATGCGCAACTTTGAGCTATGGACCTGCGGTCACTACACGTACCGCCTGAAGGATACGACCAACCGCCTGCCTGACGGAAGTTACGCTTTGTTGTCCGCCGAGCATATTTTCCACGACTATCAGTACAGCAAGGGCGGCATTATTGCCCTGCCCACCGCAACGGAGATGCAGGCATGAAGTCAGCCCGAGGCGCCGGCGGCGAGTTGCGCCGCATTGTGCGCATCAACGAAGAAATCAAGAGCGTGGTGGCGACGGCCTTCAAGATCAATTTGATGGCAATGAACGCAATCTTTCTGGCCAAGCGGGCTGGTCAGACCGCGCTCGGCTTCGGTGTGCTGTCGAATGAATTGCGTCGATTCGCCACTGATCTGCAACAGCAGATGGTTGTCCTGCGTGAAATGACCTATGGTAGTGTCGCCACCGTAACCGGCCTGCTGAAGCAGACCCAGATCAACCGGGTGATTGATCGTGCGCGCAAAGAAGCGTCCGCCGAGGGGCGCAAACTCATTGATGAAATTCTCTTGAAGCGTCACGCCGAGGCCATGCTGCGCCACGAGGAACAAATCGCTGCGCTTAACCGCCGGCTTACCCAGATGATCGCCGATACCGCGCAACTCGTCGAACTTGGCAGCGTGCTGGCACGTTCAGCCAAGATCGAGGCCGCCTACGGCGGTGGTTTTTCGTCTTCGCTGATGCAGGTTTCCAGCGACTTCGAGCGTACCATCGGCGAGATTCAGCGGTCGCTCGAGAATCTGACCAAACACCAAGTCCAGGAGTCAGCCGCATGAAGACAGCCCAAGTGATCTATGAGGACGGCAGCCACAAATGGCATGCCATAGTGCGCGACCCTAACCGGCAGGATTACCTGATCGACACCAACGAATATTTGATCGTTGCGGGTGACGACGCAATTTTGCTCGACCCGGGTGGCAGCGAAATATTCCCGGCGGTGTTTTCGGCGCTATCAACCTGTTTTGATCCGCGGAAAGTATCCAAACTATTCGCTTCCCACCAGGATCCGGATATCATTTCGTCGCTCTCGATGTGGCTTGAGTTCAATCCTGAGGCAAAATGCTACGTCAGCTGGCTGTGGACGAGCTTTGTTCCCCATTTCGGCGGCGACAAGGATACCTTTGTTCCTATCCCGGATGGCGGCATGGACATCATCGTCGGCAGCCAACGACTACAGGCTATCCCCGCACACTATCTGCATTCCTCCGGCAATTTCCATCTCTACGATCCCAAGGCAAAAATTCTCTTTTCGGGCGATATTGGCACTGCGCTATTGCCGCCAGGTGAAAATAGTCTTTTCGTCGAGAATTTTGATAGCCACATACGCCACGTAGAAACTTTCCATCGCCGCTGGATGGGGTCGGAGCGGGCCAAGCGCGACTGGTGTACGCGCGTTTCGCAACTTGACATCGACATGTTGTGCCCGCAGCACGGATCGATCTACAAGGGCGCGGACGTCAAGCGTTTCATCGACTGGTTCGCTCACCTTGAGGTCGGCGTCCTCAAATCCTGAATCTTCGATCTTGATCATCTCCCGATTCCTTCTTGACGCGAGTCAAGGTGGTTGTTCGCGGGCGAACGCAGACTGACGCTCTTGTTGAACTCTTGCCGCGAACGAGCGGAGTGTGCATTGTCATGGGCGTTACAGAACCGCTTTATTCTCATCACAAACACTGCGATGAACTATTTGCCGCTGCCGAAGCCGCGGCTCATGATGGCAACTGGGTTGATTGCGGTAATGCCTTCGTGGAATTTCACAACGAACTGCTGGCACATTTTTCCACTGAGGAAGAAATGCTGTTCCCCGCCTTCGAGGCCGTGACAGGAATGACGGCGGGGCCAACCCAGATGATGCGGTACGAACATGCACAGATGCGCGAGTTGATCGAGCAGATGCAGTCGACCCAGCAAAGGCGCGAAAAAAATGCCTTCGCCGGCGTCGCCGAAACACTGCTGGTGATGATGCAGCAGCACAACATGAAAGAGGAAAATATCCTCTATCCCATGTGCGACCGTTCGCTGGGTAACGACGTCGATATCGGCGGTGGCTTGCGCGAGCGGGTGGCCGGGGTGAACTCCATAGCCAACCCTATGGCCAACCCCGGTGCCTGATCAACCAGTGTCCGATCCGCGAATGCTAGATTCATGCGTGACGATGCGCGTGACATCGGTTGTGATCGACGGTCGCGACTTGCAGCCGCCTGCGCCGCTCGAGTTGGCGCTGACCGCGCTCGATACGCTGCCCGACGATGGCGAACTGGTCATGCTGCTCTATTGCCAGCCGCAACCGCTGTACCAGATATTGCGCCGCAATGGCTACGTCTGGACCGAAACCTCGCTGTCCGACGGTACCAACGAAATCCGCATTCGCAAGGCGCCTTCTCCGGCCGGTTGAGTCGCCGCGAGACAGAGCGAAGGGCCTCGCCCATGCACCCCAACCTGTCGTTCGAACAGGCGCCGCCGATCTCGGTGCCGTATCGTTTTTTTCTCACGGCGCCGCTGTTTGGTGTCGCAGCGGGGTTGCTGCTGGCCTGGACTGGCGACGAGGTACTGGCGTCGCGGTGGACGCCGGCGGCGTTGGCGCTGACCCATCTGTTGGTTGCCGGCTTCCTGCTCCAGGCCATGTGCGGCGCGCTGCTGCAATTCATCCCGGTAGCCGCCGGTGGCAACATCTGGCGGCCACGTTTTATCGCTGGCATCGTCCATCCGGCTTTGGTGATTGGCTCATTGTCACTGGCCGGCGGTTTTCTCGCCGGTCCCGGTTTCCTGCTGGCGGCCGGCGCCGGCCTGCTGGCCACCGCCCTGAGTGGCTATGCCCTTGTTACGGCGCTGGCCTTGTTCCGTACACCGGCCAGCGGCTCGAGTATTCTTTCCCTGCGACTGGCGGTGATCGGTCTGGCTGTCACCGCCGTGCTCGGCTACACCCTGGTGGACGGACTGCTGCGCGGCTCCGCGCTGCCGCTCATTCAACTTACTTACGTGCACGCGGCATGGGGTCTCGGCGGCTGGGCACTCATGCTGCTGTCTGGTGTTTCCTATCTCGTGGTGCCGATGTTTCAGCTTACACCCGCTTATCCGGCCTGGCTGGGGCGTTGGTTGCCGTGGACGCTGTTGGCGCTGTTGATATTATGGAGCGGGCAGTTATCGGGGTATCTACCTGAAATTATCGCGGACGGACACGCCTGGGTGCTGTTGGCCGGACTCGGATCGTCTTCGCTCTTTGCCATGCAGACGCTGCACTTGCAGGCCCGCCGGCGGCGGCGCGTGCCCGACGTCACCCTCATCTTCTTTCGCATCGCCATGTCCAGCCTGCTGGCCGTCTTTGTCTCGGCGCTCGCATTTCAATTGCTGCCGGAACTTGGCGCCCAGCCGCGCACGGCGGCATGGCTGGGGGTGCTCGTCATCTTCGGGGTTTTCGTCTCGGCCATCAGCGGCATGCTCTACAAGATCGTCCCCTTCCTCAACTGGCTGCATCTGCAACGCCTGGGCGGGCTGAGCATGCCGCCACCCAACATGAAGGAAATGATCGGCGACCGCGCTACCTTCGGTCATCTGCGTCTGCATCTGGTCGCACTGTTCGCCTTGCTAGGCGCGGTGCTGCTACCGTCGCTGGCGCCGCTGGCTGGGTTGCTGCTAGCCGCATCCTGCGGCTGGCTGCAATGGAACCTTGTCGGCGCGGTGCGAGTTTTTCGTTTGGCTAGAGATCGTATTCGCGCAGACGCCGCATGTCATGTACCGTGATCAACTTGCCCTGTACGGTGATTAGTCCATTACATGACAGGTCGTGGAAGATGCGCGAGAGGGTTTCCGGCGTCAGATTGAGGCGTGACGCAATGACCTGCTTCGATGCGGGTAGCGCGAAGTCCATCTTGCCGATGCATTCCTGATCCTGCGGACAATGTTGCAGCAGATAGCCGATTACGCGTTGTGTGCTGGAGCGCGAGGAGTAGGACTCGACATCGTTAATCAGCGAATGCAGGCGCATGGCCATGCCGGCCAGCATGTGGCGGGCAAACGTGGTATCTCTGCCCAGCAGATCGATCAGTGCGCCCTTGGCGATGTGCAGCAGCAGGGTATCGACCAGAGCTTCGGCAAAAACAGGGTAGGGGCGGTCTTCCATGAACATCACGGCTTCGCCGAAACTATGCTTCGGGCCGAGGATTTCTACGACCTTTTCGTGGCCGGTGGAGGAGGGGAAAGCAAGTTTGACCTGGCCGAAGGCGACGACGTAGAAACCCTTGGGTATGTCGCCCTTCTGGAACAACATTTCTCCCTTGCTCAGGCGTTTCTCGCGGGTGGCGGCGGCGATGGGGGCGATTTGCTCCGGCGAGAGTTCCTGAAACAAGGGCAAGCAGGCCAGCATTGCGGGAATGTCGTGTTTTTCCTGTTTCAATTGGGGCAATCCTTTTTCAAGTCGGCCGAAAGCATCGGTATCGCGATTATCACACCCGCGCCCACCAATGACGCGTCGGTTGGCATGGGGCGGTGTCATGAGTGGGTAGGTCGCGATCAAGACCCTGTATTTGGCTTGCTGCGTGATCATCAGCCTCAGCGGGTTTTTCCTGCGTGGTCTGCTTGCGCTCAAAAAGTCGGCGCTAGCGGTACGGCATGCCCCGCCGTCCCGGCCACTCAGCGCCTGACGGGCCGTTTGGAAAGTTTTCGCTGCAAGGTGCGCCGATGCATTTTCAGGGCGCGCGCCGTCGCCGAGATGTTGCCGTCGTTCTCGTGCAGCACCCGCTGGATGTGCTCCCATTCAAGCCGATCAACCGACATCGGTTCGCTTGGCGCGACGTCGACCGATGGTCCTTCACCCGTGGCGCCATCCCGCGAATCGTCCAGCGCCGCAAGAATCACCTCGACTTCGACGGGTTTGGCCAGATACTGCACCGCGCCGAGTTTGATGGCATCGACCGCCGTGGCGATGCTGGCATAACCGGTCAGTACCACGATGCGGCAGTCTGGCTCGATGGCCAGCAGGGGGCCGATCAGGCTCAGGCCGGAAACACCCGCCAGGTTGAGGTCGAGCACAACCGCCAGCGGCCGCGATTCTCGTGCCACGGCGAGCGCCTCTGTCGGATCGGTGACGCCGCGAACCGTATGGCCACGCCGAGCCAGTGCGCGCACCAGCACCGAGTTGAAGGTTATATCGTCATCGATGACGAGTATCGAGTCGTTCATGGCGCGATTCTAGCCAAGGGCAGTTCGATGCGTGCTTGAGCGCCGCCGCCGTCAACTTCGGGGCGGTTCGATAACAGCAGTTGCCCGCCCAGGCGTTCGATGGCACCCCGCGCCAACAGTAGGCCAATACCGCTGCCGCCTGCGTGCGCGGGGAACTGCGTGTGCCCACCCTCGTGCAGCACGGCCTCGGCAAAGCCACTGCCGCTATCTTGAATTTCGATGAACAGCATCGTCTCATTCCAGCCTAGGCGCACGCTCACCGGAACGCCGGCGCGCGCTGCGTTGTTGAGCAAATTGACGACTCCCTGTGCCAGCGTCGGTTCGGCTGCGATCATTGGCGTATCGCTAGCGCCGACTTTTTCGAGCATGGCGAGCGTGGCCGGCGCATCGTTCCGCGCCTGTTGCCAGTCAGCCAGCACCGACCGTAGCCAGGTGTCGGCCTGGACACGTTCGACCGCCTCGACCCGCCGTGCGCCACTTCGCTCCGCCATGTCGGTGATGATGCGTTTGCAGTGCGCGATCTGCTCGCGCAGCAGGTGCAGATCGGCCCGTGCGTCGGCGCCAAGCCTTGCGTCGCGGTCGATTTCGCCTGCCAGCACCGCCATGGTAGCCAGCGGCGTGCCCAGTTCGTGCGCCGCGCCCGCCGCCAGCGCGCCAAGCGCCACCAGCCTTTCGTCGCGAGCCGTCTGCTCGCGGGCTGCCGCCAGTTGCGCATCGCGACTGCGGATCTCCATCATCGCGCGCAGGATCAGCCAAGCGATCAGCGCCACCGAGACAACGAAGGTTAGCCACATGCCGCCAAGATGCAATTGCGTGGCGCGCTCGGCATCCGCCAGGGCCAGCGGCACAAAAATGAAGGTTAGCGACGAATAGACCGCCACGGCCAAGCCCGCGATCATCGCAACCTGCCGCGCTGGCAGCGAAAGCGCCGCCATGGCGACGGGGGGCAGCAGCAGGGAAATCAGTGGATTGGTGGCGCCACCACTGAAGAACAACAGCGCCCCCAGCACGATGATGTCGAAACAGAGTTGAACTGCAAGTTCGATCGCGCCCGCGCCGGCGGCGTCCGCCCGCCGCAGCCGGTAGCCGCTGACGGTATTCCAGATCGCGGCGACAATCACGACCGCCAGCATGGGCGGCACCGGCAACGGGATCGACAGCAGCGGCGGAATCAAAAGCACCGCCGCGGCGCAAGCCGCGAGAACCAGCCAGCGCAACCAGCCGATGCGCCGCAGCGCCGCCAGGTTTTCGGGCGGCGCTGCGCGAGCCACCGCTGGCGTGACAGTCTCAATGCGATCCATGGGAGCCGCATTATGCTTGACGCCATCACCTTCCGGCGGTTTAAGCGCCCCCCGCGACAGTTTGTCGCGCGGCAATTTGCCCAATCGCCAACGTCACCGGCGTCTAGTACGATGGCACTTGGTTCTGGTAGCCGGATCGAGCCCAACTCACCTCATAGACGAGTCGAGCCGCTACCGGAACCGTTTTGCCACTGCTACAACTCAACCTGGGTGCCGAGTTCGACCACGCGGTTGGTCGGAATCTTGAAGAAGGTCGTCGCCGGCTCGGCGTTGCGAAACATGAAGGTAAACAGAACCTGCCGCCAACGCGGCATGCGGTCAACGCGCGCACGCGGCAGGATTGTTTCGCGGCCAAGGAAGAATGAGGTCTCCATGATCTCGTAGCGCAGGCCGAAAGGCGCACACATTGCCAGCGCATCGGGAATATTCGGCTCGTCCTTGAAACCGTAGCGCACCACCACCTGGTAGAAACCCTCGGGCAGTTTATTCACCGCGACGCGATCACTCTCCGGCACGTGTGGCACGTCCTCGACGCGCACGTTGAGCAGTACCACCTGTTCGTGCAGCACCTTGTTGTGCAGGAGATTGTGCAACATGGCGCGCGGCACGCCGTCGGGGTTGGTGGTCATGAAGACACCACTCCCCTCGACGCGGTGCGGACCACCATAGGCCAGGCTCTTTATAAAGGCGTCGAGCGGCATTGAATCCAGTTTGAGTCTTTCATACAGGAGCGCGCGGCCGCGCCGCCAGGTGGACAGCAGGGTGAAGATGCCGACGCCCATCACCAGCGGGAACCAGCCGCCATCGAGCACCTTGATGACATTGGCAGAAAAAAAGGCGAAATCGACCACGACGAAGAAGGCGAGAAACAGCGCCGCCTTGCCCCAGTTCCACCCCCACAGCGCACGCACCACGACGAAGGCGAGGATGGTGTCGATCATCATGGTCAGCGTCACCGCGATGCCATAGGCCGAGGCCAGGGCGGACGAGGAGCGGAACATCAACACCAGCAATACCACCGCGATCAGCAGCAGCCAGTTGATGTTGGGGAGATAAATTTGCCCCATCTCGCGCTCGGAGGTGAACCTGATGTTGATGCGCGGGCAATAGCCAAGCTGTATGGCCTGGCTGGTGAGCGAGAATGCTCCCGAGATCACGGCTTGCGAGGCGATGATGGTGGCGACCGTCGCCAGGCCCACCAGTGGATAGAGCAGGGCTTCTGGCACCGACAGGAAGAACGGATTCTTCACTGCCGCCGGATTGTCAAGAATAAGCGCTCCCTGCCCCATGTAGTTGAGAAGAAGCGCGGGAAAGACGAAAACCAGCCAGGCCCATTTGATTGGCCGCCGGCCGAAGTGGCCCATGTCGGCATAGAGCGCCTCGCCGCCGGTGATCGCCAGCACCACGGCGCCCATGGCGAGAAAGGCCAGCGAGCGGTTGTCGACGAAGAATTGCAGCGCGTAGAGCGGGTTGATCGACGCGATCACCGCAGGGTGTTTGACGATGTTCCAGACGCCGATGGCCGCCAGCGTTGCGAACCAGAACAGCATCACCGGCCCGAACAGCGCCGCCACGCTGGCCGTGCCCTTGCGCTGGAAAGTGAAAAGACCGATCAGGATGCCTAGTGAAATCGGCACGACATAGGGTTTGAAGGCTGGCGTCGCCACTTCCAGCCCCTCCACCGCCGAAAGTACCGAGAGCGCGGGGGTGATCACGGCATCGCCGTAAAACAGCGCGGCGCCAAAAATACCCAGCGCGGATAGCAGCCACATCATGGACGGATTAAGTTTTGCCGTGCGCAAGGCCAGGGCGGTCAGCGCCATGATGCCGCCTTCGCCCTTGTTGTCGGCGCGGGTGATGAAAACGACGTACTTGAGCGAAACCGTGATGGTCATCGCCCAGAAAATCAGCGACAGGATGCCGAGCACGTTGTCCGGCGTCACCGGCACTGGGTGGTGGCCGCTGGAAAACACTTCCTTGACGGTGTAGAGCGGGCTGGTGCCGATGTCGCCATAGACGACACCCATCGCGGCAACCGAAGCGGCGACTAGGCCAGGCGAACGGCCATGTTCGGCAGGGGTGGGGGCGGATAATTCGGCGGATAAGGTATCGGAGGATGCCATTTGCCGGCGATTATAGAGTCAGAGGTAGCGGGATCGGGGGGGGTCAGGCACGCCGCCAGCCGGTGCCCTGCGCCGAGTCTTCCAGCACGATGCCAGCGGCTTTCAGTGCGTCGCGGATGCGGTCGGCCTCGGCGAAATTGCGCGTTTTTTTGGCCGTGGTACGCGCCTCGATTTGCGCCTCGATTTCTTCCGGGGTCAGTTCGCCGACGCTGGCCGGGGCCGCCTGCAGAAACTCGACCGGATCGCGTTGCAGCAAGCCCAGTACACCTCCCAGCAACCGCAACTGCGCGGCCAGGCGGGAATCGTGGCCGCTACGGCCGCGATTAACTTCGTTGGCCAGGTCGAACAGTACGGCCACGGCCTCGGGCGTTCCGCAGTCGTTATCCATTGCTGCCTTGAAACGCAGGGCGTGGGGCTCATTCCAGTCGAGCCTGATTTCGGCATCGCCGCCGGAATCCTTAAGTGCCGTGTAAAGACGCGAGAGCGCCTGGCGAGCGTCGTCGAGATGGGCGTCGGAATAGTTGAGCGGACTGCGGTAATGGGCGCGCAAGATGAAAAAACGTACCACTTCGGCATCGTATTTCTTCAACACCTCGCGGATGGTGAAGAAGTTACCGAGCGACTTCGACATCTTCTCCTCATCTACCCGCACAAAGCCGTTGTGCAACCAGTAGTTCACGAAGCCACAGTGCTCATTGGCGTTCATGGCCCCTTCAGACTGGGCAATCTCGTTTTCGTGATGAGGAAATTGCAAATCCTGACCGCCGCCGTGGATGTCGAAATGCCTGCCGAGAATATCCGCGCCCATGGCAGAACATTCAATGTGCCAACCGGGCCGCCCCTTGCCCCAAGGAGAATCCCACTGCGCTTCGGCCGGTTCGCCCGCCTTGGCATGCTTCCACAGCACGAAATCAAGCGGGTCGTGCTTGCCTTCGGCGACATCGACGCGCTCGCCAGCGCGCAGATCCTCCAGTGATTTGCCGGAGAGCTTGCCGTAGCCATCGAACTTGCGCACGGCAAAACAAACATCATCGTTGCCGGATTTGTAGGCGAGGCCGTTGTGTTCCAGTTGCGCGATCATGGCGAGCATCTGCGGCACATATTCAGTGGCGCGTGGCTCGAAATCGGGCTTCAGGACGCCGAGAGCCTCGGCGTCTTCGTTCATGCTGGCGATGAACCGGTCGGTCAGGCGGCGCAGCGATTCACCATTCTCGCCAGCACGGCGGATGATCTTGTCGTCGATGTCGGTAATGTTGCGAACGTAGGTGACATCATAGCCGGAAGCGCGTAGCCAGCGCGCAACCATGTCGAACACCACCATGACCCGAGCGTGACCGAGATGGCAGTAATCGTACACAGTCATGCCGCAGACGTACATGCGCACCCGACCGGGTTCGATGGGCACGAAATCCTGAATTTCGCGATGCAGGGAATTGTAGAACTTGAGCATGCTAAATGGAGACAACGTAAAGAACCGACGAAGAATCGAACGATTCCGGGCCATTTTCCGGCCCTGTTCAAGCATTAGCCGAGGCCTCGAAAGTTGTGGCGAGGCGCACCTTCTTGATAGAATCCACAGTCAAATTCGACCGGTGAGCTAAGTATAACATGCTCGATTTCAGCGATTCCCCGATGAAAAACTCCATCAGGACTTTGGCCGCAACCGTGGTCACGGCAGCCTCCATGATCTCCTTGGCAAGCCTGTTGGTAATGCCGCTCGCCGCGCATGCGGACAACCTGCAGGAGTCCCAGCGCCTACTGAAACTGGGGCAGCAGTCCCAGGCGCTCGATCAGGTCGAGAAGCATCTGGCCACCAAACCCAAGGATGCCCAAGGGCGCTTTCTCAAAGGTCTGATCCTCACTGAAATGGGCAAGACCGGCGAAGCGGTAACCATTTTCACCAAACTCACCGAAGACTATCCTGAACTGCCTGAGCCCTACAACAACCTGGCGGTGATTTACGCCCAGCAGAAACAGTACGAAAAGGCCAAGCAGGCGCTGGAGATGGCCATAAGGACTCATCCGTCCTATGCCACCGCCCACGAAAATCTCGGCGACATCTATGCGCGCCTGGCGAGTCAGGCCTACGACAAGGCGCTGCAACTCGACAAGGGTAATGCCAGCGCACAATCCAAACTGGCGATGATTCGTGACCTGATGGGTAGCGCCGGTCGGCCTGGTGCCAAGCCGGTCGTCATCGCCGCGGCCAAGCCAGCCACCGCGGAAGCAAAACCAGCCGAAA
>JAIFMO010000085.1 GCA_020048435.1 Sulfuritalea sp.
GCTGCGCGCGGAACCTCTACTCCAAACTACTGCGTAAGCATATGTGGGCGGGCCACGCCGTTACCGGTCAGTATCAGCAGGGAAGATTGGTCTAAACGATTCTGCGGGTGTGACAGCAAACAAATGTTCCCCTAGCTGTTCCCCCAAACCCAGAAACGAAAAAGCGGTCAGTGACCACTATCACTGACCGCTTTTCGTTATCTGGTGCGCCCGGAGAGATTCGAACTCCCTACCCCTTGGTTCGTAGCCAAGTACTCTATCCAGATGAGCTACGGGCGCTTTGTATGAGAGAGCGGAGTATATCAGAACTATTTAATCACTAACTCACGGTAAATTTGTTCTCCCCCAATGATTGACGTTTGTCCGGCATGCGGCGAATCTGTGGGCCGTCAAATGCCAGCTAAGGGAGTCAGTAATTAACAACTCCAAACGGTGGGTGGAATCGATATTGGGATGCCTTGGCTGTTTGAGATCATCTCAACCGTCACTTTCTGAAACTACTTGACTCGCGTGAGGTGCGGCCTAGATGGCGGCGGTGGCGGTTCTTCTGGGGCCACTTGTGCGTCAACCGCAGTGCCGTCTTCCGCGTCGCCAGCATCGAAGGCCATACCCTGTCCGTTTTCACGGGCGTAGATTGCTGCTACGTTAGTCACGGGCACCTGCACCGGGAAAGCGACGCCGTTGAAGCGGGCCTGGAAGGTAATTTCATCATTACCCATTCTCAGCTGATGCGTAGCATCGGTAGCGACGTTCAGGACAATCTGCTCGTCCTTGACATACGCGCGCGGGACCCGCGTGCGGGCATCGACCCTTACGGCAATGTAGGGAGTAAATCCCTCGTCGGTGCACCACTCGTGAATGGCGCGGATGAGATAAGGTTTTGTGCTACTGACCATAGGCTTGAAAAAGTCGGCGGTAGCGCTACGCCACCACGGGATTGAAAACCTCGGTCACGTACTAGCGGCGCATTACTTTTTCTGAAGGCGTCAGTGCATCAATAAAGCCCTGACGCGAAAAAATGCGCTCAGCGTACTTCATCAGCGGCGCGGCGACCTTGGGCAGTTCGATACCGTAGTAATCGAGCCGCCACAATAACGGGGCGATGGCAACGTCGAGCATCGAAAAATCATCGCTGAGCAGGTGCTTCTGCTTGCCGAAGATGGGTGCCAGTTCGACCAGACGGTCGCGCATGTGTGCTCGCGCCTTCTCGGCCGACTTAAGGTTTTTCTCAAGCGGATCGATATGGCTGAACAGCTCGTGCTCCATTGTGTAGAGCAGTTGCCGCGCCTTGGCCCGCGTCTGCGGGTCAGGCGGCATCAGTTGCGGATGCGGAAAGCGTTCATCGATGTACTCATTGATAATGTTCGCCTCGTACAGAACCAGATCGCGATCAACCAGTACGGGTACGCGGTTGTACGGATTGATGATCGCGATGTCTTCCGGTTTATTGAACAGGTCGACATCGATCACCTGAAAGTCCATCTGCTTTTCGTACAGGACGATGCGGCAGCGATGGCTGAACGGACACGTCGTGCCCGAGTACAGGTTCATCATGGTGCTGGTACCCCAGGAATAGTCGGCATCACGCACCACTTTGCGGACGGGTGGCGGATTCATTTCACGATGCCCCATAAGTTTGCATCCTGATCTGCGTGGGGTTTAATGAATGTCTTTCCAGTATTCGCGTTTCAGCGCATACGTGAAGACGAAGAGAATGGCCAGGGCTATCAACACGAAGACCCCCAGGCTCTTGCGGAACTCGGCCATTGGCTCGCCCATCCAGTGGAGGAAGGCGACGAGATCGCCAACAGCCGCATCGTATTCCTCGGGCTTGAGTTTGCCAGGCTTGACGAGCTTGAGCTTGTGATCAGCGCCCAGCGCCTGCTCGCCCTGCAATTCCCACAACACATGGGGCATGCCGACGTTGGCGAAAACGACGTTGTTCCAGCCGGTCGGACGAGCTTCGTCGCGATAAAAGCTGCGCAGGTAGGTGTAAAGCCAGTCGGAACCAGAACCAAAATCGGAAGCACGAGCACGCGCAATCACTGTCAGATCGGGCGGTGCGGCGCCAAACCAGGCCTTTGCTTCAGCACGCTGCATGGCGATCTTCATCTGTTCGCCGATCTTGTCCGCAGTGAACATCAGGTTGCCTCTGATCTGATCCTCGGTGAGGCCGATATCCTGTAGGCGGTTGTAGCGCATATAGGACGCCGAGTGGCAGTTCAGGCAATAGTTGACGAACAACTTGGCGCCATGTTGCAGGGCGGCCTGATCGTTAGCCTTGTCGGGCGCCTTGTCGAGGTGCAACTCGGCGCCAGCGGCCAAGGCCAGTAGTGGAAGCCACAAAAGAGCGATAAGCAGCTTTTTCATTTGGAGGTCACCCTATCCGGTTCGGGCTGGCACTTGTCCAGCTTGGTGTAGATCGGCATGGCAAGGAAGAACATAAAGTAGATCACCGAGCATATCTGCGCGAGGAGAGTACGGCCCGGCGTCGGTGCCAAAACGCCCAGATAGCCAAGGATGAAGAAGCAGACCAACCAGACGGCGAGGAAACCCTTGAAGATCGGGCCACGATAGCGGATCGACTTCGACGGGCTGCGATCGAGCCAAGGTAGGAAGAAGAACACCACCACGCCTGCGCCCATTGCTACCACGCCCCAGAACTTGGCGTCGATGCCAAACAGCGGGTAGGTCACGGCCCGTAGCAGCGAGTAGTAAGGCGTGAAATACCACACCGGCGCGATGTGCGGCGGCGTCACAAGCGGATCGGCCGGAACAAAGTTGTTGTATTCAAGGAAATAACCGCCAGCTTCGGGCATGAAGAAGACGATGATCGAGAATACGGCAAGGAAGACAACTATGCCGACAATGTCCTTCACCGTGTAGTACGGGTGGAAGGGAATGCCATCGAGCGGAATGCCGTCCGAGCCCTTCTTTTTCTTGATTTCGACGCCGTCGGGGTTGTTGGAACCGACCTCATGCAGCGCCAGAATGTGGGCAGCGACAAGGCCGACCAGCACGAAGGGAACCGCGATGACGTGGAAGGCAAAGAATCGGTTTAGGGTTGCGTCACCCACCACGAAGTCGCCACGAATCCAGATTGAAAGGGGTTCGCCGATCAGCGGGATGGCGCCGAAGAGGTTCACGATCACCTGTGCGCCCCAGTACGACATCTGTCCCCAAGGCAACAGGTAACCCATGAAGGCTTCGGCCATCAGCGCCAAGAAGATCGCCACGCCGAACACCCAGATCAACTCGCGCGGCTTGCGGTAGGAACCGTAGATCAGGCCGCGGTACATGTGCAGGTAGACGACGACGAAGAAGGCGGAGGCGCCAGTCGAGTGCATGTAGCGGATCAACCAACCCCATGGCACATCGCGCATGATGTACTCGACGCTGGCGAAGGCTACCGGCACACCGGAAGCATTGAGCGCGGCATCAGGCTTGTAGTGCATGGTTAGGAAAATGCCGGTGATGATTTGCATCACCAACACCATCAACGCCAGCGAGCCGAAGAAGTACCAGAAGTTGAAGTTTTTCGGCGCGTAATATTCAGAAAGATGCGCTTTCCAGTTGGCGGTAAGCGGGAAGCGGGCATCGACCCACTCCAGCAGGTTGCCGGCGAGTGTTCCGTCGGTCTTGAATTTTTCGTAGTTGCTGGCACCCATTGCCTTATGCTCCCTTACTGTCTTCGCCAATGATGATCTTGGCGTCGCTCAGATACTTGTGCGGCGGAACTTCGAGGTTGGTCGGCGCCGGCTTGCTCTTGTAGACGCGACCAGCGAGATCAAACGTGGAGCCGTGACAGGGGCACAGGAAACCACCCTGCCAGTCCGGCTCGACGGCCGTCGCCGGATTGAACTTCTCGCTGGGCGAGCAGCCTAGGTGAGTGCAAATGCCGACAACCACCATGTATTCCGGCTTGATCGAACGATGATCGTTCTTTGCATATTCCGGTTGCATTTCCTTCTCGGACTTGGGATCAACGATCTTGTCGTCGTTCTTTTTGAGCCCAGCGATCATTTCCTTGGTGCGGTGAATGATCCAGACTGGCTTGCCACGCCATTCGATGGTCATCATCTCGCCCGGTTGAAGCTTGCTGATGTCCGCCTCGACCGGTGCGCCGGCGGCCTTGGCTCTTTCCGAGGGAGCAAAGCTCGCCAGGAACGGGATGGCTGCCGCCGCCCCCGCCACGCCGCCGACTGCGGCAGTGGCGACGAGAAGTCGGCGCCGACCGCAGTCCACTTTATCGTCACAGCTCATGGTGATAGTCCTGAAGGTGAAAGTGTTGGGAAGGGTTGGTATGAACTTGAAAATCGAGAAACCGGAAAGCTTTACCGCTGGGTCTTCTCGAAAACCGTCGGATTATACCGACACCGCAGCAAGAATTAAAGCCCGAATTAGCACCTACTAATGCTGCGGATGGCACAGTCGCCATAAATCGCACCTTCCAGATATGATTTTCAAGCTCGCCGAAGATGTGAAGATGTAATGATGTGGCATTCCGCAGGATTCAACCGGGTTTGATCGATGTCAGGCGGTTTGCTTGCTCGACCATGCAATCAAGCAGCGCGACACCATTTTCAAGCGAGAACGGGTAGCCATCCGGGTAAAAATAGAATAGATTTTCTGGGGTTCAGTTTCGGTAACGATCTTCAGCCTTACTTGCTCTCCATCACCCAGACGCCATCCCAGTCAGAGGGTGGTGGATTCAGGCGCAGGTGCTCGCACCGTTCAATGTAAAGTTTGGCGGATTTATCCTTGGCGTTGAGTTCGAGCACCTCGGAAAACTCCCGAACGGCATCGGCCCATTTCTGTTGCCGGTATTTGGCGATGCCCGCCTTGAAATGCCGCAGAGCATCGATCAATTGCGGATAGGTATCCTCGGTGTGGTAATCGAGTATTTCAAAAATTGCCACCGGTTTCGTCTTGCCCTTCACGATCACGAAATCCAGTTCGCGTGAGTAGTAGGTTCCCTTGAGCGCCTTGTTGGTGAATTCGCTGATCAGGATGTGAGCACCGTATTGCTTGCAGGCTGATTCCAGACGTGCGGCTAGGTTCACTCCGTCGCCGATGATGGTGTAATCCATGCGCTTCTTCGAGCCGATATTGCCCGACACGACGACGTCGGTATTGAGGCCAATGCCAATGTCGACGGGCAATTTCCCCTCGTTGAGACGGCCATGGTTCCAGCGGTTGAGTTCGCGCATCATTGCGATAGAAGCGCGCACTGAACGGTCGGCATCGTCTTCGTGACCCACCGGAATGCCAAAAGCGGCCATGATGGCGTCGCCGATGAACTTGTCGAGCATGCCCTCTTCACGCTGGATGCAATCGACCATCAACGTGAAATATTCGTTGAGCAGCGCTACCGTTCCCTGGGCGCCGAGTTGCTCGGTGATGGTGGTGAAACTGCGTACATCAGAAAACAGCACCGTCGCGGTGATACTCTGGCCGCCGAGCGCCTCGGCGCCGCTGGCCAGCATCTGGTCGGCAATGCCGGGGTCCATGTAGCGCGACATGGTTGACTTGAGGCGCTTCTCGTTGGAAATATCCTCGATCATCAGCATCGAGCCGATGCGCTTCTTTTCGACCGAAAGTAGCGGTAGCGCCGTCAAGTTGGTGGAAACCCTGTCGGCACCGACCGCCAGTTCCTTGTCCACCGTGATTTCGAGCAACTGCGTCTCGGCGACGCGCTTGAGTTTATCGATCACCCAACTGTTGGCGCCAATGAAGAATTCGGCGGAGGGCTTGTTGAGTATCTGCCCTGGTTGCACGCGCAGGATGCGCA
The DNA here is from genome assembly GCA_020048435.1 of Sulfuritalea sp. Classification (GTDB taxonomy): domain Bacteria; phylum Pseudomonadota; class Gammaproteobacteria; order Burkholderiales; family Rhodocyclaceae; genus Sulfurisoma. The sequence goes on from JAIFMO010000085.1 coordinate 5,792, forward strand.
GGCCAGCGGCGTTGCAGGTAACGATCTTCTCCGCTTCGTCGAGCGTGATAACTCCGTTCGACATCGATTCGAGCATTGCGTCGTTGTAGTTCTTCATCGCCTGCACGTCGGCGAACAACTTGGCGTTTTCCAGAGCGATGGAGATTTGAGCGGTAAATGCCCGCAGGCGGGATTCATCCTCGTTGGTGAACGGACCGCCGCGCTTGTTGAGTACCTGCGTTACACCGATGACCTTGCCATGCTTGTTGACGATGGGCACACATAGAATGGAGCGGGTGAAGAAGCCGGTCTTCTTGTCGAAGGCCGGGTTGAAGCGCAAATCAGCGTAAGCGTAGGGAATGTTGATCGCTTTGCCCGAGGTGAACACCGCGCCAGCGATGCCGAGGTGGTTGGGTAGGCGAATCTGCACCGATTCCAGTCCCTGCCCAACTTCTGACCACAGTTCGTTGGTCTTCTCGTCGTTAAGGAACAGCGTTGAGCGTTCAGCGTTAAGCAGTCGCGTTGCCTCTCCCATGACTTTTTGCAGCAGCGATCCGAGTTTGATGTCCGCCGTAACTTCTGAGACGACATCAATGAACTCCATCTCCTGTCGGCGGATGGCCTGCATACGCTCGATGAACTGCGCGCTCTGAAGCGCTAGCGTACCCTGGCTGGTCATTGCTTCAAGCAGATTCAAATCCTGTTTGGTAAATTTTCCGCTCTTTTTGTTCAGCGTTTGCGCTACGCCGATGATCTCGCCCTTGACGGTCTTGATCGGTACGCAGAGGATATTGCGCGTATTGAAGCCGGTCTGTTCGTCGATGCTGCGATTGAAGCGGTTGTCGGCGTAGGCGTCCTGAATGATCAGCGCCTCGCCCGCAGTGTAAACGTAACCAGCCACGCCGCTGTTGTTAAGGATGCGGATTTCGCGCTGGATATTGCCCTGGGCCACGCGTGAATAAAGTTCGTTGGTGTCAGGATCGTTGAGGAATAGTGAGCCGCGCTCGGCATTGAGCTCGGTCGTTGTCATGTCAACCAGCGCGCGCAATACCTCGTCGAGTGTGTCGAACGCCGCCATGCGGCGGGTAACTTCCAGCATCAGTTCAAGGTGGCGCAGGTGTCGCTTTTGATCCATGCCGTCACGTTCGGCCTTCTTGGACGGTATTTTTTTTGGGGGCGACGGGATGATGACTTGGTTCATGAACTATTTCCGTTGGCTGCGTTCAAATTCCAGTTTATCCCGGAGGGCCCGGATGGTGAGGCGTAGTTCTTCCGTTTGGTTGGCGAAGATCATGTGCTCTTGCTGTAGCGCGTTTTTCTTGTCGATCTGAGCCAGTTCCAGCGCCTCGCGCAGGGAAGCCGTTGTGGCGTGGAGTTGTACGATGTCGCCTTGCGCGGCGCCAATGGCATTACGAACGGCAATGTCCTTCTCGACGCGTAATTTTTCAAGTTCGTCACGCAAGGAGCCTACAGTGGCCTTGAGTTGAAGCATTTCCTGGAGAGAATGAGCGCGCTCCTGCTGCATTGCCTGCTTGTGTTCATCTTGCGCACGCTCCAGTTCGTCACGCAATGAACCTGCGGTTGCTTTAAGTTGGGCGATTTCTTGGGCGGACGCGACACGCTCGATCTGGACTGCCCGCTCACGCTCGGCGCGGGTGTGCTCCAGTTCATCGCGCAGCGAGCTGATGGTGGTCTTTAGCTGGGCAATCTCGGCGGCGCTGGCCATGGTCGCGCGCAATGTCGAAGCATGAACTTCGGCTTGGGTGTTCTCCAAACCATCGCGTAAACTAATGACCGTGCGCCTGAGATCGCGCACTTCGGCCTGAGCCAGTTCGAACGAATCCTGCATATCCTGTTCCAGCGAAACGGACACCTGCTCCCCCATGCTGTATCCCCCCAATAGCCGCAGGACTTTACCAGAGTTGAGTGGCTTCAACGCAGACCCATGGGCATGTCATGGAATATCCGGTCATCCATAAGTGCGGGTTCGCCAAGGATGATGGGTCGAAATGCCATCAGATCGAGAATTTCATGTTGCAAATCGATGCCGGGAGCAATTTCAATCAGTTCCAGTCCATCCCTGCTCAGACGGAAGACGCAGCGTTCTGTGACATAAAGCACTTTTTGTCCGCGCTTCATCGCCTCGGCGCCACTGAAAGTCCGGTGCTCGACCTCCTCGACGAATTTGATGCCCGTACCATCCCTGGCGATCCGCAGCTGTCCGTCTTCCAACGCAATGTCGAGTTTACCGGCTGTGAACGTGCCGACAAAGACTACCCTCCTGGCGTTCTGCGAGATGTTGATAAAGCCACCCGCGCCCGCCAGTCGTGAGCCAAATTTCGATACATTCAGGTTGCCGGCGCGATCGGCTTGGGCTAGACCCAGAAATGCAATATCCAGTCCGCCACCATCATAGAAATCAAACTGGCTCGGCTGGTCGATGATGACCTGTGTATTGCTGGCGGCGCCGAAATTGAGTCCACCTGCGGGAATTCCGCCAATGACGCCCGGTTCGGTGGTCATGGTCATGCGGTCATTGATTCCCTCCTCGGCTGCGACTGCGGCGATGCCCTCAGGCATGCCGATGCCGAGGTTTACCACTGCATCGGCGGTCAGTTCGAGCACGGCGCGGCGGGCGATGATTTTGCGCGCGCTCATCGGCATTGGTGCAATGCTCGACAGCGGTACGCGAATCTCACCCGAAAAAGCCGGGTTGTACTGTTCAAGAAACGTCTGCATGTGGTACTCGGGCTTTTCGGCAACGACCACGCAATCGACCAGAATGCCCGGAATCTTCACTTGGCGGGAATTGAGCGAACCGCGTTCGGCAATGCGCTCGACCTGAACTATAACCATCCCCCCGGAATTGTGGGCGGCCATTGCGGCCGCCAGTGATTCCAGTATCAGTGCCTCTTTTTCCATGGTGACGTTGCCATCCGGGTCGGCTGTGGTTCCCCGGATCAGGGCCACGTCGATCGGGAAGGCCTTGTAAAACAGGTACTCCTCGCCGTCTATTTCCATCAGGCGCACGATGTCGGCCTTTGTGCATGTATTGAGCCTGCCACCGTCGAACCGCGGATCGACATAGGTGCCCAGTCCGACGCGCGTCAGAGTGCCGGGTCTGCCGGCGGCTATATCGCGAAACAAATGGGAAATAACGCCTTGCGGCAGGTTGTAAGCCTCGATCCGGTTCGATACGGCCAAGGCCTGCAACCGGGGCACCAAACCCCAGTGGCCGCCAATAACCCGCGCCACGAGGCCGTCGTGTCCGAAATGGTTGAGGCCGCGTTCCTTGCCATCCCCTTGGCCGGCGGCATAGACGAGGGTGAGGTCGCGTGGATGGCCGATGCCGTGTTCATCCGCCCGCGTGCTGTCGAGAAAACACTGCTCGATTGCCACGGCGATGTTTTCTGGAAAGCCGATACCGATAAAGCCACAGGTGGCTACCGTGGCCCCATCACGAATCCGTTCGACGGCAGCGCATGCCGACGTAATCTTCCCCGTTACGGCATCGCGCTGTACGGCGGCAGAGTCGGGGTGTCCAGTGGGGCCGGTGGTGCGAATGGGCATGGCAAGCTGTCTCCGGCGGATGACGGCAGTGCGCGACGGGATGAAATCAATTGGCGCGCCCTCGACAGGAATCGAACCTGTGACCTCTCCCTTAGGAGGGGAGAGCTCTATCCACTGAGCTACGAGGGCATGGGTGCGGGATTCTATCTTCCCAGGCGCCACTTCGGCGCGGGGCAGGTCTTGGAAAGTGTGTCATGAAGTATGGGCTACGCAGGCGCCTGGGTGGCAGCGCCCGTATTATCGAGTCCCAGTTTGCGCATTAGTGTTTCGTGGCCGATGTGAAGTAACTCCTCAATGGACTTGTAGTCGTCCGGCAGCGCGGCGTCGTCCCATCCATTGGAGGAATGTCGGGCAAGATCGACGGCAAGCGTTACATTCTTGACCCGCAAATTGTCGGCCTCGGTGTTGTCCATCAAAGACAGCAGCAACTCCGGCAGCCGCCATAGCTGGCAAAGCTGGGTTTGCAGGTCGGTCAAGTGAATGTGATAAATCTCGCTTTGCGCGACAGTACTGCGCAAACCGCGGTCGGCGGTTTGCATGTCCCTCACTTGTAGTGCCAGTGTCGGGGCAAAACACCACATGAGGATTTCGGCGACATCATGGAGTAGGGTGGCAACAGTGATTTCGTCCACGTCTAGATCGTGGCGCATGATGGCCCATTCGCGGGCCCAATGGGCGGCCTTGCGCGCCCGGTTGGTTACCTTTAGCAGACCCAGCAGGGCTTTGGGGTGAGCCTTCAGTTGCTCCTCTATCAGCGGTAATTCCTGAAAGTCGCGAAAAAATGGCTCGATGCCGATCATCATCAACGCGCGCTCGATTGTGGTGATGTCCGTCGTTTGGCGCTTGCGTCGGTGTTCTTCAATGTACTGAAGGACTCGCAGGGTCATCAGTGGATCGCGCAGGATCACGCTAGCGATGATGCGGGCGTTGACGCGCTCAGCGTTCTCGCGCAGCTTGTTGAGTTCTTGCATGGTATGGCGTAGCACGGGAATCTGTGCCTCGCCGTAGTAGGTTACCCATGCGTCCAGATCGGGAAGGTCTTGATCGATCATGTCGGATTCGTTGTCTGTGCGCCGATTCTGGCATGAAATGGCAACCTGGACATGATAGTTGGACGATTCAGCCGGAATCACGCATGAATGTGGGAGTGGATTGCTTCTGTTCGGGGCTTTCCGATGGGTTGCGATGCCTTGGTTTGTCTTGCGGTGCGACTGCCTTTCAGGGTAAAATTCGCGCCCTTTGTTCCCTTGCCCCACCCGATACGCATGCGGGAGGGCTCAAACCTGCTGACCCAGAAGGAGATTGCATGCGACATTATGAAGTTGTTTTTATCGTTCACCCGGACCAGTCCGAACAGGTGCCGGCGATGATCGAGCGTTACAAGGCGCTGGTTACCGCACGCTCCGGCGCCATTCACCGTCTTGAGGACTGGGGCCGTCGCCAGATGGCCTACCCGATTCAGAAGGTGCACAAGGCGCACTATGTTCTGATGAACATTGAATGCGATGGCGAGACGCTGGCCGAGCTTGAGAACGCTTTCAAGTTCAATGACGCCGTGTTGCGCCATTTGACTATCAAGATGAGCAAGGCCGTGATCACCCCCTCTCCGATGATGAAAGAGGAGCGGTCGCGGTCTTTGACCTCGCCCTCCGCCGGTTCCGGGTTTGCGTCCGCTCCAGCCCCGCAGACTGCCGTCGCCGAGGTACAGGCCGCCGCGTGAACAAGCCGGGAGCAGCGGCTAACCTGACGCAGTTGTCGGGCAAGTTGCTGGAACGCGGCGTCTTGCGGCGCACGCCAGCGGGTATCGCGGCCATCGAATTCCGGCTTGGGCACCAGTCCGAGCAGATCGAAGCCGAAACCCCGCGCAAGGTGGACTGCGAGATGAACTGCGTGGCCTTGGGAATGCCGGCCGGTTTGCTGGCAGATGCGAGACCCGATGCCGCGATCCGCGTGACAGGCTTTCTGGCCGCAAGAAGCATCAAGATCCGCGCCCCCGTGCTACATGTGCAACGAATCGAATTTGTCGAAGGAAACGAAAATGGCTTTCAAACCGAAAAGTAAGTTGGCAGGAAAGAAAAAAGACGACAAGGGCCGTGGCCTGTTCAAGCGCCGTAAATTTTGCCGCTTCAGCGCCGAGAAGATCGAAGAGATCGACTACAAAGACGCCGAACTGCTCAAGGACTTCATCAGCGAAAACGGCAAGATCATGCCGGCGCGCATCACCGGCACCAAAACCGGCTACCAGCGCCAGTTATCGACCGCCATCAAGCGTGCCCGCTTCCTGGCGCTGATGCCCTACACCGACCTGCACCAGGCTTGAGGAGACGACCATGCAAGTGATTCTGATGGAGAAAGTGGTCAACCTTGGCGGCCTCGGCGACATCGTCAAGGTAAAAGATGGTTACGCCCGCAACTTCCTGATTCCGCAAGGCAAGGCCAAGCGCGCCACCGAAGCGAACAAGAAGGTATTCGAGGAGCGCCGTGCCGAGTTGGAGAAGGCTCAGGCCGCAGCGCTGGCTGCCGCGCAGGAAATCGCCACCAAGCTCGAAGGCATGAGCGTTCGCATTGCCCGCAAGGCGGGTGTCGATGGTCGCCTGTTCGGTTCGGTCGGCAATGCCGACATCGCCGAAGCGGTGACAGCGCAGGGCGTCAATGTCGATAAGGCCGCCGTGCGTCTGCCCGAGGGTCCATTCAAGCAGATCAGCGAAAACAAGGTCGAAATCGCCTTGCACACCGACCTGATCGCGACCATTACCGTTTCGGTGGTTGCCGAGTAAGCAAAGCCCTGCTGTCCGTCGGCAAAAGCCGCCTGCGGGCGGCTTTTGCCTTTCATGCACAGGTTGTTCACCTTTTGTCCACAGTATTTACACAGTTTTTTCACCGCATTTCCACAGGGTTGCTCTATCGCGCCGGGTCGGTGGCAGCGGTAGACTGCCGCTCTTCCACAAGTGGCAAGCCGGCTAACCGGCTTACGAGAGGCAAATCTTCATGGCTCTGGCGCGTGCCTTTGCAAATTCCCCGGCCCAGCAATCCGATCCACAGGTAGCTGCGCTCAAACTGCCGCCGCATTCCATTGAGGCCGAGCAATCGCTGATCGGCGGCCTGCTGCTCGACAATTCCGCCTGGGATCGCATCGGCGACATCGTTACCCAGGCCGACTTCTACCGCGACGACCACCGTCGCATCTTCCGCCACATCGCCAAGCTGATCGAGGTCGGTCGCCCGGCCGACGTGGTGACGGTCTACGAGTCCATCGAGAAGGCCAACGAGGTCGAGCAGACCGGCGGTATTGCCTACCTCGGCGAGATTGCCAACAACACGCCGTCGGCCGCCAATATCCGCCGCTATGCCGAGATCGTGCATGAGCGTGCCGTGCTGCGCAAACTCGTCACAGTTGGCGATGAGATAGCCGCCAGCGCGTTGAATCCGGCCGGTCGCGACGCGAAAATACTGCTCGACGAAGCCGAGGCCAAGGTGTTCGAAATTGCCGAGGCCGGTGCCAAGTCGGTGCAGGGTTTCCGTGAGGTCACGCCGCTGCTGGGTGAGGTGGTCGAGCGCATCCAGGAACTCTACGACCGCGAAAATCCATCGGATGTGACCGGCGTGCCGACAGGATTTGTCGATCTCGACCGGCTGACTTCCGGCCTGCAAGGCGGCGACATGATTGTCGTCGCCGGCCGCCCGTCGATGGGCAAGACCGCTTTTGCGCTCAACATTGCCGAGCATGTCGGCGTTGAAATGCGGCTGCCGGTGGCGATTTTCTCGCTGGAAATGTCGGGGCCGCAAATCGCCATGCGGATGCTCTCGTCCGTGGGACGTATCGATCAGCAGCGCATCCGCAACGGCAAGCTGACCGACGAGGAATGGGACAAGATGACCGGCGCGCTGGGCAAGTTGCACGATGCGCCGATCCACATCGATGAAACCGGCGCCCTCAACGCCACCGATCTGCGCGCCCGCGCGCGCCGTCTGCACCGTCAGTGCGGCAAGCTCGGCCTGATCGTCATCGACTACCTGCAACTGATGACATCGGTGAAGGACAACGAGAACCGCGCCACCGAGATTTCAGAAATATCACGCTCGATCAAGGCGCTGGCCAAGGAGCTCAGCGTTCCCATCATTGCGCTGTCGCAGCTTTCGCGCAAAGTCGAGGAGCGCAACGAAAAACGTCCCTTGATGAGCGACCTGCGCGAATCCGGAGCCATCGAGCAGGACGCCGACATTATCCTGATGATGTACCGCGAGGAATACTACAAGCCGGACACGCAGGAAAAAGGGATTGCCGAGATCATCAGCGGCAAACACCGTAACGGCCCCACCGGCACGGTCAAGCTCACCTTCCTCGGCGAATACACCAAGTTCGAGAATTTTGCACCGGGTTCGTAT
>JAIFMO010000077.1 GCA_020048435.1 Sulfuritalea sp.
ACGTCTATCTTGATGAGATCGGTGCCGTCACTGCCGTCCTGCCGCTGGCTGCACGGGGATTGATTATGCCCGGCGGCGGTTCCCCCATCGACCCGGAAACTCTGTTCTGCTACCCGAAGCTCTACCAGCGCCTAACTTGCGAATCTCATGTCGTGACGCCCATAAAGATCGCCGACTCGCCGTTTTCGCGGGTGCATGCTTCAGGGGCAACCCTGCACCCGTACCATCCGGTCGCGCACCCTTTCATCGAGGCCCTGCCGTTCTGCAAACGCCGCCGCGACTTTTTCGGCATCCTGCGCCGCGTCTGCCACGAGCCTGCCCCGCGCAAGTTCGTTTATGGCTACTGGCCAGATTTCGACCATGCCGCTCACGGCACCGGCGTCTTCAGTCCGGCCGCCGTCAAACAGTTTCTCGACTTCGAAGCACGGCTGGAAAAGTTTATCGACGACATGAAGGGGACCGACACCCTGGTGCTGCTGACGGCCGACCATGGCTTTCTCGATTCCCCCACCGACCGGCAGATTCACCTCGACGACCACGTCGCTCTAGGCGCCATGCTCGCGCACCCGGTCTGCGGGGAACGGCGCTTTGCCTACTGTTACCTGAAGCCGGGAACGCAGGCTGACTTCGAAGAGTATGTCGCCACGGTGTTTGCCGGGCGGGCCGAAGCGTGGTCGCGCGAAAAACTGCTCGCCGAGGAGTGGCTCGGCCCCGGTCCGGTGAATTCCCGACTTGCCGCGCGGCTGGGCGACTACGTACTGGCAATGAAGGACGACTGGACTTTCGTCGATCACGAACCCGACCAGAAACCGATCCCGATGATCGGCGTGCATGGCGGGTTGTCGCGTCAGGAGATGCTGGTGCCGCTGTGCGTGATGACCGCCTGACGATTCAATCGTCTGGCGCCTGACTTGGGTGACCTGACGACTGACGCGCCATCAGGCGCATCTTCTCGATCGAGAGGGTCAGCTCGTTGCGGGAACGGCGCAGATCCTCGATCAGCTTGACGAAGGAGCGCAGCAACTGCCCGAGTTCGCCGGGCTGCGACTCCGGCGCCGGCAACGGATGTTCGGGATTGGCGCGCAGGCTGTCGATCAGCGTCTGGAAGGCGCGCAGCGGTTGCACCACCGTGCGCATGACGAACCAGGCCAGCAGTCCCAGCAACAACAGCCATGCGCCGGCCTTGAACAGTCTGGATCGGGCATCGCGCCAGTATTCCGCGTCCAGATCGTCAATGTAGATACCGGAACCGATCACCCACCCCCAGGCATCGAAACGCTTCACATAGGAAAGCTTCGGATACAGCTGCTCGCTCACTCCGCCCTGCGCCAGCGGCTTGGGCCAGTCATAGGTCACAAAGCCATCGCCGGTGGGCCCGATGGCCTGATTCATGGCGACAAAAAGATTCAGGTTGCCCAGTGGTTGATAGCCGCCCTCGGTGCCGCTGCGCCATGAGGTGGCACGATCGAAGCGCGGCTCCGACAGGGCGTGCCCCTCCAGCGCCGGCACTGTCGGATGCATCACCATCCTGGGTACGGGCTGTGACTGATCATGGATCCAGAAATACTCGCGCGCACCGTAATGCAACTGGCGGATCGCCTCGGCAGCCTGGCGGCGGGCCTGATCTTCGGCCAAACGACCCTCCTGCACCGCCTGCTGGTAGGACTGCAGCACCGAATGCACCGTCTCGACCAGATGTCGCAGCTGCGTTTCCTTTTCGCCGTGCAGCCGCTGGCTGACCAGGGCCATTTCCGACAGATTGTCGGCAACACCAACAACCGTGAAAATCACGATCAGCAGCCACAGTTTCGTGGCGATACGCAGGCGTTGAAGAAAAGTTAGCATGTGGGGAAGTATATCGCCGTCCTGCCAGCGCCGACTTTCATCTCGATTGCGTAACAAGCCTCCGCGGTGTTCCGGCAGGTTTCGAAGTGAAGCGGTCGCTCAGTTGGCGGCTTTGTTGAAGCGGTATGCGGCGGGTTGTGGCCGGTATTACCGCGTTAATCGGCGCGCAACTGGTCGGCGCTGGTGAAGGTCCAGGTGCGCGTGATTTCGAGAATGTCGGTATCGCGAGCGATGGCAGACGGGAAGGGGGAATAGGGCGCGGCCATTTGCACGATGCGGCGGGCGGCTTCGTCAAGCACGGGGCGGCCCGAGGGACGATTGATGTCGACGCGGTCGAGCGTGCCGTCGGCGCGGATGATCACGGTCAGCACCAGGTTGCCGTAGAGCTTGCCGCGTGCCGCTTCCGGGTAATTGACGTTACCGACCCGTTCAACCTTCTGCCGCCAGTCCTCGACGTATTGGGCGAAGCGGTATTCCTCGGTGCGGGCGCCGATGAACTTCTTGCGCGGCCGCTTGTTGTAGTCCTCGGTGCTGCGCGCGATCTGCCCTTCCAGCCGCGCGATGGCCATGGCGCTGCTGGCGAGGTCGAGGCCGGAAATATTGGGCGTGGGCGGCGCCGGCGGGGTGGGTTCGGCGCGTTGCGGCGCGGCGGCGGCGGCCTTCGGGCTTTTCAGCTGCGTCATCATCTGCTGCTGTTGCGCTTCGAGCTGGGCGACGCGACGCTGCGCCTCGATCAGGCTGTCGCCTTCCTTCGTCTGCTTCGACACCGGCAGGGGCGTCTTGACGCGCCGGTCTTCGTCGGTGTTGCCGCCGCCATCGAGATTGGTCTGGGCCTTGGCCTGAGCGTCGGTGGGCCGGGTCGCACTGCGGCTATTAACCAGGATGACGTCGAGCGCGCGCTCCTTGGCATTGGCCAGCGCGTCGGGAAAGGTGAAGTGGATCGACAGCAGGATGCCGTGCAGCACCAGCGAGACGCCGATGGCCAGGCCGAGGGTACGCGATTGCGGATCGGCTCCCGTGGGGAATCCGTGAAGCGAGGGGGATGCCAGCGTTGACATCGGGTGATTTTACCCCGCCGCTTCAGGCTCCCCGGTGGTGTCGATAGCCGCATCAGGGGCGGCCGGGGGCGGTATTTCGAGCGATTCGACAAAGCGAACGGTAATTTCCGCCGCCAGCAAGTCGATGGCGTCCACCGCCAGCCGCACCGGCGTGGCGCGGGGCAGATCGGGCAGCGACATCGATTTGACCACCAGCGGGATGCGATCGAGCCGGGCGAGATTTTCCTTCAGCACCGCCGCCACCACCGTTTTTTCATCCTCCTGCAACAGCCAGCGCAGACACCAGTAGCGTTCCATGTCACGCTGGAAATCGGCATAGGCGGCGTAGGTCAGCTCAAAATCGCGCAAGGCGGCGAGAAATTCGGCCGACTTGGCGGTGTAGGGCGGCGTGCCGCCCTGCAGCCAGGCGATAAGTTGCCACTGGTTAACCAGATCGACATAGCGCCGTAGCGGCGAGGACGACCAGGCGTAGCAATCGACGCCCAGCCCCTCGTGCGGTGCGGCCACCGTGGTCATGCGCGTCTTGCCCGCCCCTTGCGCCCGATAGAGCGCGGCGATGCCGGCATCGCGCAGATCGGCGCCCCAGGTTGAATTAGCGACAATCATCAGCTCGGCCACCAAAGTGTCGAGCGGGCTGCCGCGTTGGCGTTCGTCGATGGCGATGCGGCCGGTGCCTTGCGGCGTGGCGGCCGACCAGTCGACGACGAAGTTGTAGTCCTTGCGATTCTGCTGACCCGCCGCGCCGCGGCCGGCTTCAAGCACGGTAGCCAGTTCCCACAGGCGTTTCAGCTCATCGCGGAAGGGGAATTCCGGCAGACCGCTGGCCAATGTTTCCTCGTTGAAAAGCGGCTCGATGTCGTGGTGGCGCAGGTTGGCGACCACCGGCACGCGTTCCAGCCGCGTTTCGCGCTTGAGGATGCGCAGGTCTGACGCCACGTCGAGATAAAGCGAGATGGCCGGCACGCTGCGGCCAGCCGCCAAGGTGAAGCGTTCGACCACGTCCTCGGGCAACATGGTGATCTTGCGGCCGGGCATGTAGACAGTGGACAGCCGGTTGCGGGCGATGCGACCCAGGCCAGAGTCCGGCGTGATGCCCAGCCCCGGCGCGGCGATGTGGATGCCGACGCGCATGCCGCCATCGGCGAGCATTTCGAGCGAAAAGGCGTCGTCGATTTCGGTGGTGTGGGCATCGTCGATCGAGAAAGCGCGCACGGCGGCATCGGGCAGGTTGGACAATGCGGTCGGATCGAGCGGGGCCGCAAACTCACCGAAACCCGTGCCACCCCGGTTCTCGGGAAAGTATTCGAAGAGGAAGCGGCCGAGATGGTATTCGTGGGTGTCGGCCAGCGCGCCACACTTTTCCAGCAGGCGCGGCGCGGACAGCCCCGTCTCGGCGCAGGCGGCTTCCAGCGCCTTGGTTTCGGGCTTGTTGCGGTCGGGCTTGTAGAGCAGTTCGCGCAGCAGCGGCGGGATTTCGGCCGGCAACGCACCGGCGCGCAGTTCGCCGGCCATGCGTTCGATATTCAGCGCCAGTTGGCGCTTCTTTTCCATCCCGGCCAGCGCGGCTTGCAGGATTTCGGGGGGGGCCTTGCGGAAGCGGCCCTTGCCCTTGCGATGGAAATAGATCGGCGCCGAATGCAGCCGCAGCAGCACGGCGGCGGCCTCGACCGGCCCCGGCTTGCCGCCGACATACTCGGTGGCCAGTTCCGCAAAACCAAACTCGCCGTCGGCGCAGACTTCCCAGAGAAAGTCGGTGTCGATTTCCTCCGCCTGCGCTTCGGCGCGCTCGATCAGTTCGGCCGGTGGCGGCGAATCGAAACGCAGCAGCACGTTGGCGGCCTTGACCTTGCTGCGCTTGCCCGAAGGCAGTTCGATCTGCAGCGAACTGTCGTTATCGGCGAGCACGCTGCCGGCCTTGAAAGCGCCTTCTTCTTCAAACAGGACGTTCATTGGCAAATTCCAGTAGGGGGTCGAGACAGTCGGCCCAGCGCGTGAAACCGTGGTCGCCACCAGTCAGCACCGTCTGGCGGGCGCCGGCGTAGTACTTCACGGCGTGTCGGTAATCCAGTACTTTGTCGCCGGTTTCAACCAGCAGCCAGAAATTTTCGGGTCGCGACAGGCGCGGCACGTCCAGCGCATGCAGGTCGGCGATGTGTTGCTGGGTGAATTCGAAGGGTTCGCCGGTATACATGTGTTGCTGCGGGCCGAGGAATCTGTCCAGCGGGAGTTGGGCGACCACGGCCGGATTGACCAGCACCGCCCGCAGACCGTGCTTTTCGGCCAGCCAGGTGGCGTAGTAGCCGCCCAGCGAAGAACCGACCAGCGCTACCGTACCCCTGTTGGCAGCGGGATGGCTTGTCGCCGTACCGCTAGCGCCGACTTTTTGGGCGAGGATGCTTTCGATCAGCGCAATGGCGGCCCTGGGCGAGTGCGGCAACTGCGGGCAGACGAAGTCATCGCCCAAGCCCCGCTCGGCCATGCGCTGCTGGAGTTGTTGCGCCTTGTGCGACTGCGGCCCGCTGGTAAAACCGTGCAAATACAGAATCACGGGTGGGTCCAATCGACCAGGCCGAACTGCCAGGTGACCAGCACCGCAATGCCAAAGGCGATGCGATACCAGGCGAAGACGGTGAAGTCGTGGGTCGAGATGAAGCGCAGCAACCAGCGCACGCAGAGGAAGGCCGAAACGAAGGCGGCGACGAAGCCGACCGCCCACATGCCGAGATCGTCCGCCGATAGCAGGTGGCGTTCCTTGTAAAGCTGATAGGCGGTGGCGGCGAACAGGGTGGGGATGGCGAGGAAGAAGGAAAACTCGGTCGCCGCCTGGCGCGAGAGGCCGAACAGCAAGCCGCCGATGATGGTGGCGCCAGAACGCGAGGTGCCGGGAATCAGCGCGCAGGCTTGGGCCAGGCCCAGCTTGAAAGCGTCAATGACGTCGAGTTCATCCACGCTGTCGACGCGGATACGGTGTTGGCGTTTTTCGGCCCAGAGGATGAAAAAAGCACCGACGATGAAGGCCGTCGCCACTGCCACCGGGTTGAATAACGCCGCCTTGATTGCCTTGCCGAACAGCAGGCCAAGTATCGCCAGCGGCAGGAAAGCGACAAAAAGGTTGATGACCAGACGCTGTGCAGCACGGTCATGCGGCAAGCCGGCCAGCACGCCGAAAATACGCACGCGATATTCCCAGCAGACGGCGAGAATCGCGCCGGACTGGATCACGATCTCGAACAGCTTGCCGCGCTCGTCGTTGAAGCCGAGCAGGTCGCCCGCCAGGATCAGGTGGCCGGTGGATGAGACGGGCAGGAATTCGGTCAGGCCCTCGACCATGCCAAGGATCAGGGCGTGCAGCAGCAGGGTTGCGTCCATAAGGGGCGCCGGAAAGGGCGGAACCTGGGGAGATGGGGGAGAATCGGGGGAGGCAAGGATTTTAACACGGGGGAAATCTCGCCCCGGCGGCGGCCAGCCCGCCTCGATAAAGGAAATTGCATGAAAATCTTGATGCTTGTCGCGGCCCTGACGCTCGCCGCCGCCGGGCCCGTCCACGTCGCCTACGCCGCCCACAGTGACATCGAGGTGCGCGACGATGCCGGCGAAACCCTGCGTTTAAGCCAGCCGGCGCGGCGCATCGTCAGTCTGGCGCCGCACGTGACCGAGACGGTCTACGCCGCCGGCGCCGGCGAGTGGCTGGTGGGCGCGGTTCAGTACAGCGACTACCCGGAGGTGGCCAAACAACTTCCGCGCGTCGGCGGTTATTCAAAACTCGACCTGGAAGCCATCGTCGCGTTGAAACCCGATCTCGCCATCGGCTGGGTCAGCGGCAACGCGCCGGCGCACATCGCCAAGTTGCGGGCGCTCGGCATTCCCGTCTATCTAACCCAATCGGACCGCATCGAGGACGTGGCGACAAGCCTGGAACACATCGGCGAGTTGGCCGGTACGACCGCGGTAGCAAGCGTTGCGGCGAGCGCCTTCCGTAATCGCCTACTGGCGCTGCGAGCAAAGTACGGCGAACGACCGCGGGTGCGCACCTTCTATCAAATTTGGAAGCAGCCGCTGATGACGGTGGGCGGCGGCCAGATCATCTCCGACGCGATCCGCCTGTGCAGCGGCGACAACATCTTCAGCCAGCTCAAGCCGCTGGCGCCGACGGTAACGGCGGAAGCGGTGCTGGCCGCCGACCCCGAGGCCATCGTTGCCAGCGGCATGGGCGAGGCGCGGCCCGAGTGGCTCGACGACTGGCGCCGCTGGACCACGCTGACCGCCGTCAAGCGCGACAACCTCTTCTTCATCCCGCCCGACTTGATCCAGCGCCACACGCCGCGCCTGATCGAGGGCGCGGAACGGCTGTGCGCCTTCCTGGAGACGGCGCGGGGGCGACGCAGTCGGTAAACGCCATTCACTAACGGCCTTGTTTGGCAACGAGGTGACCTTCACGTGCCGTAATAATACTGGCATCTATCGATCCGCTAGAATCCGAACTCGACTCAATACGGCTCTTTCCAAGCACCGGCTTACTCCGCCTTGTCCAACAGCATCCCAGCCAACAAATCGACGATTTACCCCTGCTTGGTCGTGAAACTGATCAGCGTATGTAGTGCCTTTTTATTAGGTGCTCTTTCAGTTGCTCGTGCTGCTGAGCCAACGGTCGTACCGCCAATCCAATTTTCGACGCAAGAGAAAGCGTACATCGAGAAAGTTGGCGTCATCAGTATGTGCGTCGATCCTGACTGGACACCATTCGAGCATATAAATGAGAAGGGGGAGCATGAAGGAATTTCCGCTGACTTGATCCAACTGGTAGCGCAACGGGTTGGCCTTAAGATCACGCTTTATCCGGTCAAGACTTGGGATGAAAGTCTCGCTGCCTCCAAGGCCGGACGTTGCCAGATCATGAGCTTTCTTAACAAAACTCCGGAACGGGAAACATGGCTGAGCTTCACGGAGCCAATTTTCTTCGATCCCAACATCATCATTACCCGCGAAGAACATGCCTATATTGGCGACATTCGTGGCTTGCGGGACGAGACGGTAGCCCTGCCGCGCGGAACCATGGTCGAAGAGCGCATCCGAAATGATTACCCTAACCTAAAAGTCATCCCCACTGGCAGCGAGCCTGAATCAGTCGCACTGGTGTCCGAGCGCAAGGCAGACATGACGATTCGTTCGCTCATCGTAGCGGCCTATGCGATCAAGAAGGAAGGCCTTTTCAATCTGAAGATTTCCGGACAGATTCCTGAACTTACCAACAAGTTGCGGATTGGTGTGCTCAAGGAGGAAACCCTGCTGCGTGACATCCTCGACAAAGGGGTTAAAACACTTTCCGCTCAGGAGCGCGAGACCATTTCCAACAAGCATGTGTCGATCAACGTCCAGCAGGGTGTCGATTACAGCCTGGTCTGGAAGATTCTTGCCGGGGCAGTCATTGTTCTACTGACAGTGACTTACTGGAACCGCAAGTTGAGCGTGCTGAACAAGGAACTTGAGCGCCTTTCCGTAACCGACAAACTCACTGGGCTCTACAATCGCTTGAAAATTGACGCAGTGCTTGAACACGAGATCACGCGCTCCCAGCGTTTCGGACAGCCCTTCAGCCTGATTTTGCTGGATATTGACCACTTCAAATCAGTAAATGACACCTACGGCCACCAGGCCGGGGATCTTGTACTCATTGCGGTTGCCTCAATTCTCGCCGGAAATACTCGCAAAACGGATATCGTCGGCCGCTGGGGCGGTGAAGAGTTCATCGTGATTTGTCCGCAAACCGACGAGATTGGCGTACTTAACCTGGCTGAAGGTTTGCGCGAAAAGTTTCAAGCGTACGATTTTCCGGTTGCCAAGCATAAGACAGCGAGTTTCGGCGTGACCACCTACCGGCAAGGTGACCAGCCCAAGGAAATCGTTCAACGGGTTGACGAGGCACTGTACCTCGCCAAAAATAATGGGCGCAATCGGGTGGAAGCTCGGCAACGCGAAGTGTGATTGCGTTGCGTCGAAAAATTTTGCGCGTAGCCTTTCTGTGTGTCGCAGTATCTTGCACAGTAGGGCAAGTATGGGCTGGTGAGGTGGCGACTGAGGATGATAATTCAGGCAGTATCTTCGGCTACGCCAAAGCAATGTATGTGGCCGATGACAAAAAGGGCGGCAGACCAAACCAGAGTACGTTTGGCTTTGGCGGCAAGATTGGCGGTGAAACAGCCGACTTTTTAGGCTTCAGGCTCAAGAGCGCCCTGTACACCACCAGCGATCTGGGCTTGCGGAGTAGTGACCCGAAGCAGACCGATGCCTACATGTTCGATCTCGATAAGCGTCCTTACTCGTTGCTGGGCGAGGCGCAACTTCAGTACCGTGCCGGGAATACCGCGCTCACTGCTGGGCGCCAGGAGTTCTTCTCTCCCATCATCAACACCTACGATTACCGGATCATTCCAAATTTGTTCGAGGCCTACACACTCACAAATCGGGATGTCGCCAATACCACCCTGACACTCTCGTATGTCAGCAAGATGTCCGGACTTGATGGCCTGGTGAGTTTCTCGGAGTTTCGCAGCATGTCGCAACAGGCATACACCTCATTGCTGGTAACACCAAACGGGACAATTGATGCCAGCAGTGGCGATACGATCGACCCTTCTTCGGTAGTCGGACACAAGGGGGTTTGGGTCGTTGGCGCTGCGTATGAGGGTACCCATAAGTTCCAGCTGTGGAACTACCATGGAACCGATACATTGAACACCTTGTATGTCGATGGCCAGTTAAAACAACCGATAAATCAAGACGTTTCCGCAACGATGGACATGCAGGCTTACCAAGTATCCGCAGTCGGTCGCTTCAAGGATTACCTGAGCCAGCATGGACTCAATGCGTCCTATGCGTTGTATGGCATCAAGGGTTCGCTGGCGCACAAGCCGAGTGGCATCAGCATGTCCCTGGCGTTCAACCGGTTTACCGGCAACGAGAAGACGGTGACCGCCTATGGAAATTGGGGGGGCTACCCCGAGTTTGTCAGCATGCCCTACATGTATGCCGAAAATTCCGGCGTATCCGCCATTGCCAACGCTCAATTGGCAAGGTTAACGATATTGTTTGATCTGGGAACCTATGGCTTCAAGGATCAAAGCCTCTTGCTGGGACATGCCCGGATCAACATTGACGAATCCATCTTGCCAGGCAGCGATACTCATGTAAACACCTTGCTCTATCGTGCAAAGCTCTCGTCGAAGCTGTCAGCGAGAGTGGCATTTGAAGCGAGGAATTCAGGAAAGTCGCGCTACGACAACGAGTTCTTGGTATTGGGCTTGCGCTACGATTTCTGAAGCAGGACGGTGAGGCTGCATGGGGCGGGTGGCTACGGCTCCGAACTGCCACCCGATATTGGATTTTCATCTCAGGAACAACTGGGCGGTGGCTACCGGGTTCGACGGGAAATAACAGTGGAAGTAGCTCGCGGTCAGCCGGCCCAGCCGGTAGATCGTCTCGCCGCGCCCACCGCGTAAGGACGTCGTCTGTACGAACGACACCAGCGGCGTTTCGGCGACCGAGTAGTGGAAGGTGTGGCCGCGCAGCGTACCTTCGGGCAGTGCGGCTGCCTGTATGCCAAGGCCGGCCAATCGCGGCTGCATGTGCGTCGAGCCGGGCAGCAGGCCCCACAGGGCGTGCTCGGCGCCGTCGAGGGTCAGCAGGCGGTCGAACAGCGCCATCATGCCGCCGCATTCGGCGAGAATGGGCTTGCCGGCGGCGTGATGGGCGGCGAGCTGTTCGCGCAAGCCATGCTGGCGCGAAAGGGTTTCGCCGTGCAGTTCCGGGTAGCCGCCGGGTAGCCAGACGGCATCGCAGGCGGGTAGCGCGTCACCGGCCAGCGGCGAGAAGAAGGCCAAGCGCGCGCCGAGCGATTCGAGGCATTCGAGGTTGGCGGGGTAGAGAAAGCAGAAGGCGGCGTCGCGGGCGATGGCGAGGGTGCGGCCGGTGAGTAGCGGCAAAAAAGTCGGCGCTAGCGGTACGGCAAAGTCGACCGCCGGCGGCAAGCTGGCGGCCGCTGTATTGGCCAGAGCAGTGGCCATGCGGTCGATGCGGGCGTCGAGGTCGATGATTTCGGCCGCCGGCAGCAGGCCCAAGTGACGCTCGGGCAGCGCACAGTCGGCGGCGCGCGGCAGGTGGCCGGCCCAAGCGATGTCGGGTGGCAGCGTTTGCCGCAGCATTTCCGCGTGGCGATCGCTGCCGGTACGGTTGGCCAGGACATGGGTGATCGGCGCGCCCGCTCCGTAGTTCTTCAACCCCCAGGCGACGGCGCCGAAAGAGCCAGCCATGGCGGCTGCATCGATCACCAGCAGAATGGGCAAGCCGAGTCTGCGGGCGAGTTCGGCCGAGTCGGGTTCGCCGTCGTGCAGACCCATGACGCCTTCGACCAGGATGAGGTCGGCTGCCGCCGCCGCACGGCCCAGCCGCCAGCGGGCGTCCTCCTCGCCACACATGAGGAAATCGATGTTTTCACAGGGTGCGCCGGAGGCCAAGGCGTGGATTTGCGGGTCGAGAAAATCAGGGCCGCACTTGAACACGCGCACGCGCCGACCTTGCCGCGCGTGCAGGCGCGCCAGCGCCGCCGTGACCGTGGTCTTGCCGTGGCCCGAGGCGGGCGCCGCAACCAGCAGCGCCGGACAGTGGGCGGGCTTTACCATTCGATCCCCGCCATCGCCTGCACGCCGGCCTGGAAGGCATGTTTCACCAGCGTCATGTCGGTGACGGTATCGGCGGCGGCGATCAGTTCCGGCGGTGCGGCGCGGCCGGTAACAATCAGGTGCTGCATGGGCGGACGGGTGCGGATGACGGCGAGCACCGCGTCGAGGTCAAGCCAGCGGTACTTGAACGCGTAGGTGAATTCATCGAGGATGACGAGATTGACTGCGGCATCGGCCAGTGCCTGCCGCGCGACGCTCCACGCGGCCTGCGCGGCGGCGGCATCGCGTGCTGCGTCCTGCGTTTCCCAAGTGAAGCCTTCGCCCATGACATGCCAGGCGACGTTCGGCTGGCGGCGGAAAAAGGCTTCCTCGCCGGTGTCGGAACGGCTTTTGACAAACTGGACCACGACAGCGCGCAGACCGTGGCCGAGCGATCGCGCCAGCACGCCAAAGGCGGCGGAAGATTTGCCCTTGCCGTTACCGGTGTGGATGAGAAAGAGGCCGCGTGCCGTACCGGCAGCGCCGACTTTTTGAGCCACCACATCTTTCTTGCGCTGCATGCGGGCGCGATGGCGCGCGTCCTTTTCAGCTGCCGTGCTCATGCGTCAAGGTCTTTCATCGTCTGGCGCAGTTGCTCCAAACCGTCGAGCAGGCCGGGGCCGGGGTGGGTGAACAGGGGGCCGTCGAGCGACAGGATGGGGACGGACGGCTGGACGATGGCGGCGTTGCAGGATTCGTCGCGGTGGTTCTTCAGGGCAAAGAGGTAATCGGGCTTGCGCGATGCGATCCAGGCGGCGACGTCGCCATCGGCTTGGCCCGGATGGAAGTTGCGGATGCTGGCATGATCGGCGACGACATCGAAACCGGCCGCGGTGAATAGTTCGTGCAGGGTGGTGCCGCGCCCGAAGGAATAGGGTGCCTCGCCGCAGGCCGAGAGCACCAGCACGCGGCGGCCCTTGCCGTTCACGCGGGACGCCGCTGCGCGCCAGTCGGCGGCGAAGCGGTCGACGCGGGCGTCGATGTCCGCGATGCCGGCGGCGCGGCCGATGTCGCGCAACATGGTTTCCACGCCGGCCATGCCGCGAAAGCCGTCAACGCGCAGGGCTTTCGCGCCCGCCGGAGTAGCGGCCCGCCAAGTCTCCGGCTTGGTCCAGTTCGAGGTGATCAGCAGTTGCGGTTCGAGTAGCGCAATGGCGTCGACATCGGGGTCGATAACGCCGCCGGTGCGCGGCAGATCGAGCCTGTCGTTTGCCTCGTAGCGGCTGACGCCGACGATGCAATGGCTCAAACCCAGCCAGACTAACGAACGGGTGATATAGGGCGACTGGCTGATAATGCGCGGGCAGGTGCTGACGCCGGCCCCAACGTTGGCTTCGGCCTCGGCTGAAATAGCGGTGCTTGTAGACAGCAACAGGGCCACGGCGAAGAGGAAGCGAACAGTCATGGACGGGAACGGGGGCGGATTCATAAAGGAACGAACAGGGGGTGGTCGAGCAGCGGCACATCGACGCGCCGCAGCGGGTGGCCGTAGAGCCTTGAGAGGCAGTCCTCGTTCAGTACCTCGGCGACGGGGCCTTCGGCATGGCGGCCGTCGCCGAACAGCAGCAGGGCGCGATCACAATGCCGCAGGGCGAAATTGGGAT
This sequence comes from Sulfuritalea sp., assembly GCA_020048435.1. GTDB lineage: Bacteria > Pseudomonadota > Gammaproteobacteria > Burkholderiales > Rhodocyclaceae > Sulfurisoma. The sequence continues at coordinate 13,222 of JAIFMO010000077.1, forward strand.
CGTGCAACACCATGACGACCGTTTTACTCTGCGTGCGAGCGAGCCCGGAGAACACGCCGAGCGTGGCGAGCTGGTGGTTGAGGTCGAGATGGGCCAGCGGCTCGTCGAGCAAAAAGAGGCGTGGCGCCTGCGCCAGCAGGGCGGCAATGGCCACGCGCTGGCGCTCGCCGCCGGAGAGCGTCTGCACTTCGCGCGTCGCCATCTCGGCCAGACCGACGGTGGCGAGGGCGGCGCGGGCAATGTCGGCATCGGCGGTCGATTCCCACGACCAGCGGCCCAAATGCGGGTGGCGGCCGGCCAGCACGGTTTCCAGCACCGTGCTGGCGAAGGGATCGCCGCGATCCTGGCCGAGCCAGCCGCGCAGGCGGGCAACCTCGCGCAACCCCAACGCGGCCGGCGAACCGCCCGCGAGCAGGACGTCACCGCTGTCCGGCGCGCGCAGGCC
>JAIFMO010000062.1 GCA_020048435.1 Sulfuritalea sp.
GTGCTGCCGAAACTGCTGTGGCTGGAGTTGCTGCGGCAACCTCTGCCCCCATGATCGACAGTGCCAGGCCACACAGTGCTGCAAAACAACCCCTGACCGCAGCAAACATCAGCATATTTCGCATATCTCCCCTCCCAAAGGTCAATAAACAGCCATCAAGATCACTATGCCACAACCTCGCCAGCGGAGAGGTTGCGGAGCAATGCCCTTGAATCGAATCGGGTTCGCCTGTTAAAGGCTCGAATTGAAGATTCGCTGAAGCCAGTTCAGGCCGGGGCCGCATAAGCCAGCACCGCATCTGCCGGCACCGGACGGGAGAACAGATAGCCCTGCATCAGGTCGCAGCCATGACGTTGCAGGAATTCGCGCTGAATCTCGGTTTCGACGCCTTCGGCCACGACTTCAAGGCCCAGGGCGTGGGCCAGGGCGATGGTGGCGGAACTGATGGCGGCGTCATTGGCATCGATCTCGATATCCTTGACGAAGCTGCGGTCGAGTTTGAGGCGCTGGATTGGCAGCAGTTTGAGATAGGCCAGCGATGAATAACCCGTGCCGAAGTCGTCGATGGCCAGTTCCACGCCAAGTTCGCGCAGGCTGTCCAGCACGCGAATCGTTTCCTGCGGATTTTTCATCGCGACGGACTCGGTGATTTCGAGTTCGAGTTCATGGCCCGCCAACTGGTGGCGTTCGAGCAGTTCCGCCACGGTGCCTACCAGACGCGGGCTGTGCAACTGGTGCTGCGAGATATTCACCGCCATGCGCAAGTCCCGGTTGCCCTGATCGCGCCAATGCCGCAACTGCGCGCAGGCGGTGGCCAGCACCCATTCGCCCAGCGGCACGATCAGGCCCGACTCTTCGGCCACCGGAATGAAACGATCCGGCCCGATCATGCCCTGGGTGGGATGCAGCCAGCGCACCAGCGCCTCGACGCCGACCAAACGGCCGGATTTCGGCTCGACCTGCGGCTGATAATGCAACAGGAACTGTCCGGCAGAGAGGGCTTCGTGCAGGCTGTTTTCCAGAAGCAACCGATCCGTCGCCGTCTTGTTCATCTCGTCGCTGAAAAACTGGAAATTGTTGCGACCGAGCGACTTGGCGTGATACATGGCCGTGTCGGCATGCTTCATCAGCGCATCGATGTTGTCACCATCGAACGGAAACAGGCTGATGCCGATGCTGGGTGTCGACCGCAGGGTATGTTCTCCGATATGGTAGGGCTGGGCCAGTTCGTCGAGAATCTTCTCGGCCACGTGAACGGCGCTGCGCTCGACCTCATGCCCCGTTAACGCCACCACGAATTCGTCGCCACCCAGTCGCGCCAGCAGATCGCTGCCACGCACGCAGCCTTGCAGCCGGCTGGCTACATCGACCAGCAAACCATCGCCGACGTGGTGGCCCAGGGTGTCGTTGATGACCTTGAAGCGATCGAGATCGATGAACATCACGGCCGCCTGCATGTCTTCGCGTCGCGCCGCCGCCAGCATCTGATCGAGTCCAATCTTCAGGTACAGCCGGTTGGGCAGGCCCGTCAGCGCATCGTGGTGCGCCACATGGCGGATGCGGTCTTCGGCGGCCTTCAGTTGCGAAATATCGGTGAAACTGGCGATGAAATATTCGATTTCGCCATGCAAATCGCGCACCACCGAGATGGTCAGCAATTTGGGATAGATCTCGCCAGACTTGTGGCGGTCCCACATTTCGCCCTGCCAAAAGCCGTTTTGTTGCAAGGCCTGCCACATCGCCGCATAGACTTCGCGCGGCGTGCGGCCGGACGAGAGCATGCGCGGATCGCGACCACGCACCTCGTCCGGCGTATAACCGGTCAGGCGCTCGAAGGATTGATTGACTTCGAGGATGTGATTTTTACGGTCGCTCACCATGATGGCTTCGCCGCTGTAATTGAACACATGCGCTGCCAGGCGTAACTCGGCCTCGGCCCGCTTGCGTTGCAGAAGGTTGCGCACGCGCGCCAGCAGCACCGTGGTGACCACCGGTTTGGTCAGGTAGTCGTCGGCGCCCAGTTCGAGGCCTTCGAGCTGACTCTGCTCGGAATTGTCGGCGCTGACGAAAATCACCGGAATGTCGGCCGTCGACTGCCGGGCGCGCATCTGGCGCAGCACCTCGATGCCGCTCATACCCGGCATCATCACGTCGAGCAGCAGCAGTTGCGGTTTGTCGTCAAGGGCCACCAGATCCAGCGCCGCCTGGCCGCTGGTGGCGATCTTGATGCGGTATTTGGTCTTCAGCGCCGCGGCCAGCACATGCAGGTTGGCCGGCACGTCATCGACCAGCAGGATCAGCGGTTTTTCGCCCGTGGCCAAAATCATCCGATCATCCCTCAAGATTCAGCTTCGCAACCAATTGCGCGATTGTAGCCAAGGCGCCATCGTGGTCAAAGCGGTCGATCTGGCCGAGCAGTCGGGCCAGCAGCGGGATTTGTGGCTGTCCGCGAACGATGGCGCGCAATTCCAGCAGCAGATCGTCCGCGACCAATTCACGCTGTTCGAGATAGGGCGAAATTCCGTCCATAACGCGCTTGAGCGCCATTGTGTCGAGTTCAGTCGCGGCGGGTGTCATGGCGGCGGTCTCCGCCACACCCTATCGATCATGCCGGCCGCCGCGCAGCGATCACGGTCTTCCTGCATCACTGCCGCGGTCATGGCAATGATGGGCAGGTCGGCGGCCCCCGGCAGGGCATGAATGCGGCGGGTGGCTTCAAGGCCATCCATCACCGGCATGTGCAGGTCCATCAGCACGGCATCGAAGCCCGGACCGCCCGCCCGTTGCGTGGCGGCCACGGCATCCAGGGCTTCCTGGCCGTTCACGGCCAGCGTGACCTGAACGCCGGATTTTCTCAACAATTCAGACGCGACCAGTTGATTGGTGGCGGTGTCTTCCACCAACAGGATGTGGGCGCCATGAAATTGCCGTACCGCTAGCGCCGACTTTTTGGGGAGTTTGGCTGTTTCCCCACCCGTCTCGCCACCCGCCTCGCCGGGCGTGGGCTGTGACTGCGGTGCAACGCCGACCAGGACAGTAAAGGAAAAAGTCGCGCCCTGCCCCGGATTGCCCGAGGCCGTAATTTCGCCACCCATCAACCCCACCAATTTCTGGCAGATGGTAAGACCCAGGCCGGTGCCGCCGTACTTGCGGGTGATGCTGCTGTCTTGCTGGGTAAAGGCCTGAAATAGTTCGGCGACCTTATTCTTGTCGATGCCGATGCCACTATCGCGCACGGCGAAGCGCAGGGTCAATAAGTTGGCGGCGGCGTCAACGTAGGCAACTTCCGCCTTGAGATTGATTGCGCCCTCTTCGGTGAATTTGATGGCATTGCCGACCAGGTTGTTGAGTACTTGCGCCAACCGCAGCGAATCGCCCAGTACTTGCGCCGGCAGGTCGGGCGCAATGTCGATGGAAATATCCAGCCCTTTTTCGGCGATGCGGGCGCCGAACAACGCAGCGACGTCGTGCAGCAATCCCTCGACCGAAAATGGCAGCCGCTCGATATCGAGCCGGCCCGCCTCGATCTTGGAATAATCGAGAATATCGTTGAGGATACCCAGCAGCGCCAGCGACGACTGATGGGCCTTGCGCAGGAAATCCTCCTGCTTCGGTGCCAGCGGCGTATCCAGCACCAGTTGCGTGAGGCCGATGATGGCGTTCATCGGCGTGCGGATTTCATGACTCATGTTGGCGAGGAATTCGGATTTCGCCCGGTTGGCCGCTTCGGCCTCGCCGGTACGCATCCGCAGTTCCTCGTTGAGCAGTTCAAGCCGGGTCTGGGTCTGCTTGAGTTCGGTGACATCAGCGATCATGACGAAGAATCCCCGTACCTCGTCTTCCACCACGTTGGGCAGGTAATGGGCCCAGGTATAGCCAGTGCTGCCGTCGGCCTTGACCAGCGTCCGCTCGAAATGCTGCGTTTCGCCACGCAGGGCGGCGCGGATAAAGGGCTCGTTCTGGCGAAACAGTTCTTCGCCCATCAGTTCCTGGATGCGGATGCCGTGCATCTGCGCCTGCGTCTTGCCAAACCACTTGAGGTAGTGGGCGTTGGCAAAACCGCAGCGCAGTTCGGCATCCCAGTAGCCGAGCATGCCAGGAATGATGTCGGCCAGCGACAGCAGGAAGTGTTCGGAGTCTTTCACCGCATTTTCGGCCAGGGTCTGCGCCGTCACATCCTGCACCGTACCGATGCCCGCCGCCAGATTGCCATCGCCGTCAAAAACCAGTTCGGCCTGCTCGCGTACCCATTTCACCGCGCCGGCGACGACGATGCGGTGGGTGATGTCATAGACCGCGCCGTGCAGTGCCGCCTGCCAGGCGCCATCGACGGCCGCGCGGTCGTCCTCATGCACGCAGGCAATAAAGTCGTCGTAGGCCAGCGGCGTACCGGTCGGAATGCCGAAGATGTGGCAGGTTTCGTCCGACCAGGTCAGCCCGTTGCCGGCAAGATCGAGATGCCAACTGCCGATGTGGGCCACGGCCTGGGCGCGGCGCAGCGTCGATTCGTTCTCGCGCAGCGCTTCCTGGAAACCGCGGGTTTCGGTGACATCGCTCATCACGCCATTCCAGACGCTATCACCGATGTCCATGGGCGTGGGTGTGGACTCGATGCGCAGCCAGCGCGTCGCGCCGCCGATAACGAAACGGCCTTCCCAGAAGAAGGGCTGGAGACGGCGCGCTGCCGCGTGGTTAAGCGCGATGAAGTTATCCCGTTCATCCGCCTGTACCTGGGCGAAGGCGCAGGCGGCATCGGCGAGAACATCGGCCTGGGTCAGCCCGAGAATCTGGCAGAAACGGGGACTGACGTATTCAAAAGCCATGCTGCCGTCAGCGCGAATGCGGAAGCTGTACACACCGACGGGAATGCGGGCGGTCAGTTCTTCGTAACGGGCCTGGCTCTGCCGTAACTCGTGGGTACGCACCACCACCCGCTGCTCCAGCGAAGACTGTTCATCGACCAACTGGTCGGCCATGCGGTTGAAGCTGCCCGCCAGTTCGCGAAACTCGTCGCACCCCGAAGCTTCCGCGCGGCGGTCGAATTCGCCCGCGGCGATGCGGCGGCTGGCGAGCGTCAGGGCGCGAATCGGCCTGACCAGGCTGCGGCCGAACAACAGCGCAAAAATGCCTGCGGCAAGCAACACCAAAACCAGCATGGCCAGCGTCTGACTGCGCAGGGCATGGGCCGGCGCCAGCGCCTCGGCCACGTCGATCTTGACCACCATGCCCCAGTTGAGCGCCGGCAAATGGCGCCAGACGGCAAGAATATCGACGCCGGCATAGTCGCGGGTAAGGCCGTGGCCGTGGCCGCCGGCCAGCGCCGCCTGCATCGGCGCGGCTGCGACCGACAAAGGCTGGCGATGACGGAAAGCGGCATCGGCAACCCGCCGCAAGGGCCCGACATAAAGCACCTCGTCGCCATCGCGCTGCGCCAGCACCGTTTCTCCGGTAAAGCCGAGTCCGGTGGTATCCACCGCCACCTGAGTAAGTCGATCGAGGTCCATTTGCAGGGCGATCGAGCCGAGCAAGCGGCCCTGATACAGCACCGGCGTCACGATGAAGACCGCCGGCCGGTTGCTCGACGCGGTATAGCGCGCCACCGGCGTGATCTGGGTATCGAGCAGTGCCAGCGCCTCGCGGTGGGCGCGCGCCAGCGGCGTGTCACGGAAGGGGCCGCTATTAAAGTTGGTACCCAGATCCGGTTCGTGCAGGATGGAAAACACAACATTGCCGGCGGTGTCGGTCAGCAGCAGGTCGTAGTAGCCGATGCTTTCGATGAGATTGAGATAATAGTCACGGTAGGCGGTCGCCAGTTCCTGCTGACGAGGAGTGCCGATTGCCGTCCGATCAGTTACTTGAGTTGATGCTCTAACCACGGGATTGCTCAGTTCGCGCAAGGCTTCACGCGTAACGGCCGACTTGGCCAGCAGTTCGCTGTTGGTCAGGCGCTCGCCCAGATAGGCATCGATCTGGTCCGCCTTCTTGTTGGCGATCGAGGCAAGGTTAACCTGAGCCGTTTCACTCATGCTGCGCTCGAAAGCCTGAACGTAGAGGAAGGCGAGCCCGGCCAGGGGCAGCGAGGAGACGAGCAGGAAGCCGGCCAGCAGCCGCGGCACGATACGGGTGAACGTTCCCGCGCGGGTGAAGGTCACGGCGCGCCACCGCTGGCGGGTGCGCCCACAATTTTTCGCCAGTCCTCGCGGCTGCGATAAAACGGCCACGGCGCCGGTCGCATGGGTATGCTGGAGGACATCACCTCGGTGAATTGGCCGTCTCGTCCAGCCTGCCCGATCCGTACCATTTTCCACAAATGGCGGGTGGCGGCATCCACCGAAACGATGGCTGAGGGTGCGCTGAGGCTTTGCCGTAACAGGGTGGCATTGACCCGGGCAGGTTCGGGTGAGCCGGCATCGCTTACCGCCTGCGCCCATAGACGAACCCCGACATAAGCGGCTTCAACCGGATCGCTGGTGACGCGCGTGGCGCCGAAACGCTGCTGGAAAGCCTGGACGAAGCGGCGGTTTTCGTCGCGCGGCAGCGACTGGAAGTAGCTCCAGACGCCGAAATGGCGGCCAAGACGGCCACCGCCCCAGGCCGCCATTTCGGGTTCGGCCACGCTGAACGAAACCAGCGGCATCGCGCCCTGCCCCGCCTGTTCAAGGGCGGCAAAGAATGCGGCGTTGCTGTCGCCGTTGATGGTATTCAGCACCACGTCCGGCTTGAGGCGGCGGATTTCTTCGATCACGGTGGCCACGTCGGTCGCTCCCAGCGGCAGGTAGCGCTCTGCCAGCACCTCGCCGGCGCTCGCCGTGACCAGGTCGCGGATGATGCGGTTGGCGGTGCGCGGGAAAACATAGTCGGAACCGACCAGGTAGATGCGCTTGCCGAAGGTTTCCATGGCCCAGCGGGTACCTGGCACGATCTGCTGGTTCGGCGCCGAACCGGTGTAAAGAATGTTGGGGGACTGTTCCAGCCCCTCGTATTGCACGGGGTAGAACAGCAGGTGCCGGTGCTGTTCCACCACGGGTTTTACGGCTTTGCGGCAGGCCGATGTCCAGCAGGCAAACAAGGCGCTGACCTTGTCCACAGCAATCAGTCGCTCGGCCTCGGCGGCAAAGTGCGACCAGTCGGAACGGCCATCCACTACTACCATTGCCACCGGCCGCCCAAGCAGTCCGCCCGCGGCGTTGATTTCTTCCACCGCCAGCCGCACGGCATCGACCAGCGGCTTTTCGCTCACGGCCATGGTGCCGGTGAGCGAATGCAGCACACCGATGCGGATGGGGGGCGCCGCTGTCGCCCGGTTCAGCACCTGAAAGAAACCGAACAACAGCAAGACCGCTACCAACAAGGCGAGGCCGATGCGAGGAAACGCGGGGGGATTCGAGCCCAGGTTCATGGCGGCAGGAGACGGATCAGGGTATGCGCGAAAGGAGGGATGACCCCGATGGCGAACAGCATGCGCTCAGGTCAGTTGTCCCAGCAGTTTGCCCAGTTCCTGCATCGATTCATGCGTCTGCTCGCCTTGGTCAAGCAAATCCACCAGTTCCTTCATGAAGCCGTGGACCAGGTCGCCCAAATGGCGTTCCTGGTCTTCACTAAGACCGAGATGGACAAAGGCCTTGGCCAAATCCTGTTCCATCCGCACAAAGAGATCGGAACTGGCGGCCCGATCACGCAAATGGGCCTGCCCCAGCGCCTCCGTCATGGCGCGAACACGCTCCAGCACGCCGCGGATGCCAGCCTGGCTGCGCTGACTCGCTTCATCGGTTTCCAGTGCGCGCAACCGCGCCTCAGCGGACTCGGCGGCGATGCACAGATGATCGCGCAAGCGGCCGCAGTAGTCCGGGTCGTCCAGCGGCATGTTGCTGACCATCATGGTCAGCCGCTCGTAGTTGTGCACGCTGCGATTGCGGAATTCAAAGATGCGCTCCAGACCGCGCACATGATTCATTATGGAGGTTTCCAACGGAATATTGGTGCCTTGCGCGCTCTGCGTCAGCGTGCGCCGGGAAATCCTGGTCTGTACCACGCCATTCAGACGATAACGCTGCATCATTTCCAGCAGGCCAGCAGCGATTTCCTGCTCGTTCTCCCAGGAAATCAGCTCGCGAATGAAGCGGACGAGGATGGCGTATTCATCCATGTTGGCCATCACCAGCGAGGAAAGCAGTTCGGAATCCGCCAGTTGTTGAAGCAGCGTGCGCTTATCCTGGACAATTTGCCGCGCGACCTGCACCTTGCGCCGCACCTCTTCGGCCTCGAAGGGCTTGACGATGAAGTCCTCGCCGCCGGCATCGTAGCCCATCAACCGGGCGTCGATGGTGTCCTGGCTTGAAACGAACGTAACCGGGATCTGCCGCAAGCCGGCAGTGTCCTTGATTTCGCGACAAAAAGCGTAGCCATCCTTGTCGGGCATGCGCACGTCGAGCAGGAACATGTCGGGCTGTTCCACCACCAGCCTTTGCTCACAGGCTTTCACGCTATCGAAGGTTTCGACTGCGTAATCGGGAGCCAGAATGTCACGAATCACGTCAAGGACGAAGGCGTCGTCGTCGACGACAAATACCCTGAAGGCAGAACTCATTTTGGATTTTCCTTGTTGCTTTGTTCGCCATCGTCGCTGTACTGCGCGGCGATATCGCGGAAGGCGTCGGCATCGTCCAGAAAGCAATCGGCCAGTGCCGGATCGAAATGCTTGCCACGGCCGTCGCGGACAGCCTCGACAGCGGTCGCGTGCGGCAAGGCCGGCTTATAAACCCGTTTGCTGGTCATGGCGTCGTAAACATCGGCAAGGGCCATGATGCGCGCCGCGAGTGGAATCGCCTCCCCGCCGAGACCTTCCGGATAGCCGCTGCCATCCCAGCGTTCATGATGGGCGTAGGCAATGTCCTTGGCCACGCCAAGAAACGAGCTATCCGAACCCATGCGAATTTCCGCCGTTTGAATCGCATCCCGGCCGATCACGGGATGGCGCTGCATCAGCGCAAACTCATCGGCGGTCAGTTTGCCGGGCTTGAGCAGGATGTGATCGGGTATGCCTATTTTGCCAATATCGTGCAGCGGGGCGGATTTCCAGATCATCGCCCATTGCTCGGCCGTGACGCTTTCCCGGTAGCGCGGCAAAGGCGCCAGCCGTTGCGCCATGATCTTGACGAAAGCGCGGGTGCGATGGATGTGGTTGCCGGTTTCATTGTCACGCGTTTCGGCGATCGATCCCAGCGCGACGATGGCCAAATCCTGACTGAGTTGCAACTCGGCGGTTCTGGCCTGAAGGTCGCGCGTGCGTTCATTCACCAGCGATTCGAGGTGCAGGTTCTGGTCGCGCAGGAACTCGCCGGCTTCGCGCAAACGCAGATGCGTCTTGACGCGGGCCAGCAGGACGGGCGCAGCCACCGGCTTGCTGACGTAATCGACGGCGCCGAGTTCGAAGCCTTGCGTGATGTTGTCAACATCGGTGTGGCTGGTTAGGAATATCACCGGTATCTCGCGGGTGAGTGCCTCTTGCTTGAGCGCCCGGCAAATATCGTAGCCGTGCATGTCCGGCAGTTTGACGTCAAGCAGGATCAGATCGGGCAAGGGCCGCAGGCGCGCCAGTGCCAGACCCTGCAGACCCAGCGTGGCGATGCGCACCTGGTAATACGGCCGCAGGGTCTGCTTGAGGATACCCAATACCAGGGGATCGTCATCGATCAGCAGGATCAGTTTTTCCATGCACACTCTCCATATCCGGCGCTTGCCGGTCGCCCACCAGCAGACTGATGGCGGCGGCGAAGTCAAAAATCCTGATAAAACTCTGCGCTTGCCGCAGATGCGGCGCCCAAGGCGTGTCTTCAAGTTCCATCAGGCCGTCGGTGACTAATATATCGCAGTCGCTGTCGCCGGCTTCGAGGCGGGCGATCAGCCTCGCCACGGCGGCTGGCGGCAAGCCCGACGGCAACTTTTCCGGGAGGGGGGTGGCCAGCGGGGCTGCGTTGCTGGCGGGGCCGAGTCCGCACTGGATTTCCATACACATGGCGGCGATGCCCTGTTGCAACGCTTGCAGCAATGCAGCCGTCGGCTGGCCGCCATCAATCGCAGCTTCCAGCGCCCCCGCGGCGCCGTGCAGTTCTTTCATGCCGAGCAAGCCGGTGCGTCCCTTCAGAATGTGCGCCGCCATGCTGGCCGGTTCGCGCTCGCCGGTTGCCAGGGCGTCCAGTATCTTGTTCAGCGCCAGGGGCGCTTCAGCGATGAAGTCGCTCAAGGCCTGACGATAGCGCGCCTCATTGCCCAGCAGCAGGGCCAGTCCGGCGCGGGTATCGACGCCACTCAGGGGCGGCAGGTTATGCGTGCGCGCCGGATGCGCCGTGCCGACGATCAATGGCTGTTGTTTGCCCGGGGGTATCCACTTGGCGATCAATCGATAGAAATTGCCTTCATCGAAGGGTTTGCCGATATGGTCATTCAATCCGGCGGCCGTAGCTTTCTCTAACTCGTGCACCATCGTATGCGCCGTCATCGCGATGATCGGCAATTGCGCAAACCCCTCCAGTTTGCGAATTACTCTTGTGGCCGTAAGACCGTCCATCACCGGCATCTGGATGTCCATCAGCACCAGATCGAAACCGTCGGCCGCGTCCGCCAGGATGTCGATGGCTTCCTGGCCATTGCTGGCCAGTTCCGGGGCGATGCCGACCACGGCGAGCAAGCCGGCGACAACGTCGCGGTTGAACGGTTGATCATCGACCACCAGTACGCGCGCATCCTGATAGCGTATCTGCGCCGATTCCTGACCGGATTCTTCGGCGGACGGCAATTCGGCCGGATTGCCCAGACCAAGCCAGAGCATGACGTGGAAGGTGGTGCCCTGGTCGGCGCGGCTGGTGACGCTGATGTCGCCGTCCATCAATTCGGCCAGGTGTTTGCAGATCGCCAGCCCGAGACCGGTGCCGCCAAACTTGCGCGTCACCGATGAGTCGGCCTGGGAGAATGGTTTGAAGAGCAGCGCGATTTCGTCTTCGCGCAGGCCGATACCCGTGTCTTCGACCGCGATGTCCAGACAGATGCGCCGCTCTTCGCGGGCGTGCAGGCCTATGCGCAGTTCGACATGGCCGGCCGTCGTGAACTTGACGGCGTTGCTCAACAGGTTGAGCAGGATTTGTTCGAGGCGCAAGGAGTCGCCGAGCAGGACATCGGGAATCTCCGGGTCGATCCGCTCGACCAGCGCCAATCCCTTTTCTTCCGCCTTGAAGCTGATGAACGAGCCGCTGCGCGCCACCAACTGGCGCAGACTGAAAGGATTGATGTCGAATTCCATGCGTCCGGCGACAATCTTCGACAGGTCGAGCAGATCGTCGATGATGCTGGCCAGCGTCTTGCCGGCGCTATTGACCTTGTCGAGGTATTCGCGCTGGCGGACATCCGTGCAGAAAGGCCGCGCCAGGCTGGAAAAGCCGATCACGGCGGCGAGCGGTGTACGCAATTCGTGGGTAATGTTGGCGAGGAAGGCATCCTTGGCGCGGTCGGCGATCTTGGCGGCTTCCAGCGCCTCGCTCAGTTCGGCGGTGCGCTGCAAAACCTGGTCTTCCAAATGGGCCTGGTGCTCTTCCAGTTGCGTCTCAAGCTGCTTGCGCTCGGTGACGTTCTCCTTGACTGCCACGAAATTGGTGATTTCGCCCGCCGCGCCAAAAATTGGCGCGATCGACATTTCCTCCCAGATCTGATCGCCATTCTTGCAGCGGTTGCGCAATATGCCGCGCCAGATCCGGCCATCGAGGATGGTGTGCCATAGTTCCTGATGCGTGGCGAGGCTGGTATGTTCGGTTTTCAGCATTCGCGAGGTCTGGCCGACAGCTTCATCCCGTGTGTAGCCGGTTACCCGGCTAAAATTCGGGTTGACATATTCGATGACGCCGTTGCGATCGGTGATGACGATCGAGATCGGACTTTGCTCCACCGCCCGCAGCAACTTGCCGGATTCCAGCTCGGCACGCCGCCGTACTGAAATATCGGCGCAAATCCAGATGACGCCGGCCTCGGGATGGCCGGGATCGATGGCGCTGCCGTGGAGCAAGCCCCAGAACGGGCTGCCATCCTTGCGTCGAAACAATACCTCTTCGCTGTAATTGCCGGTATTGCGCAGCCCGCCGTAGGCGCGCTCGCCGAACGCCAGGAAGTTCTCGTGGCTGTCACACAGCAATTCGGTTGAGGCGCCGACCAGTTCGCCGGGCGCGTAGAGAAAAAGTTCCTCGAAGCGGCGGTTGCAAGACACGACGCATCGCTGTATTACATAGACGATGCCGACCATGGCATTGCGCAGTATCGTTTCGTTTTCAACCAGCAACTGACGGGTTTTTTCCTCGGCTTGTTTAAGCTGAGTGATGTCGGTGTGCGTTATAACCACGCCTTTCCTGGCATCTTGCCCCAGCGGCGTGACGATCATCGAGAACCAGCGTTGCTGCCCGGGTGAATGGCACGCATACTCCTGGCTGAAGCTGGGCAGCCTGGCGTCCAATACAGCCCGAATGCCAGCGTTGGCATCCAGCGCGTCAGGCGACAATGGGGTGTCGTCTTGGCAAGAAGCAGCCAGATAATTGGCGCCAATGAAAGAATTCGGCGCGGGATTGCCGCCCTCGGTGCTGTTTTCCGCCGCAAAGCGCCGCCACGGTTCGTTGACCGCCAGGATGGTTCCCGCGGCATCCAGCACGGCAATTTCGGCGGTGACGGAATTCAGGATGGTAAGGTTGAAGGCTTCGCTCTCCCGCAAGGCCAGTTCCCGTTCCACCACCAGTTTGATGAGTTGCGTCTGATCTTCCAGAAGCCCGGCTTCAGCTTGCTTGCGTGAGGTGATGTCACGCAAAAAGCCGAAAAACTGGCCGCCAGCAACATCACTGTAGGAGGTGCTCACCTCGACTTGCCATAACGACCCGTCCTTGCGGCGATGGGTGGATTCAAACCGGTCACTGCCATTCTTGATAATGCGCTGAACGTGGGCTGCGGTTTGGCCGGAACTTTCAACCGCTTCCAGATTGGTGATGCACAGGCCAAGCAATTCGTCGCGCGTGTAGCCGGACTGTTGGCAGTAGGCGGGATTGACGTCGAGCAGACGGCCTTGAGCATCCAGGTGCCAATAGCCATCGATGGAGGTTTCCAGAATGGTGCGCAGCGTCTCGTGGCTTAGGCGCAGCGCGTCCTTGGCCTGGGCGTTCTCCTTCAAGTCGGTGATCACCAGACAACTGAATTGTTGCAGGTCGGTGGCAATCTTCTGCAGCGACAGGCGAACCGGTAAGGGCCCGTCAAACGCATTGAGCGATACCTCGCACGCCGCGGCGGCGGTGCTGGCAAGCAGGTCCGCCACGCGCGAACGATCCGCCGAGGCGAAGCAATCGACCAGGGATGCGCCGCACAGCATTTCCTGCGGTCGTCCTATCATGACCGCGAAGCGCGAATTGCCGTGCAGAATCGAGCCATGGCGGTCAATAGTGACGCCGCCTTCATTCATGACATTGAAGAAGGTGACATAAGGCCGCTCGGCGCCGTTCAGGTGAACAACAATCCCCTCCTCGCCGATGAAGGCGTCAACTTCTCCCGAGCGTATGGCATCAAGCACCGCCTCGCCCTCGGCATGAAAGGAAAGCGACTCGGAGAGTTGCAATCCCTCCAGCGTTTTTTGGGAATCGGCAAGGTCGCCGATGATCTTGAGAGACGGTTGGGGATGGCGCCTGACCAGGGTCGGGATGGCGATGATCTTGTCGTCTTCGGCTAACTCCGGCCGTTCCAGCAGATCGATGACTTCGATTTCAAACCGATTGGCCAGGTGTTCTTCGCAAATCCGTTGCAAATTGGCCATGGCGACCAGCGACTTGGCTGTCTGGCCGGCAATGTAGAGACGCAGACGCCAGATTTCGGTCAGCGTTCTGGTTGAGTCGGTAAGATCGTGTTGGAAATGACGCACCGCACTCATGGTTACTCCACCTAAGTTATGTTGGCTTGTTCACGGAATGGGCGTAACAACTACAAACCATCGAGCCAGGCGTCGCGACGGGTCCGCGCCATGCTGAACATAGCTTCCAGCCCGTCGGCATCGGCGCCGGCCAGCAGCACGCGGGTGCGCAGCAGTTCGGCGATGTAGGCGTCGAGTTCCTTGAGCAGCGCGCCGCGATTGGCGACGCAGATGTCGCGCCACATTTCGGGATGGCTGCTGGCAATGCGGGTGAAATCGCGAAAGCCGCCAGCGGCGAAACTGAATAATTGCGCGGAGTTGTCGCGGTTGGCGAAATCGTGCACCAGCGCGAAGGCGAGCAGGTGCGGCAGGTGGCTGACCGCCGCGAACACCGCATCGTGTTCGGCCGGCGCCAGTTGCGACACGCGGGCGCCGCAGGCTTCCCATGCGGTACGGACGCGGGCGACCGCGGCATCGGCGTTTTCAGGCAGTGGTGTCAGCACCACGCGGCGGTCGACGTACAAATCGGCGCTGGCCGCGGCGACGCCGCTTTTTTCAGCGCCGGCAATGGGGTGGCCGGGCACGAACTGGCCGATCTTGTCGCCCAGCGCGGCACGCGCCGCCGCCACGACGTCGGACTTGGTGGAACCGCCATCGGTGACCACGGTGCCCGCTTGCAGGTGCGGCGCCATTGCCGCCATCACCGTTTCCATCTGGCCAACAGGCATGGCCAGTAGCACGAGATCGGCGGGGTTGGGGCCACCGAGCGCAGTGGCCCAGTCGGCGGCGATGTGGTCGATGACACCGAGTTGCAGGGCCTGTTCCAGCGGCGCGCGGGTGCGGCCGATGCCGGTAATGCATACTTCCTGCCGTACCGCTACCGCCGACTTTTTGAGCGCCAGAGCAAACGAACCACCGATCAGACCGACACCGCAAATAACAACATTTTGGGTTACATGATTAACAACCCCGTTGGCGACCGCGTTGGCAGCCATCAGCACGACTTGTCCAGCGCGTCGAGGAAGCGGGCATTTTCGGCTTCGAGGCCGATGGTGACGCGCAGATGATTCGGCAGGCCATAGCCGCCGATGGGGCGGACAATGATGCCCTGCTTCAGCAACTTCTGGTTGACCGCGCCACCGTCGCTCACGGCAAAAGTGACGAAATTGCCATGCGAGGGAATGTGATCGAGGCCGAGACGCTTGAGTCCCGCCACGATTTGCTCCATGCCGCGCCGGTTCAGTTCGTAGCTGTCGGCCAGGAACAGATGATCGTCAAGTGCCGCGCGAGCCGCCGCGATGGCGAGATTATTGACGTTGAAGGGCTGGCGCACGCGATTGAGCAGGTCAGCCACTTCGGGCGAAGCCACCGCGAAGCCGACGCGCAGGCCAGCCAGACCGTAAATTTTGGAGAAGGTGCGGGTAACGATCAGGTTGGGGAAATGCTTGAGCCAGGCGACGCTATCGACGCGCTCGGCCGGCGGCAGATAGTCGTTATAGGCCTCGTCGAGCACCACGGCGACATCCGGCGGTACCTGGCGCAGGAAGGCCTCGACTTCGCCATAAGGCAGGAAATTGCCGGTGGGATTGTTCGGGTTGGCGATCCAGACCAGGCGGGTTTCGGGACGCGCATTAGTCACAATCGCCGCCTTCATCGCCGCCAGATCGTGACCGTAATTGCGCGCCGGGGCAACGATGCATTCGGCCCCCGCGCTCATGGTCGCCAGCGGATAAACGGCGAAAGCGTGCTGCGAAAACACCGCCGAGCGCCCCGGCGCGAGAAAAACCCGCGCGACGAGGTCAAGCACGTCATTGGAGCCGTTGCCGAGCACGATCTGGCCGTGGGCCACACCCAGCCGTTCGGCCAGGGCGGCGACCAATTCGAACTGGTCCGGGTAGCGTTCGATGCCAGAAATGGCTTTTTCGACGGCAACACGCGCCTTCGGGCTCATGCCCAACGGATTTTCGTTGGAGGCAAGTTTGACAATACGCGCCACCGGCAGACCCATTTCACGGGCCAGTTCGGTAATCGGCTTGCCCGGAACATAGGGCGAAATAGCGCGGATATAGGCCGGCGCCTGGGCTGCAATGGTCATGGGGAAACCCTCACTGGCTGGCGCGGGGATACGAACCCAACTCTTTCAGGAAACCGACGCAGCCGCGCAGGTCTTCGAACGCCGCGGCTACACGCGGCTCGCTGCGGTGGCCTTCGACGTCGACGAAAAAAACATATTCCCAGCGGCTGCCGCCAAAGCCCCGCGCCGGACGCGATTCGAACTTGGTCAGCGAGACGCCGTGCTGCTTGAGCGGGGTAAGCAGATCATGCACCGCCCCCGGTTTGTTTTGCGCCGAGCAGACAAAGGAGGTGCGATCCTGGCCCGACGGCCCGGCATCGTGGCTTGCCAGCACGAGGAAGCGGGTGGTGTTGTTGGGGTCGTCTTCGATATTGGCGGCAAGAATCTTGAGGCCGTAACGCCGAGCGGCCGCTTCGCCGGCAATGGCGGCGGATTCGGCATCTTCGGCCGCCAGCCGCGCGGCTTCGGCATTGCTCGCCACCGGCACCCGCGCCAGACCGGTAAGGTTGCGGTTAAGCCATTCGTGGCACTGGGCCAGCGACTGCGCGTGGGAATAGAGCGTCTTCACCCCGGCCAGCGATTCCGACTGCGACAGCAGGTTCTGGTGGATGCGCAAATTGATCTCGCCGCAGATTTGCAGGGGCGAGGACAGCAAGAGGTCGAGGGTGCGGCCGATGGCGCCTTCGGTGGAATTTTCCACCGGCACCACGCCGTAGTCGGCATTGCCAGATTCGACGGCGCGAAAGACATCGTCGATGGCGCCGCAGGGCGTCAGCGCTGGCGCCGAGCCGAAATGCTTCTTCGCCGCGCTTTCCGAAAAGGTGCCGGCCGGACCGAGATAGGCGATCTTGAGCGGCTGTTCGAGCGCGAGGCAGGCCGACATGATCTCGCGGAAAATGGTGCGCACCGCCGTTTCCGGCAGCGGACCGCCGGCTACGGCGCTGGCCTCGGCCAGCCGCCGCAATACCTGCGCCTCGCGCTCGGGCCGGTAGATGTTGCCGTGCTTGATCTCGCCGATACGGTGGGCAAGCCGGGCACGCTCGTTGGCCAGTCGCAACACCTGGTCGTCGATGGCGTCGATGCCCTGCCGCAGGCAGCCGAGTTCTTCCTGCTCACCCTGGGTCGGCTGAGTTGGCTGGGTTGGCTGGTTCGGCTGCGCCGGATCAGCCATCAGTCACCGGCGGGCAGATAGCGCACCGCCAGCACGCCATCGATTGTTGCGATGGCGGCAACGACATCTTGCGGCACCGGGCTATCGACATCCACCAGCGTGTAGGCCACATCGCCCTTTGACTTGTTCATCATGGTGTGGATGTTGAGCTTGGCGCCGGCCATGACGGTCGAAATCTGGCCAACCATGTTGGGCACATTGGCGTTGACGATGGCGAGGCGGAACTTCGACTCACGCGACATCGTTACATTCGGAAAATTAACCGCATTGACGACGTTGCCGTCGAGCAGGTAATCGCGCACCTGGTCGGCCACCATGGTGGCGCAGTTCTCTTCGGCTTCGCGGGTCGATGCGCCCAAATGTGGTAACGCGATGACATGGGGATGATTATTGACGTGAGCGCCGGGGAAATCGCAGACATAGCAGCCGAGCTTCTTGGTATCCAGCGCAGCCAGCACCGCCGCCTCGTCGACCACGCCTTCGCGGGCGAAGTTGAGCACCACCGCGCCGTGCTTCATGTGGTCGATGCTCTCGGTGTTGATCATCTTGCGCGTGGCATCCACCAGCGGCACGTGCAGGGTGAGGAAGTTGGCGTTCTTCAGCACTTCGGTCATGTTGGCCGCCCGCTTCACCTGCGACGGCAAGCTCCAGGCCGCATCGACGGTGATCTCGGGGTCGTAGCCGATGACGTGCATGCCCAGCTTGATGGCGGCGTCGGCGACGAGGCAGCCAATCTTGCCGAGACCGATCACACCCAGCGTGTGGCCAGCCAACTCATAGCCGGCATAGGTCTTCTTGCCGCCTTCGACCTTCTTCTCCATTTCCGCGTCGGCC
This sequence comes from Sulfuritalea sp., assembly GCA_020048435.1. Lineage (GTDB taxonomy): Bacteria > Pseudomonadota > Gammaproteobacteria > Burkholderiales > Rhodocyclaceae > Sulfurisoma. The sequence goes on from JAIFMO010000062.1 coordinate 18,001, forward strand.
GGATCGAGGCCGGAGACGAATTTGATGGCGCCGCCGATGTTGCGCGCCGCCATCAGCATGCCGGCCAGCACCAGTTCCTTGACGGCATTGGCGTTGGCGCCAGGGGCGTTGAACACGGGCACCCCACGCGCGCTCATGGCTTTCACCGGAATATTGTTGGTGCCGGAACCGGCACGACCGATGGCCAGCACGGACTTGGCGATGTCCATGCCGTGCATGTCGGCCGAACGCAGCAAAACGGCGTCGGGCACGGCGATGTCCTTGCCGCAGGCGAAACGCTCGGCCGGCAGGCGCGACAAGCCCTTGGCGGAGATGTTATTCAGTATCAGAACCTTGAACTGTTCGCTCATGGCATCAACCCTTCTGCGCGGCAAATTCTTTCATGTACGCCAACAGCGCCTGGACACCTTCGACGGGCATGGCGTTGTAGATGGAGGCGCGCATGCCGCCGACCGAGCGGTGGCCCTTCAACTGAACCATGCCGCGGGCTTTGGCGCCCTTGAGGAATTCCTCGTCGAGCGTCGCATCCTTCAGCGTGAACGGCACGTTCATGCGCGAGCGGTCGGCCTTGTTGACCGGATTGTGATAAAAGTCGGTAGTTTCGAGGTAGTTGTAGAGCAGATTGGCCTTCTCGATATTCTTCTGCTCCATAGCGGCGATGCCGCCATTCTTCTTGAGCCACTGGAAAACGAGGCCGGCGACATAAATACCAAAGGTCGGTGGCGTGTTGTACATCGAGGCGGCATCGACGTGGGTCTTGTAGTCCATCATGGCCGGCGGCGTGGGTTGGCCCTTGCCGACGAGGTCTTCGCGGATGATGACGATGGTGAGGCCGGCCGGGCCGATGTTCTTCTGCGCTCCGGCGTAGATCAGGCCGAACTTGGAGACATCGAACACACGGGAAAGGATGCTCGACGACATGTCGCACACCAGCGGCACCTCGCCGGTCTCGGGCGTCCATTGGAATTCGACGCCGCCGATGGTTTCGTTGGCGGTGTAATGGACGTAAGCGGCATCCTTGTCGAGCTTCCAGGTTGATTGCGCCGGGGCATAGGTAAAGCTCTTGTCTTCGGCACTGGCGACGACGTTGACGTTGCCGAACTTTTTGGCCGCCTTGATCGCTTTCTTGGCCCATTCGCCGGTATGAACGTAGTCGGCGGACGCCTTGCCACGCAGCAGGTTGATCGGGATCATCTCGAATTGCAGTGAAGCGCCACCTTGCAGGAACAGCACCTTGTAATTGGCGGGAATACCCATCAGTTCGCGCAAGTCTGCCTCGCAGGCATCGGCGATGGCGATGAAATCCTTGCCGCGGTGGCTCATTTCCATGACCGACTGGCCGGAACCATGCCAATCGAGCATCTCGTCGGCGGCCTGTTTAAGAACTTCTTCGGGCAGCGCGGCAGGACCGGCGCTGAAGTTGAATACGCGTGCCATGATGATTACTCCTCGGTTTCGTTGTCAGTATCGGTTTCGGCTTCGGCGCCAGCTTCAGCGCCCGTTTCAGTTTCAATGACTTTTTCGATGCCGGCCAGCTTGGTGCCGTCATCCAGATTAATGAGCCTGACGCCCTGCGCCGAGCGGCTGGTCTCGCGCACCTGCACGACTTTGCTGCGAATCAGCACGCCGCCAGTGGAAATCAGCATCACCTCGTCGGTTTCCTGCACCAGCACAGCGCCAACGACTGCGCCATTGCGCTCGGAGGTGCTGATAGCGATCATGCCCTTGGTGCCACGGCCATGCTTGGTGTAGTCGGCAATCGGCGTGCGTTTGCCGTAACCGTTTTCGGTCGCTGTCAGCACGTTCAGCACCTCGTCCTCGGCAACCAGCATGCAGATCACGGCTTGGCCATCTTCAAGCATCATGCCACGCACGCCGCGCGCCGCGCGACCCATCGGGCGCACGTCGTCTTCGGCGAAACGGACGGCCTTGCCAGCGTCGGAGAACAGCATCACATCGCACTTGCCGTTGGTGATGGCTACGCCGATGAGGAAGTCGTTCTCGTCCAGACCGACGGCGATGATGCCGGCCTTGCGCGGGTTGGAGAAATCGGATAGCGGCGTTTTCTTGACCGTACCCATGGCGGTCGACATGAATACATAATGATTCTCGTCGAACTCCTTGACCGGTAGCACGGCAGTGATCTTTTCTTTCTCTTCGAGTGGGAAGAGGTTGACAATCGGCTTGCCACGACTGGTGCGGCTGCCTTCCGGGACTTCATAGACCTTGAGCCAATAGACGCGACCCCGGTTCGAGAAGCACAGGATGTAGTCGTGCGTATTGGCGATGAACAACTGGTCGACGAAGTCATCATCCTTGATGTCGGCGGCCTTTTTGCCACGTCCACCATGACGCTGCGTGCTGTAGTCTTCGAGGCGCTGGCGCTTGACGTAACCGGTATGCGACAGCGTCACCACCATGTCTTCGCGGGTGATCAGGTCTTCGAGGCTGATGTCGGCCGTTTGCAGGACGATCTCGGAACGACGCTTGTCGCCGAACTGGGTTTTGATCGCCGTGAGTTCGGCGACGATGATCTGGGTAATGCGCTCGGGACGGGCCAGGATGTCGAGCAGATCGGCGATCTGTTCCATCACTTCCCGGTACTCGGTGACGATCTTGTCCTGCTCCAGCCCGGTCAGGCGCTGCAAGCGCAGTTCGAGAATCGCCTGGGCCTGCGTGTCGGAGAGCAGGTAGCCCTGGCGCGACATGCCGAATTCGGGCGCCAGCCCCTCGGGACGCGATGCCTCGGCCGAGGCACGCGCCAACAGTCCTTCGACCAACGTCGACCGCCAGGTGCGCGCCATCATTTCGCGCTTGGCGTCGGCCGGAGTTGGCGCCGCCTTGATCAGCGCGATGATCTCGTCGACGTTGGACAGGGCCACCGCCAGACCTTCGAGAATGTGGCCGCGCTCACGGGCCTTGCGTAATTCGAATACAGTGCGCCGCGTCACCACTTCGCGGCGATGCGACAGGAAGCATTCGAGCAGTTGCTTGAGGTTCAGCAGTTGGGGGCGACCATCGATCAGCGCCACCATGTTCATGCCGAAGGTGTCCTGCAACTGCGTCTGCTTGTAGAGATTATTCAGCACCACCTCGGGCACTTCGCCACGCTTGAGTTCGATCACCACGCGCATGCCGGACTTGTCGGACTCATCCTGAATGTGCGCGATACCCTCGATCTTCTTCTCATGCACCAGTTCGGCGATCTTTTCCTGGAGGGTCTTCTTGTTGACCTGGTAGGGCAGTTCATCGACGATGATGGCCTGCTTGCCGCCTTTTTCGAGATCCTCGATATGGGTTCGCGCACGCATGATGACGCGACCGCGACCGGTCAGATAGCCATCCCTGACGCCAGCAACGCCGTAAATCAGTGCTGCGGTCGGAAAGTCCGGCGCCGGCACGATTCTGATCAGGTCTTCGATGTCGATGGCCGGATTGTCGAGCACGGCCATGCAGGCGTCGATGACCTCGTTCAGGTTGTGTGGCGGAATATTGGTCGCCATGCCCACTGCGATGCCAGCACTGCCATTGATCAGAAGGTTGGGAATCCTCGCCGGCAGAATCAGTGGTTCCTGCTCGGAACCGTCATAGTTGGGACCGAAGTCGACGGTTTCCTTATCAATGTCGGCCAGCAGTTCGTGGCCTATCCGCGCCATACGTACTTCGGTGTAACGCATCGCCGCCGCGTTGTCACCGTCGACCGAGCCGAAGTTGCCCTGACCATCCACCAGCATGTAACGCAGCGAAAAATTCTGTGCCATGCGGACGATGGTGTCATAGACAGCCGTATCGCCATGAGGGTGGTACTTACCGATGACATCACCGACGATGCGCGCCGACTTCTTATAGGCCTTATTCCAGTCGTTACCAAGTTCGTGCATCGCGAAGAGCACGCGACGATGCACGGGCTTGAGTCCATCGCGCGCATCCGGCAGGGCCCTGCCGACGATCACGCTCATGGCGTAATCAAGGTAGGAGTGACGCATCTCCTCTTCAAGGCTGATGGGGAGAGTCTCTTTGGCGAAGGATGTGGTCATCAGTCTTTCATCGTAAGTCTATGGTGCTGGCCGCGGGGAAAGCGGGGGGTTAGAGAACCGCATTGTCCGCGGATGGGCCAAAAAGGGACGGATTTTATCACGCACCGAAAGCCAATCACCCCGATAAACTCAAGCGCAAGTCGATTGAATTCACCCTCGCTAGAATCTATCAAATTAGCGAGTTTATGGCATAATTGAAAGACATCATCGTGGCAGATCGACATTCTCGACATGCGCAATTATCTGAAACATAATGTTACATGGTCGATGTGGCGGTCGATATTCGTGATACCGTGACCGTGTTTACTTTTTACCAACGAGGGAGCTTATGATCAATAACACTTTAAAAATTTCTCTGCTGGCGGCCACCCTGCTGGGTATCGGCGCATCTGCTATCGCCCAGACTCCGGGTGTAGACACCAAGGGCACCGTCGGTTACGTCATCGACCAGCGCGGCTATGTCGCCAAGAGTGGTTACGGCCTGTGCTGGCGCACCGGTTACTGGACGCCGGCAATGGCCGTTCCGGAATGCGACCCTGACTTGGCGAAGAAAGAAGCCGCCAAGCCCGCCCCGGCGGCACCGGCAACTCCTGTCGCAACACCAAAGCCCGCAGCTGAAAAGATCACCTTGGCCGCCGACACTCTGTTCGACTTTGACAAGGCCACGCTGCGTCCCGCTGGCCATCAGGCGCTGGATGACCTGGTTAATAAGAGCAAGGATATCAAGCTTGAGGTGATCATAGCCGTCGGTCACGCTGACCGCATTGGCAACGACGCTTACAACCAGAAACTCTCGGAAAAGCGTTCGGCATCCGTCAAGGCCTATCTGGTGAGCAAGGGCATTGAAGCCAATCGTATCTACGCCGAAGGCAAGGGCGAAAAGCAGTCCGTGACCGGCGACAAGTGTGGCAAGAGCGAGAAGCGCAGCAAGCAGTTGATCGACTGCCTGCAACCTGATCGTCGCGTCGAAATTGAAGTGATCGGCACGAAGAAATAATTGCACCCGCACGAAAAAAGCCCTGCGCTAGCAGGGCTTTTTTTTCGCCAAAAGTCATTTCGATCCAGGACCACATGACCGCTACCACCAATCAGTCACATAACGCCGACCCACGTGAACTGGCGAAATTCAGCGACCTCGCCCACCGCTGGTGGGATCCGAATTCAGAATTCAAACCATTGCACGACATCAATCCACTACGTCTTGACTGGATAGAAAGCTGCTGTGGTATTGCCGGCAAACGCGCCCTTGATGTTGGTTGTGGTGGCGGACTGCTATCCGAGGGCATGGCAGCAAGCGGCGCCAAAGTTACAGGCATCGACTTGTCGGACAAGGCGCTGGGCGTGGCACGTCTGCACCTGCTTGAATCCGGTCACCAGATCGACTACCGGCATGTCGCCGCCGAGCAGTTCGCCATCGACAATCCCGCCAGTTTCGATATCGTTGCCTGCATGGAAATGTTGGAGCATGTGCCCGACCCCGCCAGCACCGTCCGCGCCTGTGCCCGACTGGTCAAGCCCGGTGGCCACGTTTTTTTCTCAACCATCAACCGCAATCCCAAGGCCTATCTTTTTGCGGTAATTGGTGCCGAATACCTGCTGAACCTACTTCCGCGCGGCACCCATGATTACGCCAAATTCATCAAGCCATCGGAACTGGCTCGCATGACCCGCGAGGCGGGTCTCGAGGTCGATGAGTTTATCGGCATGTCCTACAATCCCCTCGCGCAACGTTATGCTCTTGGCACGGATACCCGCGTCAATTACCTGATGCACGCAACAATCCCGTAATCTATTTATCCGTCGCACCGCCAACACTGGTGAAATGGTCGTATGATTTGTCCCGAAACCTCACCGTATTCACTTATTCTCAGGAGTTGCAGATGAATAAATCGGAACTTATCGAAGTTGTAGCCAAGGAAGCCGACCTCACTAAGGTTGCTGCCGAGCGCGCCCTCTCCGCCATCATCGATACCATCGTCAAAGCCGTTGCCAAGGGCGATCCGGTTTCTCTCGTTGGATTTGGTTCATTCAAACCCGCCAAACGGGCCGCTCGCACAGGAAAAAACCCAAAGACGGGCGAAGTCCTCAAGATTGCGGCCACCACCGTGCCAAGATTCTCCGCTGGTGCCACCTTTAAGGTCGCCGTAGCCGGGAAAAAAGCCGCCAAGAAGAAGTAGGCCCCATAAGTAGGCCCACTAGGCCCGCTTTTATGGGCCTTGATGGTTAAACAGGCCGCAGCGCCTAGACGCGAACATGTGCCAGTCACCATGAACACCGAACAGCAAATACCCCCGCCCCCTGCCCCGCCCGTTGATCCGCGTCGTCGCCTGAAAGAATTGCTCGCCGTGCCAGAGCGCGACAGAACCGAAGAACAGTGGGATGAAATTGTCGAACTCGAAATACAACTCGCGCCAGGCAACCGCATTGGCCCGCCAACTGCCGGTGGCGGCAGCGGTGGTAGTCTTGGCGGTGGCGGCAAACCGCAACAACCACAGAAGAAGAGCCGCTCTCGCTGGGCAGGTGGTGGCCGGCCACCTCAAAAGAAACCGCAAGGGACGACGTAGGGCATACGTGTTCCCTGGATGAATTCGACTCAGACTCTCATTCCTGCCACGCTGATTCCGGGCGACGGCATTGGCCCGGAAATAACTGAAGCCACGCTCGTGGCGCTCGATGCCATTGGTGCACCGTTTCAATGGGATAGGCAACTTGCCGGCATGGCAGGGGTTACCTCTTGCGGCGATCCTCTGCCCCCCGCCTGCCTTGACAGTATCCGCCAGACACGTTTGGCGCTGAAGGGGCCGCTGGAAACGCCCGTGGGTGGGGGCTATCGCTCATCGAACGTGCGCCTGCGTGAGGAATTCAAGCTCTACGCCAATTTGCGGCCAGCCTGTACCATGATCCCTGGCGGCCGCTACGAAAATATTGATCTGGTGTTAGTGCGCGAGAACAACGAAGGCCTCTACATGGGCTACGAACACTTCATTCCGATCGATGGCGATCCGCACGCAGTTGGCATGTCGACCGGCATCAATACCCGCCAGGGTTGTCGCCGCATCATCAACTTTGCCTTTGACTACGCAATCCGCAAGGAACGCAAGAAGGTGACCGTGGTGCATAAGGCCAATATCATGAAGGCGCTGACCGGCATCTTTCTCGAGACCGCGCGCCAAATTTACGACGAGAAATACAAGGGGCTCCTCGATTTCGAGGAAATTATCGTTGATGCCTGTGCGATGAAACTGGTGATGAACCCGTGGCAATTCGATGTGCTCGTCACCACCAATCTATTTGGCGACATTCTTTCCGACGAAATTGCCGGCCTCATCGGTGGTCTCGGCATGGCGCCTGGCGCAAATATCGGGGAGCATGCCGCCATTTTCGAAGCGGTGCATGGCTCCGCACCGGACATTACCGGAAAAGGCATTGCCAACCCTATTGCACTGATGCTGGCGGCAGCCCTGATGCTCGATCACGTCGGTCGTGCCGATCTTGGCGACCGCCTGCGCCAAGCGATCGACGCCACGCTAAACATCGACAAGGTACGCACTGGCGATCTCGGCGGAACAGCCAGCACAAAACAGTTTACTGCCGCCTTGTTACAACGTATTCATGCCGCTTGATCCATTACAATGCAACCACTCGTGAAAACGCTGGATATTTCGAGGCAGATGTAGCACTGATTCAATGCAGTCGACATGGAATTTGGTGATGGGTCGGTCTGTATAATTTACAAAATGGAAGGTTGGCAGAGCGGTTGAATGCACCGGTCTTGTTAAATCGAGCGCTGATGTGGAAACGCATCAGATGTAAGGAGTCAAATTCGGCGAAGCCCCTGGGTTTCCGAGGTAATGCCGAGCGAAGCCTGGTCTAGGTCAGGAACGTGTAGAGACTTGACGGCTCCCACCTAAGGCTGAAAAGCTAGGGTGAAGACAAAGTCCAGACTTTCAAACAGGCAGCGTTATGGCCTGGTGGCGAAAGCCATAGAGGTAAGGAAAACCGGCGATGTCGTAAGGCATCCGTGAGTTCGAATCTCACACCTTCCGCCAAAAATTAATCTAACAAATTGATTTTGTTGGATTTATTTTTTCAAGCATCAGCGACTATCAACTCCAGTTTGGCCGGCATCAATTACAAGTTCCGGTACTTCCGGCGCCTCATAGGGCGCATCGATATATGAATACCATGGAAAGAAGCGGAGGAAACCTGGCCAGTCCAGCCATGCTTACCAATGTTGCCGCCCGCTGGTGGCACGCCCTGCCTGATGGCCGCATCCAGTGCGATCTGTGCCCGCGCGACTGCAAACTGCATGAAGGCCAGCGCGCCGCCTGCTTCGTGCGTGCCATGGAAAAAGGACGGATGGTGCTCACAACCTACGGCCGCAGTTCCGGATTCTGCATCGACCCGGTCGAAAAGAAACCACTAAACCACTTTTACCCTGGTTCAAGCATTCTTTCCTTCGGCACCACCGGCTGCAACCTCGCCTGCAAGTTCTGCCAGAACTGGGACATTTCCAAGTCGCGCGAGATGGATACACTGATGGACGAAGCCAGTCCGACGGCCATTGCCCACGCCGCCCAACGCCATGGCTCGCAGAGCGTGGCCTTCACCTACAACGATCCGGTGATCTTCGCCGAATATGCGATGGACACAGCCGACGCTTGCCATGCGCTCGGCGTCAAGACCGTGGCGGTTACCGCCGGTTACATGCACGCCCAGCCGGCACGCGAGTTCTACGCCAAAATGGATGCCGCCAATATCGACCTCAAGGCGTTCACGGACGATTTCTATGTCAAGCAATGCGGCGGCCACCTGCAACCGGTGCTCGACACCCTCGCCTATGTCTGGCACGAAACCCGCTGCTGGCTGGAGATCACCACGCTGCTGATTCCCGGCCACAATGATTCGGACGAGGAATTGAAGCGTCTTTCCGCTTGGTGCGCCACGGAACTTGGTCCCGACGTGCCGCTGCACTTCTCTGCGTTCCATCCCGACTACAAGTTGCTCGACGTCCCAGGCACGCCACCAGCAACGCTACAGCACGCCCGCCGGATCGCCATGGATGCTGGCTTGCGCTACGTCTACACCGGCAATGTGCATGATCGCAGTGGCGACGCCACTGTCTGTCCCGATTGCGGCAAGGCCGTGATCGAGCGCGACTGGTACGAGATTCTCAGCTACGCTCTCGACGACACGGGCCACTGCCAACACTGCGGCGCCACCATCGCCGGACGCTTCGGCCACTTTGGCAAGCCCTTCGGCGCCCGCCGGATGCCCGTTGCGTTGCATTCCGCTTGAGTGGTCGGTCTGTCTTACCGCGACCCAGCCATTCCCCCTACTCCCCGTTCAGGTAACCCGATCCGGATCGGGCGTGCGTTGCGCGCTTTCGCCGCCGAACATGTCGTGCTGGGCAAGTTGACAAATGGCAGCGATGACCGGATGGGTCAGCTTACGTTCCGTGGTGATGGCATAGACCTGTTCGCGCACGACGTCGATTCTGCCGACGATCCGCACTTCGTGCTGGCGGACGATGTACGTTTCAATCGCTGTTGGCGCCACGAAATAACCCGCGCCGGCCTGGCCGAAAGCCATGAGCAAAGCGCTATCGTCGAATTCGCCAACGATGCGCGGGCGCAGGCGCCTGGACTCGAACCAGCGCATCAAGCGAGGATACAACGCCACATCCGCTCCGGGCAACAAAAAGGGCGCACCGTCCAGCATGTCAGGAAAGTCATCCCCGGATTGCCCGGTCAGTGCTTCCGAACCAAAGACGCTGACACCACTTTCGCCCAGAAAATGCTCATAACCACGAACATTGAGATTGTCTGGCATGGGCCGGTCGGCGATCACCATGTCGAGACGATGCACCGCCAGATCGGCAAGCAGTGGGGTCAAGCGCCCTTCGCGACAGATCAGGCGAATCGGATCAGCGAGGCCAAGGGACGGCTCCACCAGCCGGTAGGCCACCATTTTCGGCACCGAATCGGCAATACCGACCCGAAACGGCACGCTCTGCGGCGAGGATTCATCGCGAATGGCGTCAAGCATTTCTTCGCCCAGCACAAAAATCTGTTCAGCGTAGCCCAGCAGGCGCTGGCCACTGTCCGTCAGTTCCAGTCCGCGCCCGACGCGCCGAAACAACTTGATGCCAAGCACCGACTCGAATTCACTCAACTGACCGCTGATCGACTGAGGGCTAAGATGCAATTGTTCGCTGGCGCGGGCGATGCTGCCCGCTTTCGCGACCATCCAGAAATAGCGCAGGTGCTTGTAATTGAGGTTTGCCATCGCAATCTATACGTCAGTTTTTTGGATGTATATTTCAATAATATTCGATTTGCGCGATGTCTTGACATCCCCTAGACTTCAGTTTGTGTCACTCTTTGAGGGAGCTATCTCATGAAACGAATCATGCTGCTTATCGGTACCAACCTGGCGATCATGGTTGTGCTGGGTATTGTCACCACACTGACCGGCGCCAACCGCTACTTCACCAGTGCCGGCCTTGACCTTGGCAAATTGCTGTTTTTCGCCGCCATCATGGGTTTTGGCGGCGCCTTCATGTCCTTGTGGATGTCGAAGACCATCGCCAAGTGGAGCACGGGGGCGCGGGTGATCGAATCGCCGCAAAACTCCACCGAGTTCTGGCTGCACGACAGTGTGCGCCGCTTCTCCGAAAAAGCCGGCTTGGCCATGCCGGAAGTCGCAATCTATGAGGGAGAACCCAACGCTTTTGCCACCGGTTCCAGTCGCAACAACTCGCTGGTCGCTGTGTCCACCGGCCTCTTGCAAACCATGTCGCGCGAGGAAGCCGAGGCGGTGATCGCCCACGAGGTGGCGCACATCGCCAACGGAGATATGGTGACGCTGACGCTGATCCAGGGTGTGGTCAATACCTTCGTCTTCTTCCTCGCCCGGGTGGTGGGCTACCTGGTTGATTCCTTCCTGCGCAAGGGTGACCAGGAATCATCCGGCCCCGGCATCGGCTACATGGTTACAGTGCTGGTCTGCGACATTGTCTTCGGTATTTTGGCAAGCGTTATCGTCATGTATTTCTCGCGTCAGCGCGAGTTTCGTGCCGATGCCGGCTCGGCCCGGCTGATGGGTACGCCGCAACCGATGATGGCCGCGCTGCGCCGACTGGGCGGACTTGAGGCTGGCGCATTGCCGCAAAATATCGCCTCCGCCGGCATCAACGGCCGCCCCGGCTGGATGGCGCTATTCTCCAGCCACCCACCGCTGGAAGAGCGCATTGCCTCCCTGGCCCGTTCGCGTCAATAACGAATCCACCCGTTCCTTATTCACCGATTTCCCGATCCAGCCAACACGTTGTTCCATCGCAAGGAGAATCAGATGACAAACCCGAACGTCGTATCCATTGCCAATTCCAATACCGGCGCCGGCGCCGAATCGCTGCTCGCCACCAACCGGGTGATCCGCAACACCTACATGCTGTTGTCGATGACGCTGCTGCTCGCCGCCGTCACGGCCGCCACGTCGGTGGCCCTGAAACTACCGCACCCCGGCCTGATTCTTACGCTGGTCGGCTACTTCGGCCTGCTGTTCGCCACCACCAAGCTGCGTAATAGTGGCTGGGGGCTGGTGTCGATCTTCGCGCTGACCGGCTTCATGGGCTACACGCTCGGCCCCATCATCGGTCACTACCTTGGCCTGCCCAATGGCGGCCAGACGGTGATGATGGCCATGGCCGGCACCGCCGCCATCTTCCTTGGCCTTTCCGGCTACGCGCTGACCACGCGCAAGGACTTCAGCTTCATGAGCGGCTTTCTCATGGTCGGCATCCTGGTGGCCTTCCTTGCCGGTCTCGCCGCGATCTTCTTCGAAATCCCGGCGCTGTCGCTGACCGTGTCGGCCGCCTTCGTGCTGCTGATGTCCGGCCTCATCCTGTTCGAGACCAGCAACATCATCCACGGCGGCGAAACCAACTATGTAATGGCGACGGTTTCGCTGTTCGTCTCCATCTTCAATCTTTTCACCAGCCTGCTGCAACTGCTCGGCTTTATCGGCAGCAGCGACTGAGGCATCTTTACCGCGCAGAAAAACCGGGCCGGCAAACTGGCCCGGGAACACCACACAAACCACTGACCGATCATGATCGAACTCCTGCTCACCCCTGAAGTCTGGATTGCTTTCTTCACGCTGACGGCGCTGGAGCTCGTTCTTGGTATCGACAACATCATTTTTATTTCCATCCTCGTCGATAGGTTGCCCCGCGAGAAACAGGAGATCGCCCGGCGGCTGGGCCTTTTCCTGGCGATGTTCATGCGTATCGGGCTACTGCTGGTGCTGTCGTGGATCGTCGGCCTGACCGAACCCGTACTCTCGGTCATGGGCATTGATATTTCCGGGCGCGATCTGATCCTGATTTCCGGTGGCCTGTTCCTGATCTGGAAGAGCACCGGCGAAGTGCATCAACTGCTCGAAGGCGAGGAAGGCGAAGAATCGCGCAAGGTGGCATCGAGTTTCTTCGCGGTCATCGCCCAGATCATGGTGATCGACCTCGTTTTCTCGCTCGATTCCATCATCACCGCCGTCGGCATGGTGAGCGAAGTAGCGGTAATGATTGCCGCGGTAATTGCCTCCGTGGGCTTGATGATGCTGTTTGCCGGCGCCATCGGCCGCTTTGTCTCCGACCACCCGACGATCAAGATGCTGGCGCTGTCCTTCCTCGTCGTCGTCGGCGTCGTGCTGATTGCCGATGGTTTCGGCCACCATGTGCCCAAGGGTTACATCTACTTCGCCATGGCCTTCTCGGTGGGTGTCGAGATGCTTAACATCCGCATGCGCAAGAAGAAGGTGAAGCCCGTTGATCTGCGCGAACCCTACGTGCGCGAGGCAAGCTGAAGCCTTGGCCCTGTAAAAAGTCGGCGCTAGCGGTACGGCAAATTTCGGCAATGCATGATCACTGAATGCAATAATTGCCAGCAGTTTTTTGCCGGTCCTGCCGTTATATCTGGCAAGCTTGGCCTCGATACATCACGGCTTGACCGGTTACGGTGGCGAAAAATCTCAGAACCTGGAACCATTCGCCACCAGAATTAATTCAATCGTGGCACGTCCTATGCATGCCTTGAGGCCAGGATAGCGGGGTTACAACTCCTGGGTATCCGGATCATAAGGAGGCAAATCATGTTCCACGTTCTCGATCATGCTGATGTCGTTTACAGCGGTGAACTTTCCCAAACGACACAATTCGTCCTCGAACACTATGGCAAGAAGCTTGATGACGCCCTCCGCTCTGGCATCAAGATTCTTTACTCCGACGCACTACACAGCTTGAACGAGGCCCGGCAGGCCGTATTGGGGCAATCCAGGAATTACTGGAACCCCATCGAAGATTGGCAGATCGACTGAATCGTTAGCGCGCGCTCTTCTGTACCGTCACTTTCCCATACGGGAAAAAGTGGTCGAACACGGCGTTTTGACCGGCCACCGATGTATCGACGCGGGTAGCCGAAACGGTGACGGAGGCATAGTAGCGGCATTCCGGGCTGCGCCCCTTGCTCCATTCAAGCACCGGCCGGGCAGCGGCATGAAATTCAGCAGCCGACAGCGGCTTGCCTCCGCCAGTCAACACCTTGATGTTCGGTATCTTCATAGCCTCATCTTCACGCTCGGCAGGCCACCCCGGACGCACCACCAGGCCCTGATCCGTGACCTCGACGGCAATCAGGCGCTGGCTCCGACCGCCATTGGCAACCCAGCACGGCGGCGGGCCGAAGCCCCCCTTGTTGCCACTGATATTTCCGCTCATGCTTTCCATCTGATGGCGCAAGAAAGTGACCTGATTGATCAGGTTCTGACGCTCTTTTTCCAAAGCATCGCTTTTGGCCTGGGCCGTGACGCAATTCCAGCCCTGCTTGATGGCGCTGGCACTGTCCAGCCTCTTTCCCGCCGCGTCCTCAAAGGCCTTTTTGAAGGCCATGGCCGTGGCGAGTTCGTCCGCAACCGCCTGAGTTGCATCCTTTCCGGCCAGCGTCTTCATTGCCTGTAAAAAAGCCGCCAGCGAACCGATCTGTTGTTCCAGTTCGGCGATCTTGAGCTTCATGTCACGATTTTCCGGTTCGAGCGCGGTGCAACGCCGAAGGTCTGCAATCACGTCGTCGGGCCGATATGTACCGCCTTTGTAGGCATCGAGCAGCGTCTGGACTGATTTTTCCGACTTCTGCCTCAACTGCGCCGCCTCTGCGGTCTTCGCAAGTTCAAGCCGGGTTTGCTTAAGCTTTTCAGTGGTCTCGTGGGCCCGCTTGTCGGCGTCTAGCACCATCCACCCCGTGATCAGCATCATAAGGAAAACCAGCATGAACGCCAGTTCCGTCAGCGAAAGCTGAAAGACCTGATCGTTCTTTTTTGACAGGGGAAGCGGCACGGCGAATACCCCTTAAATGTTCGTCGTCCGCCTGGCGGCAATCACCTGTTCCATTGCCAGCGCAAGACGATCCATTTGCGTCGACAACTGGCGGGAGGCAGCCGTTTGCCCGGAGGCAATATCCTGCAAGACGCGATGATCCGTCGTTACGGTAACCACGGCGGCAGCCAGATCCGTCACCGCCTTGCGCTGTTCATCAAGCCCGGACATCGCCCGTTCGAGCGCGATTTCAAAATACTTCACGTTGTTCGCCAGTTTCAGCAGCACCTCTTCCTGGGCATTTACCTTGTCGATGGTCTTCGACTGCTGGTCGACAGCCTTGCGAATTTTTTCGGTCGCCGCCGATACCGAGTCCGGCACCGCATGCAGGGAACTGGCAATTCGCCGCGACTCGGCTTCAAGGTTGCCGGCAAATCCGTTGACCTGCGCGACGACCGTTGCAAGTGAGTTCCGAAGTTCCAGGGTGGCGGGCTTTATCTCGTCGGCGAACAACTGGGCCGGAAAAGTCAGGCCGTTCAAGTTCTTGTTGAGCGCGGCCGAAAAATCGTCAATCTTCTGCGTCAAGCCGGTCAGCGAGCTGCCGATTGCATAGGAGAAGGTATCCACCTTGCCGGTCATATTCTCTGAAAACTGGTTTAGCTTCGCCTCGTGGTGCTTGGCCGTGACGACAAGCGAAGTGGCGTAGAGTTGAAGCGACTTGCGCAGATCCGCCGACGAAGCATCCAGGTTTTGCAAAGACCGTTGCGACGATTCGGTGATCTGTTGGCCGATATTGTCGAAGAGTCGCGTGAACTCGGCGGTATTGGACTTTGCCGTCTCCTCGATGGAGAGTTCCATCCGCGACACCACTTTGCGGGCAGCTCCGTCAACGACCTCGTTAAACTCGTGCAACTTTTCGACGGCCGCACCCAGGTGCGTGCGGAAAACCCGTTCCGCTTCTAGCAGGTCATCTTCGATCGCTCGCGTGATGTCGCCAATATCCTTGCGGAAGCTGACCAGATAAACGCGCACGATCAGGCCGAACACCGTGCTGACCATGGCGGCGCCAAAGCGCACTGCGATGTCTTCCAGTTTCCCGCCAGTCTGCAACCCGGGCAGATCGAACAAGCTAACGATGATCGAGCTGATGGTGAAGATGAAACCAAGGTAGTAGCAACTATCGGCGAATTTTTCATCCGAGACCGCCTCCTTGTCCCGCCACCACAGCCCACCAAAAACATAGGCGCTCATGATCAGCAAAGGAACAACGAAGCTGAGAATCCACCGATCACCGAGCCACCAGCCGAGCAGGGTGGCGCCGATCTTCAGGACAATGGTGTAGATGAACAGTTCCTGAACGGAAATCTTCCCACGATGTTTCATGGTTATCCCTCGGGTTATTGAACTCGGCTGGCGCAATGACTGAAAACTGACTGACTCGTAAAATGACGACGGGAGCCGAAGCTCCCGCCGATAGCCATTCTGTTTATTGGACGGCTACATCCTCAGCATGCCTTAAGCGGCAATTGCGAAACGCTCATCGTTGGCGTTTGTGGTTTTGCGCGGATTACGTCCGTCGCCTCTCGAGCCGCCTGCTTACCTTCTACGCCCTGTCGAAACCAGTACACCCCCCCAGTGGTGGAGGTGGCGGGAATCGAACCCGCGTCCAGAACGCTTCCGGGTCGCCGGAATTACGACCATGCCCGGATTATGAGGCTCCGCGGGCTCGAATTCAAGTTGCGTTGAGATATTTTGCTCGATCAGGGCTGTGCGCTGGTGCCGCGGTTAGAAGCCCTCCAGCGGCAGGGCAACGGCGCCGTCGGGTTCGGGTTCCGCTTGTATAGTTGCCGCCTCATCCTGGGCGAAGGCATCCATCGTGACGTCACTCAAGTCGCCGCCATCACCCGTGGCCTCCGTACCATTTTCCCCGGCCATGCTGACGCTCTGCTGCATCAGGGCGTTGTAACGCTGCTCGATATCCTTGAGGCGGTTGGCCCGATCTTCCGCCACGATGGTTTCTTCATCGAGACGGCGCTGGGTCGACTCCGCCTTTTCTTTGGCGGCGGCGAGTTGATCCATCAGCGCCATTTTTTCCTGACGGGCAGCATCGAGTTGGGCGGCAACAGATTCCTGCATTGGAATCAATGAGTTGGCCAGATCGGCAATTTCACCGCGTGCACCGGTGGGCAGCACCACGTCGGCATGGCCATGCGTGATCGAGGCCACGGCGGCGGTCAGTTGCCGGAGCGGAACAAGAATCGACACACGCACCTGTCGCGCGATGAACACCAGTATCAGCAGCCCGCAAAACAGCGCAATACCGCCCACAAGCAACGCCGAACCAGGCGCGCCGCCCTTGATGCGGGCATTGGGCACCAATACGGCCAGCGTCCAGGGCAGCTTGCCCAGGGTGGCATAGACGGCATACTGGCCACCCACGGCATCGTGCACACGGCCAAGCGTCTCGCCGTGGGCCTGAATGGCGGCGATGGCCGAAGCCGCCGAAGGCACGGCCCCCTTCTTGTTATCATCCGCCTTGAGGCTGCCGCCCGAGGCTGCGATGTCGTCGGTACGGCCGCTCATGGCGATGATCGATCCATCGGTTCCAAACACCAGGCGCGTCAAGCCGGCCTCGCTGCCCGTCTCGTCGAGAACCATGGCCTCCGCCATGCGCAGCAGCGGCACATCCTCGGCAATGACACCGATGAAGCTATCACCGACATACAACGGCAGGCTCAGCGTCACCGAACTGGTCTTGCCGCTCGGGTCGACGCGGGCCATGCCCCACACCGGCCCCTTACCCGGATTCTTGGCCGGCGCGGCACCCGCGAACCAGGCCTCGCCAGCCAGCTTGTGCCCGGCGGCAAGCTTTTCCGTCCAGGGGTAAACCGGCCAATAGGCCACCAGCCAGCCCTCGGGCCCGGCGAACCAGATATTGGAATAATCCTTGCGCCACGCCTGGCCAAACAGATTGGCGGTGTCGCGGAAAGTCACGATGCGGTGCTTGAGGTCTTCGTCGAGTTCCAGTCCGGCGGGCGCAAAAATACCCGGCTCCCATTTTGGATCGAAGCGATCCTCGCGCGAGCGCAAGCTGCCATCCTCGCGCACGACCGTGTCGTGGCCCAGGCGAATCGGCGAATCCTCCTTGCGCTGTCCATCCAGGCGCGCCAGCGCATCATCGCGGGCGAGCTCAAGGCGGCGCAACGCTTGCAGGAAGGTCTCGTTCAGCACGCGGGCACGGTTTTCGATCATCACCTGTTGCCGGCTCAGCTCCTGCTCGCGCGACTGCCGCTCGAACAGGAAATAGCTCGCCACCGCCAGCGCGGCGGCGGCAACAACCAGGGCAAGGGCCAGCGATACCAACAGGTATCGATTGATGGTTTTCATGGGGTTTCGCTCTCGGGCGCATCGGAAAGGGTGTAGGCGTGCGTCTCGAAGCGACGATGCGCACTGGCAAGATATTCGTGCGAACCCATCTCGGCGAGGCGCGAGACGGTACGCTGGAATTCGCTGGATTGCGTCCCGCGCGTGTAGAGGGCTTCGGCGGGAACGGCGGCGGTAAGAATCAGTTTCACACGATGATCATAAAGCACATCGACCAACCAGGTGAAACGGCGCGCGGCGGCAGCCTGTTCCGGCGCCATTGCCGGCACGCCGGACAGGAAAACGGTGTGAAAGGTGTGCGCAATATCCAGGTAGTCGTTTTGTGAGCGCGGCCCGCCGCAGAGCGTGGCAAAGTCGCACCAGAGCACGCCGGGCGCGCGGCGGATCACTTGGAGTTCGCGCTGCATGAGCATCAACGGCTGTGCATAGCCTTCGCCGCCGGCGATCTGTATGAAGGCGGCGCGCAGCCGTTCTTCACTGGCGGCGTCAATCGGTATGTGGAAAACCGCAGCGTGCTCGAGAGTGCGCAAGCGGTAGTCGATGCCGGCATCGATTTCGATGACGTCGAGCCGCTCGTTCAACAGCGCGAGGGTCGGCAGCAGCCGCTCGCGCTGGAGTCCGTTGGGATAAAGGCCGTCGGGGGGATAGTTGGACGTGATGCAAAACAGCACGCCGGCTTCGAACAGCGCCGCCATCAGGCGGGCGAGAATCATGGCATCGGCGATGTCGGCGACGTGGAATTCGTCGAAACACAGCAACCGGGTTTCCCGCGCCACCCGCGCCGCCACCCGTGCCAGCGGATCGGCCTCGTTCCTGTGGGCGCGCAAACGTTCATGCACTTCGCGCATGAAGGCGTGAAAATGCACCCGCCGCTTGCGCCGGTAAGGCACCGCGTCGAAGAAGCAATCCATCAGGAAGCTCTTGCCGCGCCCGACGCCCCCCCAGAACCAGACGCCCTTGGGCAATTCCGGCCGCAGGAACAGCTTCCGGAGCTTCGTGCGCCGCGTCGCCTTGAATGCAAGTAGGTCGTCGTAGAACGTTTGCAAGCGGGTGGCGGCCGCCTGTTGCGCTTCGTCTGCCACAATACCGCGCCCGTTCAACGCGGCATTGAAAGCCAGGATCACGCCGTCTTTCGGGACGTTGAGAATATGGTGGGGCATCAGCTCAGCGTTGCTTCGATCATGTCCCAGCGCTTGTCGCGCACCATAACGAAACGGCAGCGCCCATCGGATAATTCGGCCCACAGGTCGCCGATCAGCCGGTCGTCCGCCGCGTCATTCCAGCGATCCGCCCCTTTGTATTCGACCACCAGTACCGAGCTGTCCGGCAGCAGACAGACAAAATCCGGGTAAAAACGGCCCTGCGCCTTTTGCAGGAAGAACGCACAACCCTCGCGGCGCACCAAATTACGCACCCAGAAGCGGATACGCCCGGCCTGCGCCCACTGGTCGAGCTGCACCGCGCAGGCGAACTCCTCTTCGCTATCGAAGGCGCCGACGCGGCCGTAAAAGTGCTTGCGGAACACCACGCCGGTCGCTTTCGGATCGTAATCGCGCGTCGGCGCATAAGCATGCGGGTGGAACTCGAAGACCTGCGCCGCGCTTACCGCCACGCGGGTCGCACGATCGTCGCCGAACAACACGCTTTGGTAAGTCAGCGCGATGGCCGACAGGCGCAAGGCCTTCACTCGCGCCTCGATCAAATCGCGCAGGAGATATTTCTGCAAATTGGCGCGTGCCAGATCGAATCCAGGCTGGTGCAAGAGTTCGCCCAGCCAATGGGCGATGAAGGCCTGTTTGGCCGCGTGCGTTAGCGACGGCTCAGGCAGATTCTTCGCCAGCCAGGCTGCGAGCTTCACCGCATCCCAATGCTCGGGACGATAGACGAGGCCCAGGTCGCGTTGCAGGTCGGCGATGAAATGTTGTTGCAGTGTGCCGGTGGCCGCGTCGAAGTCAATCTCGCCGCCCTCGCTCACCTTGAGCCCTACGCTCAGCCGTTGTAGGTCGTCCGCCGTCGGTGCCGCATCGTAGGGCGATAAATCCCACGGATATTCCAGCACCTCGGGGTCATCGAAAAGTGTCGGCTGCGCACTCGCGTCATGGCGCAAACACAAGTGCGGCACCACGAAACGCTCGCCCAACTCGGCCGGCGTCTGGAAAAACTCGATGGCCGTCGTTCGACTTTGCAAAGCGGCAGCGGCAATCGCCTCCCGCGCCGGGATGGAAACCACCGTTTGTTGCAACGCAGCGGTTTCCGCGCCATCGAGCGGTCGCGCAATCGTCAGCGTCGCGGCCAGATCGTCCCAGGCAAGCTTTTCGCGCAATGGCTTTGGCAGTGCCTTTATTTCCGGCTTTTCCGACAAAGCCACGACGACAGGATGCAGCGTCGCCCGCTCGCCCCAGCCAGCCAGATCAAGCAGCGCCTGATCGGACTTGGCGGCGGTAACAAACTCGCGCACCTCGCGCCGCTCGAAGCCCGCACCGGCAATCAGCCGCTCGCGCAGATGTGCGGCCGTCTCGGCGAAGTTGGCCGAGACGACGAAGGCATAGGCGCGGTTGAGCGCCGCATTCTCGAAGTGCCGCGCTTGCGGCTGGCGCAACACACGGCCGAGCAACTGCTCGACGGCGGTGGAGGAATGCACCGCCGCCATGCTCACCAGAATATAGGCATGCGGGCAATCCCAGCCCTCGGCCAGCGCCTTTTGCGTGATGATGAAACGCACCGGGCACGCCGGGTCGGCAATCCCTAGCGGATACTTCGCGTCGATTTCTTCCAGCCCGTGCTCTTCGCCGGTGGCCACGACAATCTGCTCGGCCGGAATGCGCTGATTGTCGTGGATCAACACGATGGGCCGCAGATAGCGTCCCGCCGAAAAGTCGGCGGTAGCGGTACGGCGCAATTCCTGCTCGGCCAGCGCCTGCAAGCCTTCCCGCCGCGCGATGGCATCGGCCAGGCACTGCTGCCAGTTCGGCTCCGCTTCCAGCAACACCGGCAGCTTGATCATCTGCTCGGCCTTCAATTCGCCGGCAGAAACACTGTGCAGCACATTGGACGGCGTCCGCTCCAGATCCGGCGTCGCGGTCAGTTCCAGCACACCCGACGGATTGAAGCGCGCCAGCATGTCGAAGGCCAGCGGCGTGCGGTTGTTGTGCGCCTCGTCCACGATGACGAAGGGGCGGCGCAGACGCAGCACGTTGGCCAGCGAATACGGCGTCGTCTCGCCTTCCTGCAACAGGCTTGCCCGTTGCACGGTGGTCAGGCCGTCGAAATGGTGCATCAACGCACCGGATGACTCATACACCTTGCGGCTTTCGGCATCTTCCACCTGAAACGCCTGGCGCGTGGCGACGATTACCACGGTCGACGTGTCCAGCGTCGCGAGCGTCAGGCTTTTCGCCTCGTCCAGATCGAGCACCGTCACCGGCCCCGCCTCGCGCAAGGCGGTGTGATACGGATGCTCGCGCCCCTTGAGGCCGCGCAAGGTCTGTTCGCGGATCGGCTTCGACGGCACCAGCCACAAAATCACGCTGCGCTCGCAACGCAGCAACTGGTCATTCACCAACTTCAGGCTCTTCGCCGCCAGCCAGGTCTTGCCACCGCCCGTCGGCACCCGCAGGCAAAAATACGGCATCGCGGCAGGGAAACCCGTCAGCGGCCGATACTTCTGCCCCTCGCCCCACAGCGCCTTTGTCGTCGCATAAAACGCC
>JAIFMO010000096.1 GCA_020048435.1 Sulfuritalea sp.
TGTGGAACGGCAAGATCGTGGTGTCGAACTTCGATGCAGTGTTTGGCCCGGAGCATCGTGACAAGGTCAACACCCAACGCGACAAGCCCGCGACGATGTCGGTGCTGAGCCTGCTCAAGTAACCGCTCGATTTTAGCAATGCGATTGATCTCAACCAACCCCAAGCCCCCAAACCCATGAACTGGAAAAAGCATTTCTCCACTTTCACCGGCGCCGCGATCTGTGGCGCTGCCTGCTTCGCCATTTGGCCGGAAATGTGGAAGAGCTACGGCATCATGGGCGGCTGGCTCGCCGCCACTATCATCATCAGCATTATGTGGTACATGAACCACTGGCTGGGCGTGATAGAGAATCCGCCGGGAATGCTGTGGGCCGACCAGGGGTTCGCCATTTCAGCTGCGGGCATCGCTTGGGCCGTGGTGCGTTTCGACGCTGTTCCGACCCAAGCCCTGCCAACGATGATTTGCTGCGCCGTGGTCGTTAAACAGGTTTTGCCCCGCTACAACGGCCAATCCGACAAGAAGTAATCCTGAGCCGACTGAACCATGCATCAATTCCTTTCAACCTACTCGGACACGCTCGGCATGTCCCCCGTGAGCGCCATAACGACGATCTTCGGTGCGTTTTGTGTGACGTTCGTGGTCATCATTTGCTGGGGCAAACTGGTGGAGGACTTTGGGCCGAAGGGCGGGATGCTTTGCTCGGCCATCATTGTCGGCACCTTCTGGGTGGTGAACCACAAGCTGCCCGGCTTCGGCATCAATCCTGAGGGCCTTGCGCACCCCGACGGCGGCACGAAACAGTTCGGCTTGATTTACCAAGGCTTCAAAGGCGCCGCCCCGTGGGTGGACATGGGTACGTGCATTGCCATCGGACTCTGGTGTCACAGCTTGTTCCTGGGCAAACGGGGTGAGCGGGGCGCGCTCGTGCGGGAAAGTCTGCCCCGGGTTCTCGCAATGATTCTTGGTGGCATTGTCGGCGGCGGCGTCCTTGGACTCGTGGGTTGGACCGGTGCGAATCTTTTCGGCTACAAGTAACCTCCCGCCGCCATGCCCAAATATCTTCTCGCTCACGACCTTGGCACCAGCGGCAACAAAGCCACGCTCTACGATGATGAAGGTCGCCTCGTGGCCAGCCGCACCGTGCCTTACCTCACCAACTATTTCAACGGCAACTGGGCGGAACAGGATCCCGCGCACTGGTGGAAGGCGGTCTGCGAATCCACGCAGGTGCTGGTCGCGCAAGTCAACGCCGCCGACATCGCCGCCGTGACGCTCAGCGGCCAGATGATGGGCTGCACCGTGGTGGATAAACGCGGCGAAGCGCTGCGCCCATCCATCCTCTACTGCGACCAGCGCGCGTCCAGGCAGGCTGCGCGCATTCTGGAGCAAATTGATTTGAAGAGCTTCTACGGCATCGTGGGACACCGCGTGAGCCCCTCGTACTCCTTGGAGAAGCTCATGTGGATTCGAGACCACGAGCCGGAAATCTATGCGCGAACCCACCGCACGCTCTGCGCGAAGGACTTCATCAACTTCCGTCTGACCGGCCAAATGGCCACCGACTACTCCGACGCGTCCGGCACCAATGCGTTCGACTTGAACTCATTCCAGTGGTCCGACCGGATCATCAACCTCGCCGGGGTGGACGGCATGATGTTTCCAGAGCCGATGGATTCTTCGCGCGTGCTCGGCGAAGTCACCACGGCGGCGGCGGCGGCGACCGGGTTGAAGGCTGGCACGCCGGTGGCCGTGGGCGGCGGCGACGGCAGTTGCGCCGGCGTCGGCGTCGGCTGCATCAAGCCCGGCACGGCTTACAATTATCTCGGCTCTTCCAGTTGGATCGCGCTGACCGTGACGAAGCCCATCGTGGACGAACAAATGCGCACCATGAACTGGGCGCATTGCGTGCCGGGTTACCTGCATCCCTCCGGTACGATGCAGACGGCAGGCTCCAGTTTTCAGTGGCTGAAGGAAGTGATCTGCACCAGCGAATGTGCTGCGGCCGCCGCGAAAGGTGCCAGTCCTTACGCCCTGATTGATGAGGCCATCCGGAAATCTCCGCCAGGCGCCAACGGTATTCTTTTCCTGCCTTACATGCTGGGCGAGCGCACGCCGTGGTGGAACCCGAATGCCCGCGGCGCGTTCATCGGCTTGAACCTCGCCAGCCGCCGCGAGGACGTTCTTCGTGCCGTGATGGAGGGCATCACGATGAACCTCGGCCTCATCGTGAACATCTTTCGCGAGCACGTCCCGATCGACGTCATCAAGGTGATCGGCGGGGGGGCAAAGAGCGCGGTGTGGCGCCAGATGATGGCCGACATTTATGGCTGCCGCGTCGAGTCGTTGAACTTTCTCGAAGAAGCCACTTCCATGGGGGCGGCCGTCATTGGTGGCGTGGCGGTCGGCTTGTTCAAAGACTTCGAAGTGATCCATCGCTTCATCAACGTGGAGCACGTTTCACAGCCGAACCCTGAGACCCAAACCCGCTACGCCCGGCTTTCGCCCGTGCTCGAAAAATCCTATCGCGCGCTGGTGGAGGTTTACGAAGACCTCGCCAAACTTGCTTGAACCACAGGAAAACACCATGAGAGCCATCGCCGTCATCGAACCCGGAAAAGTCGAACTGGTCCAATTGCCGCAACCCACGCCGGGCCCATACCAGGCGCTGGTAAAGACCGAGGTGGCCTGCCTGTGCAATGCCACCGACGGCAAGCTCGTGAGTGGCCATTTCCCCGGTGTGGAGAAATACCCCCTGATTCTGGGCCACGAGGGCGCCGGCATTGTTGAGGCCGTTGGCTCCAAGGTCCGCAATTTCAAGGTCGGCGATCGTGTCATCGGCAGCCTCTTGTTCGAGTTCTCCGACCCGCGCTTCGCCAGCGGTTGGGGCGGCTTCTGCGACTTCGTGCTGGCCAACGATCATGACGCCATGGTGGCGGACGGCGTTGCCGACGCCGCGCACGGCTGGTTCGAGTGCTACGAGATTCAACGCCGTGTTGATCCGGACATTCCCGCCGAGGAAGCCGCACTGCTTTGCACTTGGCGGGAAGTGTATGGCGCTTTTGGTGATTTCAACTTGAAAGCAGGCGACCGCGTCCTGGTGGTTGGCGGCGGGCCGGTGGGATTGAGTTTCGCCAAGTTCGGCAAGCTGCTTGGCTTGAGTTGGGTTGGTGTTGTGGAGTCGCGGTTGCACAAGCGCGAACGCGCGCTGAAGATGGGTGCCGATGCGGTGTTCGGCAGGGATGACCTGCCCCGTTTGCAGGAACAAATGGGCCGGACCCTCGACGCCGTGATTGACGCGGTTGGCGGCGAGGCGATCATCAATTCGGCGCTACCACTCATCAAAATGGGCGGCTCCATCTGCGTTTATGGCGTCATCGTCGCGCCCGGCCTGAACCTCGCCAAATCGACCGGGCCGTACAACTTCAACCTTTATATCCACCAGTGGCCGACCCGTTGGCGCGAGCGCGAAGCCCAGAAGCCGCTGTGCGAGTGGATCCGCACCGGCCAACTGAAGGCATCGGAATTCGTCACGCACGAGTTCCCGATGGAGAACATCGCTAGCGCCTTGGCCGCCGTCCGCGATGGCCAAGTCGTGAAGTGTCTGCTGCGGTACTGATCACTGCTTCCCGCATCAAATTTTGCTGACCGTGACAACTATGACAGAATCAATTCAGGCCACGGCCAATACGCAGTATCGTCCCGCGACGATACCCACGCTCTATTTCATCGGGATGACGACCGGCCAGTCGTCCATCATGAAGGTGTTCCCGCGCTGGGCCGAACATCTCCGGTTGGGGGAGGTTGCCATCCGGGGTATCGACTGCAAATGGCACGATGAACCCGCGGTATACCGTCGCGCCGTCGAGTTCATCAAACGCGATCCCTTGTCCAAAGGCGCGCTGGTCACCACTCACAAGCTCGACCTCCTCAAGGCGTGCCGCGACTTGTTCGAATTCCTCGATCCTTATGCGGCGTTGATGGGGGAGATTAGTTGCATTTCCAAGCGCGAAGGGAAACTTCGCGGCCATGCCAAGGATCCCATCACGAGCGGCTTGGGACTCGATGCCTTCCTGCCGAAAGACCATTGGCGGAAGACCGGCGCGGCCATGGCGCAAATCGCCCGGCCCGAATCATCGTCTCCAACCGCAGCGCGCCGCGCTTGGTTGAGATAAAAGAAATCCATCACCAACTCGGCTCGCCCGTTCCGGTCGAATACCACCACACTCCGCGCCCGGAAGACAACGATGCGCTCCTCGGAAAACTCAAACCCGGTTCGCTGGTGATGAATGCGACTGGCCTGGGCAAGGACGCTCCCGGTTCGCCCCTTACCAGCACCGGTCGGTTTCCCGAACAAGGTTTTGCCTGGGATTTCAATTATCGCGGCGACCTCGTGTTCCTTGATCAGGCGCGCGCTCAGAAAAAGCAGCGACACCTGACCGTCGAGGACGGCTGGGTTTATTTCATTCACGGCTGGACCCGCGTGATTGCGGAAGTGTTTGCTGTGGACATCCCGGTCGACGGCCCGCCATTCGACGAGATTTCCCGGATTGCAAAGGAGGCCCGATGAACCGCGCAAAGGTAACCATCCCAAACGACCTGATGCATCCGTGGGGCATAGACATTGATCTGATCGAAGGCACCATGTGCGAGCCGGATCGGGTCTTGCAACGGAGGGCCTCCGACATGCGCGGCTATTACCAGGAGGAAGCGGCACTCGATCAATTAATCGCACAAGGCGACCCCATCCACTACGAAGTCTTCGAGAAAATCATCCCGGAGCAGTATGGCCACCTGCTGCTCTGCATCAGCAAGCTCTATCCCGGCCGCGTCGGCGCCGAGTGCTTTATGACGAAAGGCCACTATCACGTCGTCAGCGGCACGGCGGAGGTTTATCTCTGCCTCCGTGGCCAGGGTTACATGATGATGAAGACTGCGGCTGGTCAGTCGGTGGCGGAGCCGATGCGCCGCCACCGCATGGTCTATGTGCCGCCACACTGGGCGCACCGCTCCATCAACACCGGCGCCGAACCGCTGATTTCATTTTGCGTGTATCCTGCCGAGGCCGGCCATAATTACGGCGACATCGCCACGGAAGGATTTCCCAAACGTGTTTTCATTCGTCAAGGACAGGAAAGGATTGAACCCTGAAAAAAATCCTGATCACTCCACGATCCTTGACTGCTGCAGGTCACCCCTCCCTGTCAAAACTGGAGGCGGCGGGTTTTGAACTGGCCTTTCCTGCCGCGGGCCAACAACCCACCGAGGAGGACCTGCTCCGGTTGCTGCCGGGTTGCGTGGGATATCTGGCGGGCGTCGAAAAGGTGAGCGCCCAAGTCCTCGAAGCTGCCAGGGATCTCAAGGTCATCAGTCGGAACGGTGTGGGTGTGGAGAATGTGGATTTGGTCGCCGCACAACGGCTGGGCGTTGTGGTCTGCAAAGCCAGCGGCTCCAATTCGCGCGGCGTGGCTGAACTTGCCATGGCCCACATTCTCTCATTGGCGCGTTGGGTTCCCTGGAGCGATAAATACCTCAAAGCCGACGGATGGGAGCGGCGCAAAGGCATCGAACTCATCGGCCGGACCCTGGGGTTGATTGGCTGCGGCAACATCGGCCGGCTGGTCGCAAGGTTCGCCCTCGGCATGGATATGAAAGTCCTGGCTTACGACGTGATGCCGGACCATTCCTTTGCCCCA
>JAIFMO010000058.1 GCA_020048435.1 Sulfuritalea sp.
AAGCAGCGCGAGGAAAAACCCTTTGCCGTGATGCTGGCCAATGTCGCGAGCCTTGCGCCCCATGCGGCAACCAGCGCGGCCGAACAGGCGCTGCTCGAGGCGGCCGAACGACCCGTCGTGCTATTGCGCAAGCAGCGACGCCTTAACACAGGCAATGCGTCAGGCAATGCGGCCGACCACGTAGCCGACAATGCGGCGGGCGATGATGCGCCATTCAGCGGCGTCGCGCCTGGGCTGGCCTGGCTTGGCGTCATGCTGCCCTACACGCCGCTGCACTGGCTACTGTTCCACGAAGCGGCGGGGCGCCCCGTTGGCACCGACTGGCTGCTCGCGCCGCAGTCGCTGGCACTAGTGATGACCAGCGCCAACCCTGGCGGCGAGCCTATTGTGCGTGACGACGATGAAGCCCGGCGACGGCTGGCCGGCATCGCCGATGCGATGCTTACGCACGACCGCGCCATCGTCACCCGTTGCGACGACAGCGTGATGCGGCTGGCGGGCAACGCGCCGCAATTCATCCGCCGTTCCCGGGGCTATACCCCGCGGGCGATCAAACTGGCGCGGGCGGGCCCGCCGGTGCTGGCCGTCGGCGGCTTTCTCAAGAACACGATTTGCGTTACGCGCGGCGACGAAGCGTTTATCTCGCAGCACATCGGCGATCTTGATAATGCGCCGACCCGGGCCATGCTCGAAGAAACCGTGGACCGCCTGCTCGATTTGCTGGAGGTCAAGCCGGAGATCGTCGCCCACGACCTGCATCCGGATTTTTTCAGCACGCGCTTTGCGACTGGCTTTGCCGCCGAACGCGGCTTGCGGACGGTCGCCGTGCAGCATCATCATGCCCATATCGCCGCCATCGCCGCCGAGCAGCGAATCGATGACCCCCTGCTCGGCCTCGCGCTTGATGGCGTCGGACTGGGAGAAACAGGCGGGGTGGCGGCCGGCATCTGGGGCGGTGAATTGCTGCGGCTCGATGACGCCGGATTTCAACGGCTTGGCCACCTGCGCGAGATTGCCCTGCCCGGTGGCGACCGCGCCGCGCGCGAACCCTGGCGCATGGCGGCGGCGGCACTGCACCTGCTGGGCCGTGGCGGCGAGATTGAAAGCAGGTTCCCCAAAAAGTCGGCGCTAGCGATACGGCAAATGCTGGAACGCGGGGTGAATTGTCCGCCGACATCGAGCTGTGGCCGCTGGTTCGACGCCGCCGCGGGCCTGCTCGGCGTACGCGAGGTGACGGCCTACGAAGGCCAGGCGGCGATACTGCTCGAAGGTCTGGCCGAAAACCACGGACCGGTTGCGCCGCTGGCCGCTGGCTATGTCATCGCCCCCGACGGCACGCTGGATCTCGCGCCATTGCTGAACCGGTTGGCCGACCAGAGTGATGCACGCGCCGCTGGTTTTGGCGCGGCGCTGTTTCATGCGACGTTGGCGCAAGCACTGGCTCAATGGGTACTGCTGGCGGCGGCGAAAACGGGCATACGCTGCGTGGCGTTGGGTGGCGGCTGCTTCCTCAACGCCATTCTTGCCGCCGCGCTGCGCCACGAACTCGAAAGCAAGGACATCGACGTACTGGAAGCCCGCCAGGTGCCACCCAACGACGGCGGCCTGGCGCTAGGGCAGGCCTGGGTCGCTCTCGCGAAGTGCGGGCGGGGCTGGCTGGGGTGCGCGCCGTAAAAAGTCGGCGCTAGCGGTACGGCACGACGGACGCAATTCCGGGCGAGATTCGGAATCCCGATGAATTGTGCGGCGGCTGTGTGAGTTCTTTCTACGCGGCGGCGATCGGGATGGCGGCGACCGGGGGCGACGTGCGACTGAGCACCGCCTTGAGGCCGGCGCTATCCAGAATGCGGATGTGCTTTTGCTGTACGCCGATCAGACCGCTGTCCTGAAAATGCGAAAAGGCGCGGCTGACGGTTTCAAGCTTGAGGCCGAGATAGGAGCCGATTTCCTCGCGGGTCATGCGCAGGTGGAACTCGGCGGACGAATAGCCGCGCGCCGTGAAGCGCTGCGACAGGTTGAGCAGGAAGGCGGCGAGGCGTTCCTCCGCGCGCATGGTGCCCAGCAGCATCATCACGCCATGGTCGCGCACGATTTCGCGGCTCATCACCTTGTGGAAATGGCGCTGCAAGGTGCGGATTTCGCTTGAAAGTTGCTCAAGCTGAGCGAAAGGAATGATACAAACCTCACTGTCTTCGAGCGCGACTGCGTTGCAGGAGTGCGCTTCGAGGCTGATGCCATCCATGCCGAGAATTTCCCCGGCCATCTGGAAACCCGTTACTTGATCGCGCCCGTCTTCCATCAAAACGTCGGTCTTGAAGAAACCGGTCTTGATGGCGTAAATCGCCTCAAAGGGGGCGCCGGTGCGGTAAAGATGGTGGCCACGCTTGAGTTTGCGGCGGGTGGACGCCAGCGTTTCGAGCCGTTGAATTTCGCCTTCCGTCAGACCGAGTGGCAGGCAAAGTTCCTGTAAATTGCACTGGGAACAGGCGGCCTTGAGGGCGTGAATGGGCATGGGCGTCCCATTGTTGGGTTCGTGGCCGCGCTCGCTTTCCGCGCCGCCGTTTGACCTGCCTTCAACCCCTTTGATCTGTGTCAACGCCGTTTTCCCGTGCTTCCGGCATCTTGGCCACCTGTTTCAAGGCGGCTCAGCCGTCAAGGTTGATCGGATGGCCAGCAACTACCAAGAACTCGTTTTCGACCCGCAGGTCATTCGTCGTTTCGACGTGAATGGACCGCGTTACACCTCGTATCCCACGGCCGACCGTTTTGTCGAAGCCTTTGGCTCCGACGCCTACAAAATGTGGCTGGCAAAACGAACGGTGGGTGGCATCAGCCGACCCCTTTCATTATACGTTCACATACCTTTCTGCAATACGATCTGCTACTACTGCGCCTGCAACAAGATCATCACCAAGGATCACGGCCGTTCCGCCAAGTACATCAAGTACCTCGGCAAGGAACTGGCAATGCAGGCGGCGGCGCTGGATGGCAGCCACGACGTGATCCAGTTGCACTGGGGTGGCGGTACGCCGACCTTCCTTGCGCACGACGAGATGCGGCGCCTGATGGAGCTGATCAACCACCACTTCAAGATGCTGCCCAACGGCGAATATTCCATCGAGGTCGATCCGCGCAAGGTTGATCGCGAAACCGTGAAACTGCTGGCCGAACTCGGCTTCAACCGCATGAGCGTCGGCGTGCAGGATTTCGAGCCGGCGGTGCAGCAGGCGGTGAACCGCATCCAGACCCTCGAAGAGACACGGGTGGTTATCGACGCGGCGCGCGAATTCGGCTTCAAGGGCATCTCGGTCGATCTCATCTACGGGCTGCCGAAACAGAGTGTCATCAGCTTCGATCATTCGCTCGACGAAGTGCTGAAGCTGTCGCCCGACCGGCTGTCGATCTACAACTATGCGCACCTGCCGGGGCTGGCCAAGCCGCAGCGACGCATCAACGAAAGCGAGTTGCCTTCGGCCGACACCAAGCTGCAAATCCTGCAACTGGCGATTCGCCGCCTGACCGATGCCGGTTACGTTTTCATCGGCATGGACCACTTCGCCAAGCCCGACGACGAACTGGCGGTAGCGCAGCGGCAAGGCCGGCTGCACCGCAATTTCCAGGGTTACTCGACCCACGCCGAAGCCGATCTGCTGGCGCTTGGCGTATCGGCCATCGGCAAGGTTGGTCCGACCTATTGCCAGAACTTCCGCACGCTTGACGAGTACTACGACGCGCTTGATCGCAATCAGTTACCGGTGATGCGCGGGCTGGAACTCACGGCCGATGATCTGCTGCGTCGTTCCATTATCCAGGCGCTGATGTGCCATTTCGAACTCTCGATCGAATCCATCGAGATCGCCCATTTGATCGATTTCAAGTCCTACTTCGCCGTTGAGCTTGCCGCCCTGCGCGAGATGGAAGAAGCCGGCCTGTTGTCCATCGACAGCCACTGGATCAC
Organism: Sulfuritalea sp.; assembly: GCA_020048435.1. Taxonomy (GTDB): domain Bacteria; phylum Pseudomonadota; class Gammaproteobacteria; order Burkholderiales; family Rhodocyclaceae; genus Sulfurisoma. The sequence goes on from JAIFMO010000058.1 coordinate 3,959, forward strand.
CGTGCTGCCCAAGGGCCGCATGCTGGTGCGGGTGATCGCCATGGCTTTCGATCATTACCTGCGCACCGACCGCGAGCGCGCGCGTTACTCCAAGGTTATCTGAGCTTGCCGCGCCGCCGGGAAACAACACTTGCCTGAGTCGGGCCTCTTCGCCATGGCCCTGATCGGCCTGCTGGGCGGCGGCCACTGCATCGGCATGTGCGGCGGCATTGTCGGGGCGCTGGCCATGCAGCGCCCGGACTCAAAAGAACGCACGCAGCCGGGCTGGCTGCTGCATCTGGCCTACAACGGCGGCCGCATCGCCAGTTATGGCATGGCCGGCGCGTTGGTTGGCCTGCTCGGCAGCCTTGGCGCCGTGGCCGGCCCGGCGGCAGAACCGTTGCGTCTGACCCTCTATGTGCTGGCCAATCTCATGCTGGTCGCGATGGGTCTCTATCTTGCGGGCTTCTCCGTCGTGCTGGCCCCGATTGAACGGGCCGGGCAGGGATTGTGGCGGCGCATCCAGCCGCTCAGCGGGCGCTTTCTGCCAGCGCGCACCGTGGCGCAGGCTTTTCCCCTGGGTGTACTGTGGGGCTGGTTGCCCTGCGGGCTGGTGTATAGCGCACTGGTATCGGCCATGGCGGCCGGTTCGCCGTGGCGGGGCGCCGCGACGATGCTGGCCTTCGGTCTTGGCACCCTGCCCAACCTGTTGTTGGCGGGTTATGTGCTGGCACGATTCCGCGGTTTTGCCCAGTCGCGCCCGGTTCGATTGATTTCCGGCTTGCTGGTGCTGGGCTTCGGCGTGGTGGGACTCTGGTTCGCCCTTACCACCAGCATTGGCTGATTACCAGGCGGGAGTAGCCGCCGCAGGCGTTTCAGGCGGTGGCGCGGGCAGCCAGGCGCCCGATGCGCCCCAGACAACCGCTGCCGCGATGAGCAGCGCAATCACGAAGGCAATGAAGCCGCCACCGCTGGCGGAATCGGCCTCGCTGTCGCCACGTTCCTGCCAGCCGCGGATCATCGGTAATACCAGATTGACCTTCTTTACGCGAACATAGAAGGCGATGGCGCCGATGTGCAGGCCGATCAGCGCGCCGATCAGCCAGCCGTTGAGTTGATGGAGACTGGTCAGGGTACCGCTGCATTCGTTCGCCACCAGCGCGTAGAGCGGGCCGTTGAAGGCAATGTCGTCGTTGCTGAACAGTCCGGTGGCGACCTGAAATGCAAGCACGGCCAGCAGGCCCAGCACAGACAGCGCGCCGAGCGGATTGTGGCCGACGCCGTGCCAGCGGCCCGCCAGATAAGCGCGGATCGCTGCCGGGCCGCGCACGAACTGGCTGAAACGCGCGTAGGTGGAGCCGATGAAACCCCAGACGAGGCGGAAGGCCAGCAGCCCGGCGATGGCCAGGCCGGCCCGACCGTGCCAAACCATCGCGTTGCCGCCGACAAAGCCGGTAAGAAAGGCGAGCCCGACGAGCAGTGCGAGCGCCCAGTGGAAAGCGCGCGTCGGCAGATCCCAGATCCGCAGGCGGTTGCGCACCGGATTACCAGGGATGCCTACGCACATGGCCGTGGCTTAGACGCAGGCGCCATCGTCGGTCATGCCTTCGGGCTTGTCGGCCTGCTTCTTGATGAACTGTTCGCGCGAGACGCCCAGCCACATCACGAGGGGGCTGGCGACCAGCACCGAGGAATAGATGCCGAAGAGGATGCCGATGGTTAGCGCCATGGCGAAGTAATGCAATGCCGCGCCGCCGAAAACCAGCATCGAGGTTGCCATGGCCTGGGTACAGCCATGGGTGATGATGGTGCGCGAGATGGTGCTGGTGATGGCGTGGTCGAGCACCTGGGACGTGGACAGGCCGCGCTTCTTCTTGAAGGTTTCGCGCACGCGGTCGAAGACGATGACCGATTCGTTGACGGAGTAGCCGAGCACGGCCAGCACCGCCGCCAGCACTGGCAGCGAAAATTCCCACTGGAACAGGGCGAAGACGCCGAGGATGATGATGACGTCGTGCAGGTTGGCGATGATGGCCGAGACCGCGAAGCGCCATTCAAAGCGGAAGGCAAGGTAAAGCACGATGCCGATGATCACCAGCAGCAACGCCAGCGAGCCATCCTCGGCGAGTTCCTTGCCCACCTGCGGACCAACGAACTCGACGCGCTTGAGTGTGGGCGCATTGCTGGTGGTTGCCGTTGCCGTATCGCTAGCGCCGACTTTTTGCAATGACGCCATTACCCGCTCGCCAACTTTTGCCGATTCGGTGTCCTTGCCCTCATTTTTAGTCAAAGGCACGCGGATCAGCACATCGCGCGAAGAGCCAAAGTTTTGCACCTGCGGATCGGCAAAACCATCGGCTTCGAGTTTCTTGCGGATGCTGTCGAGATCGGGCGCCTGCGCGTAGGCGACTTCCAGCAGGGTGCCGCCGGTGAACTCGACCGAGAAATGCAGCCCGCGGGTAGCGAGGAAGAACACGGCCGCGAGGAAGGTGAGCAACGAAATGATGTTGAACACCAGCGCATGGCGCATGAAGGGGATGTCTTTTCTGATGCGGAAGAATTCCATTTTCGATCCCCTGGTTTATTTGGCTGCTGCGGTCGAACTGGCCGGGTCGGCAACGACGCCCGGCTTCCAGACCTGTCCGATGGACAGCCCGTCGAGCTTGCGGCGGCGGCCGTAGATTACATTCACCATGGCGCGCGAGACGACGACTGAACTGAAGATCGAGGTGAGAATGCCGAGGCAATGCACCACCGCAAAACCGCGCACCGGGCCGGAGCCGAAAATCAGCAGCGCAACGCCGGCGATCAGCGTGGTGACGTTGGAGTCGAGAATCGTTGCCCAGGCGCGTTCGTAGCCGGCGGTGATCGCCGCCTGCGGCGAAGAGCCAAAGCGCAGTTCCTCGCGCACCCGTTCGTTGATCAGCACGTTGGCGTCAATGGCCATGCCCAGCGTCAGCGCGATAGCGGCGATGCCGGGCAGCGTCAATGTCGCTTGCAGCAGCGAGAGCAGCGCGACCAGCAACAGCAGGTTGGCCGACAGCGCCAGCACCGAAACCAGGCCGAACAGCAGGTAGTAGCTCATCATGAACACCGCGATGGCCATGAAACCCCAACTGGTGGAGTGGAAGCCCTTGCTGATGTTGTCAGCGCCCAGCGAGGGGCCGATGGTGCGTTCCTCGATGATGTCCATCGGTGCGGCCAGCGAACCGGCGCGCAGCAGCAGCGCAACATCGCTTGCTTCAGTCGTGCTCATGCGGCCCGAAATCTGCACGCGACCGCCGCCGATTTCAGTGCGGATCACCGGCGCCGTAACGACCTCGCCCTTGCCCTTTTCGATCAGCAGGATGGCCATGCGCTTGCCGACGTTGTCGCGCGTCACATCCTTGAAGATGCGGGCGCCGGCAGAGTCGAGCATGAGATGCACCGCCGCTTCCTGGGTCTGACCATCGAAGCCGGCCTGGGCGTCGGTGAGCCGCTCGCCGGTCAGCACTACCTGCTTCTTCACCAGCAGGCCGTGGCCGCCGCGCTCGACGTAATATTCGGTGCCCACGGGCGGCTGGCCCTTGGCGGCCTGTTCCATCACCGCCGGGTTGCTGCTGTTCTCGTCGTCAACCATGCGCACTTCAAGCGTCGCCGTGCGGCCGAGAATGTCCTTGGCCTTGGCCGTGTCCTGCACGCCCGGCAACTGCACCACGATGCGGTCGGCGCCCTGCTGCTGGATCACCGGTTCGGCCACGCCGAGTTCGTTGATACGGTTGTGCAGGGTGGTGATGTTCTGCTTGATGGCGAATTCCTGGATGCGCTTTTCCGCCGGCAGTTTCAGGGTGGCAACCAGTTTCATGTCGGCGCCGTCGGCGGCTTCGACCAGCAACAGGTCGGGTTGACTGTCGGCGAGCGCGGTCTTGGCCTTCTCGCGCAGATCGGCCTCGCGGAACTTGATAACCAGCGACTGGCCCTCGCGGGTGATGCCGCCATGGCGGATGTTCTTGTCGCGCAGCAGCGAACGCAGGTCGGCGCCGGTCGAATCAAGCCGCTTGGTCAGCGCGCCTTTCATGTCCACCTGCAGCAGGAAGTGCACGCCGCCGCGCAGGTCAAGGCCCAGGTACATCGGCAACGCGTGCATGCCGGTCAGCCACGCCGGCGAGGCGGACAGCAGGTTCAGGGCCACGCTGTAGCTGGCATTGGTCGGGTCGGGGTTCAAGGCCCGCTCGATGGCATCCTTGGCCTTGAGCTGGGCGTCGGTGTCGGCCAGTCGCACGCGGATGCTGTTCTGGTCGGCGAATAGCCCGTTCTGGCTGATGCCGGCTTCCTTCAGCAGGTCTTCAATGCGGGAGATCAGTTTGGGCTCGATCTTGATCGTGGCCTTGACGCTCGACACCTGCACGGCCGGCACCTCGCCGAAGAAGTTCGGCAGGGTGTAGAGCAGGCCGAGCGCCAGGGCGACGACGACCAGGACATTCTTCCAGAGGGGGTAGCGATTCATGCGGGATTACCTGCAAGCGGCGGCAGTAAGTCTGCCGCGCCCAGTTGGAAAGTTACGGAGGAGGCTGGAACAGAGGTTCGGACGCGCCGCCTTACAGCGTTTTCAGCGTTCCCTTGGGCAACATGGCGCCAATGGCGTTTTTCTGGATGACGATTTCGATGGGGCCATCCTTGCCTTCGGCAACCGCGACGGTGATGAAATTTTCGCCGATCTTGCTGATGCGGCCGGCCATGCCGCCCTGGGTGACGATTTCATCGCCCTTTTGCATCTCGCCGACCATTTTCTGGTGATCCTTGGCCTTCTTCATTTGCGGACGGATCATCAGGAACCAGAAAATCGCGAACATGGCGATGATGGGCAGCAGGCTCATCAGGCCGCCGGTGGGGTCCTGCGAGGCGCCAGGGGCAGCCTGGGCAAAGGCATTGGAAATCAGCATGAGGGGGAAACTCCGGTCAATTCGTTGAAAAAGCGGCGAATTATAACAGCGCGCCCATTTCACCCTTGCCATTGCGCGTCCGTCGGAATTCGGCCGTGTAGCCGGCCAGTTCGTGGGTTTCGATGGCGGCGCGAAGTTCCGCCATCAGCGTCTGGTAATAGAAGAGATTGTGGATCGTGTTGAGCCGGGCGCCGAGAATTTCGCCGGTGCGATGCAGGTGGTGCAGATAGGCGCGGCTGAAGTTGCGGCAGCAGTAGCAGCCGCAGGTTTCGTCCAGCGGCCGTGTGTCGTTCTTGTGGCGTGCATTCTTGATGCGAATGTCGCCGTGACGGGTGAACAGGTGACCATTGCGGGCATTGCGTGTCGGCAGCACGCAGTCGAACATGTCGATGCCCTGCGTAACGGCATAAACGAGGTCCTCGGGCGTGCCGACGCCCATCAGGTAGCGCGGCCTGTCGGCCGGCAGCTTTGGCGCGGTATGGGCGAGGATGCGGGCAAAATCTTCCTTCGGCTCACCCACCGAGAGGCCGCCAATAGCGTAGCCGTCGAAGCCTATTCCCGTCAGCCCGGCCAGCGATTCATCGCGCAACGGCTCGAACATGCCACCCTGGACGATGCCGAAAAGGGCGTTGGGGTTCTCCAGTCGGTCATGCTCGTCGCGCGAGCGTTGCGCCCAGCGCAGGGACAGTCGCATCGAATCGCCCGCCTGCCGCTCGGTGGCCGGGAAGGGCGTGCATTCGTCGAAGATCATCGCGATGTCCGAATTCAGCGCCTGCTGAATCTGCATCGAGTCTTCCGGCCGCATGAAGAGCCGGTCGCCGTTGATGGGCGACTGGAACTTGACGCCTTCCTCGCTGATCTTGCGCAGTTCGCCAAGCGAAAACACCTGGAAGCCGCCGGAATCGGTGAGGATCGGCCCGTCCCAGCCCATGAAGCGATGCAGGCCGCCGTGGGCGCGAATAACCTCAAGCCCCGGCCGTAGCCAGAGGTGAAAGGTGTTGCCGAGCACGATCCTGGCGCCGATTTCACGCAGTTCGTTCGGCGCCATGGCCTTGACAGTACCGTAGGTGCCGACCGGCATGAATACCGGCGTTTCCACGGTGCCGTGGGCGAGGCTGAGCGTGGCGCGACGCGCGGCGCCATCCTGGGCAAGTAAATGGAATTTCATTTTTTGTGGATGAGCATGGCGTCGCCATAGCTGAAGAAGCGGTAACCGCCGGCGATGGCGTGGCGGTAGGCCAAGCGGATTTCGTCCATGCCACCAAAGGCAGCCACCAGCATCAGCAGCGTGGACTTGGGTAGGTGAAAATTGGTAATCAATACATCGACGACGCGGAAGTCAAAGCCGGGCGTGATGAAGATTGCCGTATCGCTAGCGCCGACTTTTACAGCGCCATCGGCGTCGACCGCTGATTCCAGCGTGCGCAGCGTGGTGGTGCCGACGGCGACGATACGGCCGCCTCTTGCCCTGGTGGCGACAATCGCGTCGGCCGTCGCCCGAGTCACGGCATAGCGTTCCCGGTGCATGTGGTGCTGGGCTAGGTCGTGCGTGCGCACCGGCTGGAAGGTGCCCGCCCCCACATGCAGCGTGACATGGACGAGGCCAATGCCGCCCGCCCGCAGGCGCTCAAGCAGGGGGGCGTCAAAATGGAGGCCGGCCGTGGGGGCGGCTACCGAGCCACGCTCGCGGGCGAATACCGTCTGGTAACGCGCCTCGTCGGCACTGGCCACGGCGCGTTCGATGTAGGGCGGTAGCGGCAGGCGACCGTGGCGCTCGATCAACTCCAGGGCATCGCCCGGAAAACGGAGGCGGTAAAACTCCCCCTCGCGTCCCATTACTTCGGCGTCGAAGGCGTCTTCCAGCCGGATCGAGGTTCCCGCTCGGAGCGACTTGCTCGCGCGTACCTGGGCCAGCACTTCGTTATCGGCCGTGATACGTTCGATCAGCACCTCGACCTGTCCGCCACTATCCTTGCGGCCGAGCAGGCGTGCATGCAGCACGCGCGTATCGTTCATCACCAGCAGATCGCCCGGCCGCAGAAAATCCGGCAGATCGGCAAAGGTGCGATCCTCGAACGCGCTTCCGCGCATGACCAGCAGGCGGCTGGCGGTACGTTCCGCCAAGGGCGACTGCGCGATGCACTCGGGCGGCAGGGGATAATCGAAGTCGTCGAGAGTCAGGTTCAAGATAAAAAGTCGGCGCTAGCGGTACGGCAGTTCGCTTTTTTGTAAATGTTCGGTTGAAGCCGAGGGGCGATTCGCGGATAATGCGCGCTTCTTCCCCGGGGCACGGATTCTACGCACCCCGGTCCCTGCCGGGATGGCGGAATCGGTAGACGCAGCGGATTCAAAATCCGCCGCCGCAAGGTGTGTGGGTTCGAGTCCCACTCCCGGTACCAGGTGGTTGCTTGGTTGCATGCAATTCATGCTCGTAATTCAGCTCGTGATTCTTCGTGGTCGCCCGTGATGAATTTCTGACTCGATCTTCGAGATGAATCGGCTAAACCGAACGAAAGGATTGACCGTGAGCCCCGCGAAAGTAAATGAACTTTTCGACATACTCCGCGCGGCGTGCGCTCGCCAATTTGGCTTCAATCCCCGGCGAGTCATGGCAATGCGCTATGTCGGCAAGGAGGGCCATGGTAATGATCAGGTTCACGTATTCAAGGATGCGAGCACGCATTCACAGATCGCACTGAAGAACACCTTCGTCACCTTGCGCGAAAAGCACGGTGAAAAACCGCATTGGTCCGACGCAGAGAAGGCTCACTACAAAAATACCGATGCCGAGATTGACGCGGAAATCGTGGCGAAGCAGGCTGAACTCGACTTTACCCGCAGTTGCCCGCTCTATCAGGATCACCGTGAGCAATTGCTGTCGCATTACAAGGATTGGCCGGGCTACCAGGCCGGCGGGCAAAGCCCGCGCGAAGCGGCCCGGGCCCTGATCGGCATCCTGGCCGACGCGAACGATCCGCGGCTGGCTGCATTTGCGGAATACATGCGGTCGAATGATCCTGAGCATCTGACCCATCAGCTACTGGCGCCTTGTCACCTTGAAGTCGAAGCCAGTCTGACCGTGGCAACCGTGTAAGTACTTTCAGTCCATCGCTACCGGCGCGCCCCAAGCTGATTGGTTGGAATGTCGGTGCCTGCCTTGGTGTTGAGTGCATGTCTGCTTCTTTCGCTTGCCGAGAGGACCGAATGCAATGGCTATTGGCAGTAGCTTTCAGTTCCGGCTAAAGATGACAAGGCGCTCAATGATCTGTATGAGGCAGCCAAGGACGCGCATTGCCTGAAACCCGAGCCATGATCGTTGTTATGCTCTTGTGATGGAACTTATCAATCCCCGCACCTTTCTCGTTGTCGCCAATCTGCTCGGCATGCTCTGCGCGTTGGTGCTTTGGGTGCAGGCAAGAAGTTTCCCCGACGATATCGAAGGTCTGCGCGACTGGGCGCTAGCCGTACTGTTGATCGGCTGGGCTGCCGGTCTCGCCTCGATGCGCAACATTCTGCCGGATGCCGTGTCCATCATCGCCGCAAACGGCATGCTCCTGTTCGGCCAGTTCCTGCTGGTCATCGGTCTGCAACGCTATTGCGGGCGGAAACCGTTCTGGCGGCCTACGCTCGATGCAATCGGTGCGGTGCTGATTGTCCTCGCCTGGCTGACCTACGGCTCCCACAGTTATCAGGGCCGGATATTCATCATGGCGCTGGCGCATATCGGGTTCTTTTCCTTCGGCGCCCTGCTGGCATGGCAAGCTGCGCCAAAGGGTTTTAGCAATCGATTCCTGACCGTGGTTTTCCTGTTGGGGGTCGCCGTCGCCATCTGGCGTGTTGTCACGCTTTCGGCCGCAGTTGACGCCGCTGACGAGATTTTCGATTACGATCTGATTCAGCAGGTTTATCTCGGCATGTTCTCGCTGGGCATACTCGGACTGTCGATAGGCTTCATCATGCTGGCCAACGAGCGTTTGCGCGTCGAACTGGAGTTCATGGCAACGCGCGACCCCATGACGAGTGCGTTAAACCGCCGGGCCTTCTTTAGTCGCGCCGCGATCGAATGGGCGCGTGGCGTACGTTCGCACCGGCCGCTGGCGGTGATTACGTCGGACATCGACTTTTTCAAGAAGGTGAACGACACGCACGGCCATCACATTGGCGACCTTGTTATCAAGGATTACGCCAATCGTTCGGCTCAAATGCTGCGTCTTCCCGACATCTTCGCCCGTTTCGGGGGGGAGGAATTTGTGGTCTTGCTGCCCGAAACGGGTCTTGACGAAGCTAAACAGGTGGCGGAACGTATACGGCAAGAAATCGAAATGCATCGTGAGAAGGCGCTGCCGCCCTATACGGTGAGCCTCGGCGTGGCGGTCGCGCAGGGCAATCCCGGCCAGGCGGCCGACATTGAAGCATTGATCGCCGAGGCCGACGCAGCGCTTTACCGGGCCAAGCAACGCGGCCGCAATCGCGTTGAGATCTAACAGACAGGTATCATTCTCCTCATGACATCCATTGACAGCCAAGACAACCCCGACTTCAACTATCAGGTGCGCTGGCTGCCCTTCTTCCTTAATCAGGATACCCCGCCCGAAGGGGAGCCTTACCTGCCGTTCCTCCTGAAGAAGTTCGGCGGACAAGAGCAGGTCAACGCCATTTTCGAGCGAGTTCGGGCTGCGGGCCATCCTTATGGGCTTGAGTATGCCTTTGAAAAAATACAGGTTCGCGCCAATACGGTGAAAGCGCATCGCCTCATCCACTGGGCGCAGGCACAGGGGGATGCGACTGCGCTGATAAAACGCCTTTTTGCCGCCCAATTCCAGCGGGGCGAGCATGTGGGCGATACCGTAGTCTTATCCGCCTGCGCGGCTGAATGCGGCTACGACCCGGTCGCCGTCACCCAATATCTGGATTCTGGCAAGGACGATGATGTCGTTCGCGCCCTCGAACAGGAAGTCCGGGACAAGGGCATTCGCCAAGTGCCGACATACATCATCGAAGGCAACCACATCATTGTCGGCGCTGAAGACCCGGCGATCCTGGCCAAAGGTATCCGGGCTGCAATTCACGCACCCTGATGTCGCACGCGTCGATAACGGAAGCGGGCATGATATTGGCGACCACAGTGCGTCGAAGATGCGCTCGGTCGGGGTGGGTCAAGCGCACCTGTGGATGACGGCACAGAGGCACAAAGGAAGGCATTCATCATCTGAATCACCACGATCGTCGCCGGGCGCCAGTTCGGTGGCAAGGTTGTGTATGTGCATACTTGTGCACGGCCATCTTTGCCGGCATGCGGGCGCTCGCCGTCAGTCCTTGTTGGCGAGCGCGACGCGAAAGGCCTCAAGCCGGGCCTCGTAGTCGGCGGCGTCGCCATAATCGAGGAATCCGGCGTGGCGCGAATGGGCGCCGAGGATCTTGCGCGCATGCTTGATCGGGCAAAAATACTGCTCGGTGCGCCCCACGATCTCGTAGACATAGGCAAGCAACCCGGCGCCGTAGGCACAATAGGTACAGTGGAATTTCTCGATCACATTGAGATATTCCAGATGCTGGCGGTCGAACACGATGTAGTCGCTTCGGCGAACTTTTGCCACCCGGTAAATCGGGAAACAAGTCACCTGATAGAAGCTGACGCAGAGATCAAGAATCAGCAGAGGGACGATCATGCTGTAAATGACCGGCCCGGTAACGAGGTTCAGGGGACGGTAGGTCATGAGCCAATGCAGCAGCCCCGTCTTCAGCCGGCGATGCGCCGATTTTATGGAATGCTCGAATTCAACGCGCTTTCCTTTGATCTGGAAGAGCACGCTGGTTTCCTGTTCGTGGAGCGCCACGCGCAGATCATCTTCGAGCACGGCCATTTGTTGCAGCAGTTGGCGAATTCGATCATTCATGGCGGTTTAACCCCGGCTGTCGCCGCTTTGTTGTTGGCTTGCTGTTCGATGAACATCAACTTCATCCTATCCATATTCGACCGTGGCCTCAAGTTGCCGCATCCGTTGCCGCAAACAGCCAATGGCCACTCCGGGCTTTGATTTTGCGGTTGCTATAATCGCCGGCGATGTTTCCTTCCCTGCCCACTTCTCCGTCCGTTCTTCCGCCCGCCAGCCACATCATCGACCTTGCGCGCAATGTACTGCGCATCGAGGCGGCCGCGATCATGGCGCTGGGTGATCACCTTGACCGCTCATTCGAGGTGGCCGTCGAACTGATCCTGGCCAGCCACGGTCGCGTCATCGTTTCCGGCATTGGCAAGTCGGGCCACATCGCGCGCAAAATCGCTGCGACCATGGCCAGCACGGGCACGCCGGCCTATTTCGTCCACGCCGCCGAAGCGGTGCATGGCGACCTCGGCATGATTACGCACGAAGACGTGCTGATCGCCATTTCCAATTCTGGCGCGAACGACGAATTGCTGACCATCGTGCCGCTAATCAAGCGCCAAGGCGCCAAGCTGATCGCGATCACCGGCAACGCGGCGTCATCGCTGGCGCTTGAGGCCGACGCCCATCTCGATGCATCTGTCACCGAGGAAGCCTGTCCGCTCAATCTGGCGCCCACGGCCAGCACCACGGCGGCGCTGGCACTGGGCGACGCGCTGGCGGTGGCGCTACTCGATGCCCGCGGCTTCGGCGCCGAGGATTTCGCCCGCTCGCATCCCGGTGGCGCGCTGGGCCGCAAACTGCTAACCCATGTCAGCGACGTGATGCGCACCGGCGTCGACCTGCCCATCGTGGCCGAGGATGCCTCGCTCGCCGCCGCGTTGCTCGAAATGACCCGCGCCGGCATGGGCATGGTCATCATTGCCGACGCCAAGCAGCGCATTGGCGGAATTTTCACCGACGGCGACCTCCGTCGCGCCATCGAGCGGGTTGGCGACCTGCGCGCCGTCATGGTCGCCGATGTCATGACCCGCAACCCGCGCAGCATCGCGCCCGACCGTCTTGCCGTCGAGGCGGTCGAGATGATGGAGCGGTTCAAAACCTACATGCTGCCCGTGACCGATACTTCCGGCGCGCTGATTGGCGCGCTCAACATGCACGATCTCTTCCGCGCCAAGGTGGTCTGATGACAATTGCACTGGAAAAAGCCCGTAATGTCCGCCTGATGGGTTTCGATGTCGATGGTGTTCTCACCGACGGGCGACTATATTTTTCGGCGGAAGGCGATTCGATCAAGGCCTTTCACAGCCGCGACGGTCTCGGCATGGCGATCCTGGGCAAGGCAGGCATTCGTCTGGCCATCATCACCGGCAGAAAGTCGGCGCTAGTGGAACGCCGCGCCGAAAATCTTGGCATCGATCTGGTGTTCCAGGGCGTCGAGGATAAACGCGCTGTCATGGCCGAGCTGCTTGCCCGCGAGGGCCTGAGCTTCGCCGAGGCCGGCTATATGGGCGACGACGTGGTCGACCTCTCCGTCATGCGCGCCTGTGGCTTTGCCGCAACCGTGCCCGACGCTCATCCGCTGGTCACGCGCCTGGCGCATTACGTCACCCGCCAACCGGCGGGAATGGGCGCCGCCCGCGAGATTTGCGAACTGATCCTGAGCGCCCAGGGCAAGCTGGATCAGGCATTTTCCCGCTATCTCGCATGAAACAGTCCGCTGCGCTGCTGCCGTTGCTGCTGGTCGGCTCACTGGCGGCGCTCAGCTTCTGGCTGCAAAGCATCACCGAACCGGGGGGCAAAGACCTCAGCGGACGCGGTCGCCACGATCCCGATTTCATTATCGACACCTTCACGCTACAACGCTTCAACCCGGAAGGCACGCTCCAGCACACGATCCACGCTCAACGCATGATGCATTACCCGGACGACGACTCCACCATGGTGCTGTCGCCCAATGTCGTCTTTCATGGCACGCCGCCCTCGCGGCTATCTTCGCGCGAGGCGTCGATTTCCAAGGACGCCAAGACCGTGCAAATGCGCGGCGATGTGCTGCTGCAGCGCAAGCCGACGGACGCCGTCGAAACGCAGGTGGCTACATCCAAACTCGACATCCTGCCCGACGATGAACTGGCCAGCACCGACCAGCCGGTCACCATCACCCAAGGCCTCACCGTCATCAACGGCACCGGTCTGACGGCCAATAACAAGACCCAGATCACCACCCTTTACGGCCCCGTGCGCGGCACCATCTATCGCAACCAAGGAAAGACGCCATGAAGAATCATGCCTCCGTGCCGACCCGCGCGGCGCTGCTTGCCAAACAGCTAACCGCACTGCTCTCTGTAACGCTGGCATCGCTGCTTGCCGCGCCGTCGGCCCTGGCCGAACGCGCCGACCGCGACAAACCGGTCAACCTCGAGTCCGACCGCATCTCGGTCGATGACGCACAGAAAGTCCAGATTTTCGAGGGCAACGTGCAACTCGTGCAGGGCACGCTGATCATTCGCACCGACAAGCTGGTGGTTACCCAGGATGCAGATGGCTTCCAGAAAGGCATCGCTTACGGCGGCGCCGGCGGCCTCGCCCGCTTTCGCCAGAAGCGCGAGGGCAGGGACGAGTACATCGATGGCGAAGGCGAGCGCATCGAATATGAAAGCAAGTCGGAACAGGCCAAGTTTTTCGTGCGGGCCGTTGTCAAGAGTGGCCTCGATGAAGTCCGCGGTCAGTATGTTTCCTACGATGGCAAGACAGAACGCTACATCGTGACCAGCGGCCCTGATGGCACCAGCGCGGCGGCCGCCGGCAAGCCGGATCGGGTGCGCGCCGTGATTCAGTCGCGTAGCGCCAAGCCGGAGGTGACACCCGCCAAGCCCGAGGTGACTGCGGCCAAACCCGCCAGAGCCGTTGCGATTCCGCTCGCGCCGGCCGAGCGCATCGCCAACCCCCGCGACGAGTAAATCCGGCAGCGGGTTCGCCCCGCCGCATCTCATTCCCGGGCCTCACCCCCACATCCTGCTGTTTTAATTGAATAAATTATTTAAAGTTTATTTTGGTGCACCGCAACAAATAATTCTTGACTTCCGGATCTTCGCCCATATAATTCAGGTTGTGGTGCACTGCAACAGAACGTCTGAAGTGGTAATCGACGTTGCCAGCAAGTGCGACAACGAATTTATATTTCACCTTAGGAGATTGATCATGTACACAACCCCCGAGCAAATGAGCGGTGCCAACAAAGCCAACGTCGAAACCATGCTGACGATCGCCAACACCACCTTCGCCAGCGCCGAGCGCCTCGCCGCCCTCAACCTCAATACCGCACGTGTCATGCTGGAAGACATCGTCGGCAACGCCAAGGCGCTAATGGGCGCCAAGGATGTGCAGGAACTGATGGCCCTGCAAACCTCGCTGGCTCAGCCCGCGCTGGAAAAAGCGGTTGCCTACTCGCGCAGCGTATATGAAATCACCACCCAGACCCAGGAAGAACTGGCCAAGCTGGCCGAGGCCCAATACGCCGAAGTGAACAAGAATGTGTCGACCGCGCTCGACAAGGCCGCCAAGAACGCCCCGGCTGGTTCCGACGTCGCCGTTGCCGCCGTCAAGTCGGCCATCGCCGCCGCCAACTCGGCCTACGACAGCATGAACAAAGCCGCCAAACAGGTCACTGAAATGGCCGAAGCCAATGTTGCCGCCGCAACCTCCGCCACAGTGAAGGCCGTTGGTTCCGCCGCACCGAAAGCCAAGCGCGCAGCCTGAGTCTTATGTATTAGCCGAGGAGTCGCCTGAACAAGGCAGCAAGCTCTCCTCCCCTGGCCGCTCGGCCAGGTCTGCCCCGACCTTTCCCCCGGTCGGGGTTTTTTATTTGCACGCTTCGATTTCAAGCCCACGCGCGTTCAGCGCCATGCGCAAGGCAGCGAAAGCATCCGCCGCATGTGCTGGCGCACCGCGCACACCCAGTTCGATGTGCCGCCGCACGGTGTCGCTGCCGAACGAGGGCAGGCTGAACACCGTCACGCCCGGGTAGTCGACCTCGATCAATCGCATCAAATCCACCAATTGCCCTTCCAGTCCCTCCCAGACGATGAGGGCGAATTCACTTTCCGCCTCGGCGGCAAAGTGGTCGCGATATGCGGTGTCGAGCACCCATTCCAGCATCGGCCACGCCATTTGTGGAAAACCCGGCAAGAAATGATGATGACCGAAGGAAAAACCGGGGATGCGGTTATAAGGATTGGGAATGATGCGGCTACCGAGGGGAAAAGTCCCCAACTCCAGTCGCGTCGGCGTTACCTCCTGCCCCATTTCCGCCATGCGGGCACGAATCTCGCGCTCGGCCTCCGGGTGCAGTTCCAGCGCCACGCCTGCCGCCAGCGCCGCCGCCTGGCGGGTGTGGTCGTCGGGCGTGACGCCGATGCCGCCGAAACTGAATACCACGTCGGTCGCTGCCAGTGTCGAACGCAGAAAAGAGGTCAGCCGCTCTCGATTGTCACCGAGGTAATGAACCCAGTCGAAATGCAGCCCCCGTGCCGCCAGAATTTCTATCGCCCGACCAAAGTGCTTGTCCTGCCGTTTGCCACGCATGATCTCGTCGCCGATGATCAGCGCGCCCCAGCCCGCATTACAACCCTTCAGTTCAAATTCACCCATACGCCCTCCTCCTGTCTGAGTACGACCAACCGTCCCAGGCACAAATGCACGAACACCAGGCCGGTCCACGCCGGCACCACCAGGTTTAGTACTGGCAGATGCAGCGCCGCCGCCGTCACCAGCCCCGCCAGCGTGATCTCGCTGCGCTGGTCCGTCACGATGCGCCGTCGCTCGTCCGCCGTCGCATGGTCGGCCAGCGCATCGTAGCGGAAGGTGCGCTGGTTGAGCCATGCAGTCCATGCCAACGGCAGAACCAGCAGCATGCCCGGGATCAGCAGCAGCGGCAGGCTCACGACCCAGCCGAACAGGTAGATCGCGCTCGCGGCGACCGTATTGCCGATACTGCCCCAGAAGACGCCCGCACCGTCACCACCCTGGCGCGACAGTTGCGGGTAGTCGCGCGCGGCGACGATGGTCATCATGCGCGGCAGGGCGAACGCCGCCAGCAACACCAGCGTCGTCACAAACACCAGCGGCGCCAGCAGCAGCAACAATACGATATGGGCCAGCCACGCACCCAGCCAGTCGAACCAGGACCACGCCGGCAGGTTCGCCAATAACCATGCGCTGGCTGGCTGCCAGGCCCATACCGCCACCAGGCTCCACAGGACAAACGCCGCCAGCGGGGGCCATAGCGCCTGCCACAAAATATCGCCGCGCAAAAGGTCGCGGCTGGCGCAACCGAGTGCGCGCAGCAGACCTACCGGCTTGTCACCCATGAATGCGGCCCTCCCACATTTTCTGCAAACGCTTGACGGAAACCGGCGACGGCGTGCGCAATTCCTGAGCGAACAGCGCCACCCGCAATTCCTCCAGCAACCAGCGAAACTCTTCCTGAAATGGATCGGCCACGCCCGACCGGGCCTGCTGTGCCCGTTCGCGTTCGAAGGGACGCGCCAGCGCTTGCCACTCGGCCATCAACCTGGCATCGCGCGCGGCATCGGCCCGCGCCTTGTCGAGCCGCAGCCCGGCCGCCTTCAGGTAACGCGGAAAATGGGCCAGGCGTTCCCACGGTGTCGCCGCGACGAAGCCCTTGGCCAGCAGCGCCGCCATCTGCGCGACGATATCGGCGCAAGCCTGCGGAAAAGCCTTTTGCATGCTCGCCAGCTTCTTTTGCAAGGCTGCGTGCTCGGCGAGAATGGTGCCAAGCAGGCGCGCGATTTCCTGCGCCACCAGCAATATCCGGCCGCGTGCCGCCTCTTGCCGTACTGCAAACGCCGACTTTTCAGCGGGCAGCGGCGCCATCAGGCAACTACGTTCCAGTGCCGCGGCGACCAGTTGATCCTTCAAGTCTTTTTCGCTGCCAAAGGGCATGAATTGCAGGGCCATGTCGCGCAGCCCCGGCAGCTTCTCGATGCTCTTCACCTGCGCACTCAGGGCCAGCGCGAACAACCGCGCCAGCCCGCGCCGATGCTGCTCGCGCGCCTTTTCCTCGGTATCGAAGGCGCGCAGGGAAACACTGTCGCCCTCGTCCACCAGCGCGGGGAAACCGATCGCCGTTCCCCCGGATGTCGCCGTACCGCTAGCGCCGACTTTTATTTCAAGCAATTCGGGCAGTTCGCCGAAACTCCATTCCTTCAGACCCGTCAGGGCGCTGCCAGGCGCACCCGCGACCGCCACCGACTTGAGCTCGGCGCGGGCAAAACTCTGTTCGACGCGGCTGCCGTGCAGCGCACGCAATTCGGCCAGGTTGCGCGACAGCGCCAACGTGCCGCCATGGTCGTCGATCAAGCGAAAATTCATCAGCAGATGCGACCGCAATTCGCCCGGACGGAAGGCGTCGAGCGGCAGTTTCATGGCGAGTTTTTCCTCGACGGCGCGGGTCAGCACCCGCACCAGCGGCTCGTCCTTCCCCGCTGCCGCATCGGCGCAAAAATCCTCGGCGAAACCATCGAGCGGTTGCAGGCGATGGCGATACTTTTGCGGCAGGGTCTTGAGCAGCGCGATCACTTTTTCCTTCAACAGGCCCGGCACCAGCCATTCGCAGCGCTCGGCCGGCGCCTGGTTGAGCGCCGCCAACGGCAACGCTAGCGTGATGCCGTCATCCATCGCGCCAGGATCGTGCTTGTAGGCGAGCGACCAACGCTGGCCGCGATGATCAAAAAAGGGCGGAAAAGCATCGGTGGTAATGCCGGCCGCCTCGTGCCGCATCAACTGCTCGCGTTCGAGGAACAGCAGCTTCGGCTCGCGCAATTCAGCGTCGCGCCGCCAGCGCTCGAAGGCGGCCAGACTGGTGCTGTCGGCGGGCAACCTGGCGTCGTAAAAGGCAAAGACCAGTTCGTCATCCACCAACACATCGGGCCGGCGCGATTTGTGTTCGAGGTGCTCGATTTCGCGCTTGAGCTTCTGGTTGTGCTGGAGAAAGCGCCACTTCTTCAGCCAGTCCTCGCCGACTTCGCCCTCGACCAGAGCAGTGCGGATCAGGATCTCGCGCGACAATTTCGGGTCCATCGGCCCGTAATTCACGCGGCGCTTGGCATGCAGCATCAAGCCGTGCAGCGTCACCCGTTCCCACGCCACCACCTGTCCCGCGCCCTTCTCCCAATGCGGTTCATAGACATGGCGGCGGATCAGGTGGGCGCCAACGCTTTCCAGCCACTCCGGCTCGATCCTGGCGATGCAGCGCGCAAACAGCCGCGAGGTTTCGACCAGTTCGGCGGCAACGATCCAGCGGCCGGCCTTCTTGACCAGACTGGAACCGGGATGGATGAAATACTTGATGCCGCGTGCGCCGAGGTAATGCGGCTCCGCCTCGTGCTTCAGGCCGATGTGACCGAGCAGGCCGGCCAGCAGGGCCTTGTGGATACCATCATAGGTCGCCGGTTCCTGATTTTCCTTCCAGCCATGTTCGTGACACATCGTACCCAACTGTCCATGCACGTCGCGCCATTCGCGCAGCCGCAGCCAGGAGACAAAATTCTGTTTGCACCACTGGCGCTGCTTGCTGGAACTTGCGTGTTTCCACACCTCATCGGCCGCACGCCACAGCTTGAGGTATGACAGGAATTCCGACTTCTCGTCCTTCCATTTAGCGTGGGCCTGATCCGCCGCGCCGGCGGCTTCCTGCGGCCGTTCGCGCGGGTCTTGCGCCGATAGCGCGGCCGCGATGATCAACATCTCGGCCAGGCACCCCTCCTGCCGCGCGGCGAGAATCATGCGGCCGATCTTGGGGTCGAGCGGCAGCTTGGCCAACTCGTGGCCCATCGGCGTCAGTTGCTTGCTGGTTTCGTCGATGGCGCCCAGCTCGGCCAGTAACTGGTAACCATCGGCCACCATGCGCGGCGGCGGTGCTTCAAGGAAGGGAAAATCCTCGACATCGCCCAGATGCAGCGACTTCATGCGCAGGATCACGCCGGCCAGAGAGGAACGCAGGATTTCCGGTTCGGTATAGGGCGGGCGCTTGTTGAAATCGTCTTCGTCGTAAAGTCGGAAACAGATACCCGCCGACACTCGTCCGCAGCGGCCCGCGCGCTGATTGGCTGCCGCGCGCGAAATCGCCTCGACCTGCAACTGTTCGACCTTGTTGCGATGCGAGTAACGCTTGACCCGCGCCAGGCCCGAGTCGATCACATAGCGAATTCCCGGCACCGTCAGCGAGGTTTCCGCAACGTTGGTCGCTAGCACCACGCGACGACCCTGATGGCCGGCAAACACCCGCGCCTGTTCCTGCGCCGACTGGCGGGCGAACAGGGCCAGCACCTCCAGCCCCGGTGGATGCGCTTTCCGCAAGGCTTCGGCCGCCTCGCGAATCTCGCGCTCGCCCGGCAGGAACACCAGCACGTCACCCGCGCCTTCGCGGTGCGCCTCGCTCACGACATCGACGATGGCGTCGTTGAGGTCGGCATCCTTGCGCTCGTCAAACGGACGGTAGCGCGTCTCGATGGGATAGAGCCGCCCCGACACCTCAATCACCGGCGCCCCGCCGAAATGCCTGCTGAAACGATCGGCATCCAGTGTCGCCGACGTGATGATCACCTTCAGGTCGGGCCGCTCATTTCTCCCACCTTGCAGCAATTGCTTCAGGTAACCGAGCAGGAAATCGATGTTGAGCGAGCGTTCGTGCGCCTCGTCGATCAGCAGCGTGTCGTACTGTCGCAAGAGCGGATCGGTCTGCGTTTCCGCCAGCAGGATGCCGTCGGTCATCAGTTTGATGTAGCTCTCGGGCGTGGTGCGGTCGGTAAATCGAATCTTGTAACCGACGTAACGCCCCAGTTCTGATTTCAACTCCGTCGCAATGCGGCTGGCGGTGGCCCGGGCGGCGATGCGGCGCGGCTGGGTGTGGCCGATGAGTCCGTGCGTGCCACGCCCGAGTTCGAGGCAGATCTTCGGCAACTGCGTCGTCTTGCCCGAACCCGTCTCGCCGCAAATCACCACTACCTGGTTTTCGCCGATGGCGCGGGCGATCTCCGCGCGGCGGGCATTGACTGGGAGTGCATCGTCATAGACGATGGCAGGCCGAGCGGCCAGGCGTGCGGCGGGATCGAACTTCATTGCCCAGCGTATGTCCCCGCCAGCCTCGACAAGGGCAGGAACAGGTACAACGCATTGTCCAGCATCGGCTCAAAATGCAGACGCCGGTAAAACTCGGCGGCAGGGACATCCTTGGCATCCACCACCACGGCATACAAGCCAACGCGCCCGGAAAATTCCAGCGCCAGACGGAGCGCAAACACCAACAAATCCCGGCCGATCCCCTTGCCCTGCTCCCGCTTATCAACCGCCAGACGTCCAATGCGCAATATCGGCACCGGGTGGCGCTGCAACTTCAGCTGCAAAGTCAGTGCCTGCGCCTCGACCTGTCCGACGCTGATGGTCACGAAACCGATAATGTCCATTCCGTTTTCGGCCAGGGCCACATACGTCTTGCCAAACCCACGACGCTGCTGCTGTCCTGCCAAATGACGCAGAAAGTCGTTCAGCGCTTCGTTGCCGCAATCGAAGACCTCGCGCCCATGCCGGTCGTCAAGCAATTCGATACCAAGGGTACAAGGGGCCATTCAGCGTCGTGCCATCAATGCGCGCAACGCCTCGTTAGGTTCCGATGGCTGTTCGCAGGCAGCAACGAAAGCATCAAAGGCCTTCTGGGAGAGTACCAAGGTATCGTTATCGACCACCACGCGCCGCGCCGCCTCGTAGGCGTTCTGCAACATGAAACCGGATACCGTCGTGCCCATCAGCGCGGCGGCACGCTCGATCAGCGCCTTGGCCTCGGGGCTGGTGCGCAGGTTGATGCGGGCGCTATCGCTGGAACGGGCGGGGCGGTCTTCAAGGGTCGCGGTCGTCATGGCGTGGCACCTGTTGCGGTATGCCACCAATTGTACGTCAGATTGCCACCAACCAAGAAACCCTGCGCCGGGCGCGCATTGAAGTAGCCATAAGGAAGTGAGCCTGGGAAGTGCGTCTGACGTCCGCTTCTGCGGCCAGTCGGCACCGACGATTACTGCGCCAGCTTGTGAACGCTGAAGATCCCCGCCCCCGTCATCAGTAGCGAACCGAACAGATGAAGCGAGGCCGCGCCCACGGCCCAGCCGTAGCGCGCGTTCTGGATGAGATGCACCACTTCGGCGGAGAAGGTGGAGAAGGTAGTGAGCGCACCGAGAAAACCGGTGATGAAGAAGAGCCGCAACTCGGGCGACAGTTCGACGTTGATGTGAAACACCGCCACCGCCGCCCCGACCAGATAGCCGCCGATCAGGTTGGCAGCCAGCGTGCCCAGCGGCATCGCTGCAAACAATGGATTGAGCCACAAACCAAGGCCATAACGCAGCCAGGCGCCGAGCACGGCGCCAATGGCAATGGCGGACAGGGCAGTCGCATTCATTCCGTTGATTCTACGCGAGGGTAGACCCACCATGCGCCAGATACCGGCATCCTTCGCCTATATCCAACTGCCCGGATTCTTGGAGACGGTGCCGGAGGTACTCTTCAGAGTTCAAACACTGCCCAACGGTACACAGGTTGGTTTCGTTAAGGTGATCGCTACCTGCAGCGGCCTGAGGCACCCTCATGCAGTTGCGCTTCACTTCGTTCGCTGTGATCAACTTACGGTGAGACTTCCACCCACAAGAGTGCGCCCGTGCCGGGCGCATATGAAAAAGCCCACCGAAGTGGGCTAGATCAAGACGGTGCCGCTTGCCGGAATCGAACTGGCGACCTTTTCATTACGAATGAACTGCTCTACCAACTGAGCTAAAGCGGCAAACCAAGGCGACGGATTGTACAGCACGAGAGCGATCCAGACAACGTGGCAATCTACAATCCACGGCAATCACACACACAAATGTCATGCAGCAACGGTCATCTATCCTTCGGAATCATGATACCGAGGAGTTCAACCCGATAATCTGGGCGATGATCGGCGAGTTTGCGTCGTCGTCGGAGGCTAGCGCCGACTTTCAAGAACTCGATGGTGGAGGGGTAACCATCCCCGACGGAAGATATGGGTATTTTGGGTCGGCGGGAAACCGCGCAGGAAGTACACTCCACTGGCGAGTTATCACCAACAAACGGGTTCTGTCCCCATTTCACTCATTTCACTGTATTTCACTGGAGCTATGTAGATGTGGTCACTATCAACTGTTGCGGGTCCCGCGTTTGCAATTTTTTGCGCATGCTTCACTTTGGTATTTCTGATTGAAGTTCATACGCGTCACAAAATGAATGAAGACAAACGGACGCGAATGTATGCTAAATCCCATCAACCTCTCAGCCTAAGAGGCCCATTGATATACGCCGCTATTTGCGCGATTGGCTTTGCCATTACTATTGCAAGAATCGGATTGAGTAGCCTAAAAGGCTGACCTTCGTGAGACTGCCCCATTGACTGCCATGACCCCACCCGAAGTCTCTATCGTCGTCCCCGTCTATAACGAAGAAGACGGCCTGACAGCACTGTTCGCACGCCTCTATCCGGCGCTCGACGCGCTGGGACGCAGCTATGAAATCATCTTCGTCAACGATGGTAGCCGCGACCGCTCGGCGGCCATGCTGCGCGAGCAGTATCAGGCACGGCCCGACGTCACCCGCGTCATCCTCTTCAATGGCAACTTCGGCCAGCACCGCGCCATCATGGCTGCCTTCGAGCATGTCCGCGGGGAAAAAATCGTCACCCTCGACGCCGACTTGCAAAATCCGCCAGAGGAAATCGGCAAGTTGCTGGCCAAGATGGACGAGGGCTACGACTACGTCGGGTCGATCCGCAAGCAGCGCAACGACAGCCTCTGGCGCCACCTTGCCTCGCGCGCCATGAACCGGCTACGCGAGCACATCACCCGTATCAAAATGACCGACCAGGGCTGCATGCTGCGTGCCTATAGCAAGAGCATCGTCGCCGCCATCAACGAATGTCGCGAGGTCAATACCTTCCTGCCAGCGTTGGGCTACACCTTTGCGAGCAATCCCGTCGAGGTGGTGGTGGAACACGACGAACGCGAGGCCGG
>JAIFMO010000068.1 GCA_020048435.1 Sulfuritalea sp.
CAATCGCATAAAATTCGATGGCATGACAGCGGGGAATCCCATGGGACTAGCAGCACGGCTGCAAGGCCCGGAATAAATAAGGGACAGACCACGTTTCTCTTGAGATTCAAGCATGCCAACCATTAGCCAATTCTTCGGAATACTCATTCACATGTACATTCGCGGCGAACACAATCCGCCGCATTTCCATGCACTTTACGCCGAGTACGAAGCGCAGATTGACATCCAGACGTTGGAAGTTATTGAAGGAAACTACCACGCCGTGCGCTGAGCATGGTGCTGGAATGGGCCAATGAAATCCGGGCCGAGTTGATGGAGGACTGGAATCTATGTCGAGCCAAGCAATTGCCGAAACCCATCAAGCCATTGGAGTAATCCCTGCCGCGCCATGGCGCTTGCGCGCACTCAGCGTGCTTCCGCAATGGCAGCTGGCGGTCACATTCAATGACGGTTTAACCGGCATCGTCGATGTTTCCGCGCTGGTGCATGGGCGGGATGCGGGCGTCTTCGAGTCGCTGCGTGATCCTGCTTTCTTCGCGCGGGTCTATCTCGATTGTGGGGCAATAACGTGGCCCAACGGCGCCGACCTTGCTCCCGATGCCATGTACAAGGAAATTCGTAGTAGCGGTGTGTGGCACGTTCTGGATTGATGCATAGGGTTCGCATCATCGGCGTCCGCCCTGCGACGATCACAAAGGATACAAGCTTGCGAGGGCCGACCACGCTGCATGGTGCGCTGCAATAACAAATCCCTTATTCAGACGATAAGAAAAAGTGAATGGCGCTTATGGTCAAGCGCCGCTAAATTGCTGGAGTTGGCTCGGGGGAACCCCGGGTCACCCACCGCCTCCCTCTGGCTATTTGGCCAGTTTGGTCAGTTTGGCCCCGCCTCGCGAGAGTTGGGGTTTTTCTTGCTGGGGGCATGTGAGAGCGGCATAACCGAGAACATGATCAGATACGAATATCAGGCAGCGCCGGAGGGAACCCGAATCGCCAACAAAGCGTTCGCTTCGGGCGCTATCATGGCGAACCGCGCACGGTAACCCTACGCCGCCCACGGTCAAACAGAATTCTTAAATAACGGGAGACACAGCCCATGTCCATCAAGCACCCGATCATCGCGGTCACCGGTTCCTCCGGCGCCGGCACCAGCACCGTCAAAAATTCCTTCGATCACATCTTCCGGCGCGAAAAAATCACTCCGGCGGTCATCGAGGGCGACAGCATGCACAAGTACGACCGCACGGAGATGAAGAAGGTCATCGCCGAAGCCGAGAGCCGCAATGCCGAGCACCTGCCGACCCACTTCGGGCCGGAAAACAACCTGCTGCCCGAACTGTCCGATATCTTCAAGGCCTATGGCGAAACCGGCCGCGGCAAGCGACGCTTCTACCTGCACAACGAAGTGGAATCGGAACCCTATGGTCAGCAGCCTGGCACCTTCACGCCGTGGGAAGAGTTTCCCGAGCATACCGACCTGCTGTTCTATGAGGGCCTGCACGGCGCCTATGTCGGCGACGAAGCCGATGTCGTCCAGCACGCCGACCTCGCCATTGGCGTGGTGCCGGTGGTCAACCTCGAGTGGATTCAGAAAATCCACCGCGATACTGAAGGCCGCGGCTATTCGGTCGAGGCGGTGACGCACACCATCCTGCGCCGCATGCACGATTATGTGAATCACATCTGCCCGCAGTTTTCGCGCACCCACATCAACTTCCAGCGCGTGCCGATCGTCGATACGTCCAATCCCTTCATCGCGCGAGATATTCCGACTCTGGATGAATCGCTGGTAGTGATCCGCTTCCGCGATCACCACGGCGTCGATTTCCCTTATCTCCTCAACATGATCCATGACTCTTTCATGTCACGCCCGAACATTATGGTGGTGCCGGGAGGCAAGATGGGCCTGGCCATGGAGTTGGTGCTGTCGCCAATCATCCTGGACATGATGGAAAAAAAGTGGAAGCGCAGCTCTAGCAAGACCTGATTCACCCAGGGCTGCGCCAGCGTCTCGATGGCGCCCGGATTTTGTCCGGGCGATCATCGGGTCAAAACATCCCGCCGTAAAATGGAACATAATCGCAGGTTCCATCCGGCCACAACATCGAGGAAAGCAATGAGCACGTTCAGTGATTTCGAGCCGCCTGTTTTCAATAATCTGACCAGCGCCATCCGCGCCCTGGCCATGGATGCCGTCCAGAAGGCCAATTCCGGCCATCCCGGCGCGCCCATGGGCATGGCCGAGATTGCCGAGGTGCTGTGGAACCACCACATGCGCCACAACCCCAGCAACCCCAAGTGGGCCAACCGCGACCGCTTCGTGCTGTCCAACGGCCACGGCTCGATGCTGATCTACGCCCTGCTGCACCTGACGGGCTACGATCTGTCGATCGACGACCTGAAGAATTTCCGTCAGTTGCACAGCAAGACCCCGGGACACCCCGAGCTTGGCTACACGCCTGGCATCGAGACCACCACCGGTCCGCTCGGTCAAGGCATCACCAACGCTGTTGGCATGGCGATGGCCGAGAAGCTGCTCGCCAATGAATTCAACAAGCCTGGTCACGAAATCGTTGATCACCGCACTTGGGTCTTCCTCGGCGACGGTTGCCTGATGGAAGGCATCTCGCACGAAGCCTGCGCGCTGGCCGGCACCTGGGGCTTGGGCAAGCTGACCGCTTTCTGGGACGACAATGGCATCTCCATCGACGGTCACGTCGAAGGTTGGTTCACCGACGACACCCCCAAGCGTTTCGAAGCTTACGGCTGGCACGTCGTGCCCAACGTCAATGGCCACGACCCCGAGGCGTTGCATGCCGCCATCGAGGCAGCCAAGCTGGTCACCGACAAGCCGTCGATGATCTGCTGCAAGACCGTGATTGGTGCCGGTTCGCCCAACAAGCAAGGTACGCATGACGTGCATGGCGCACCGTTGGGCGATATCGAGATTGCCCTGGTTCGCCCGCATATCGGCTGGAACTTTGGTCCGTTCGAAATCCCGCAGGAAGTTTATGAAACCTGGGATGCCAAAAAGAAGGGCGCCGAATGGGAAGGTAGCTGGAACCAGAAGTTCGAGCATTACACCAAGGCTTTCCCGGCCGAAGCCGCCGAGTTCAAGCGCCGCATGGCCAGCGAACTGCCCGCCAACTGGGCCGAGCATGCCAAAAAGGCTATCGAAGGCGCCAACACCAAGGCCGAAACAGTTGCCACCCGCAAGGCTTCGCAGATCGCCATCAATGCGCTGGCGCCGGCACTGCCCGAGTTCCTTGGCGGTTCCGCCGACCTGACCGGCTCCAACCTGACCAACTGGACGGGTTGCAAGCATGTCTCCGGCAAGTCGTGTGGCAACTACATTTCCTATGGCGTGCGCGAGTTCGGTATGTCGCACATCATGAACGGCATGGCCCTGCATGGTGGCTTGCTGCCCTTCGGTGGCACCTTCCTGATGTTCTCGGAATATGCCCGCAACGCCCTGCGCATGTCGGCGCTGATGAAACAGCGCGTGATTTACGTCTTCACGCACGATTCCATCGGCCTCGGCGAAGACGGCCCGACGCACCAGCCGGTTGAGCAGATCGCCACGCTGCGCCTGATTCCGAACATGGATCTGTGGCGTCCGTGCGATACCGTCGAGACCATGGTGGCCTGGACCCAGGCAGTCGAGAGACTGACCGGCCCGAGTTCCCTCGCGCTGTCGCGCCAGAACCTGCCTTTCGTCGCTCGCGACGCCGCCACCATCGAAAACATCAAGAAGGGTGGTTATGTCATTTCCGCCGCCAAGGGCGATGCCAAGGCCATCATCATCGCCACCGGCTCGGAAGTCGAACTCGCGCTGAAAGCGCAGACCGCGCTGGCCCAGGAAAACATCCAGGTCAGCGTCGTCTCGATGCCCAGCACCAACGTCTTCGATCGTCAGACACAGGCTTACAAGGACAGCGTGCTGCCCAAGGGCCTGCCGCGCGTCGTCGTCGAAGCAGGCGTCACCGACAGCTGGTGGAAGTATGTTGGCGGCGAAGGCACGGTCATCGGCCTCGATCGCTTTGGCGAATCGGCCCCGGCCGGCGTGCTGTTCAAAGAATTCGGTTTCACGGTGGCGAACATCGTGAAGGCCGTCGAGCAATTCATCTAATCACAACCTGGAGACTTATACATGGCTATCAAAGTTGGCATCAACGGCTTCGGCCGCATCGGCCGCATGGCTTTCCGCGCAATCGCCAAGGATTTTCCCGAGATCGAAGTTGTCGGCATCAATGACCTGCTCGAACCCGACTACCTGGCCTACATGCTGAAGTACGACTCCGTGCATGGCCGTTTCAATGGCGATATCGCCGTTGATGGCAATAACCTGATCGTCAAGGGCAAGAAGGTCCGCCTGACGGCCGAGAAGGATCCCGCCAACCTGAAGTGGAGCGAAATCGGCGCCGACATCGTTATCGAATGCACCGGCTTCTTCCTGACCAAGGAAACCTGCCAGAAGCATATCGATGCGGGCGCCAAGAAAGTCGTGCAGTCGGCCCCGTCGAAAGACGACACCCCGATGTTCGTCTATGGCGTGAACCACGAAAAATACGCCGGCGAGACCATCGTTTCCGCTGCTTCCTGCACCACCAACTGCCTAGCGCCCGTCGCCAAGGTGCTGAACGACAACTGGGGTATCAAGCGTGGCCTGATGACCACGGTGCATGCTGCTACCGCCACCCAGAAGACCGTCGATGGCCCGTCCAACAAGGACTGGCGCGGTGGTCGTGGCATCCTCGAGAACATCATCCCGTCCTCGACCGGCGCCGCCAAGGCCGTCGGCGTGGTGCTGCCGGAACTGAAAGGCAAGCTTACCGGCATGGCCTTCCGCGTTCCGACTTCCGACGTTTCCGTGGTTGACTTGACCGTTGAACTGACCAAGGAAGCCTCGTACAAGGATATCTGCGCCGCCATGAAGGCCGCTTCCGAAGGCGCCATGAAGGGTGTGCTTGGCTACACCGAAGAGAAAGTGGTTTCCACCGACTTCGTCGGCCACACCGCTCCTTCGACCTTCGACGCCGAGGCCGGCATCGCGCTGGACAGCACCTTCGTCAAGGTCGTTGCCTGGTACGACAACGAGTACGGTTACACCTGCAACATGCTGCGCTTCGTCAAGCACGTCGCCAAGTAAGCAGTAGATAGCAGAGCTTCACCATCCAAGCGTTGCACCGTCACACTGGTGCAACGCTTCAGTGGTTAACTTCAAGAATAATCCCGGGAGATAGCACATGTCCAAGTTCATTCGCATGACCGACCTCGACCTCAATGGCAAGCGCGTATTCATCCGCGCTGATCTCAACGTACCCGTCAAGGACGGTAAAGTCACTTCCGACGCCCGCATCACCGCGTCGATGCCCACCATCGAGCACGCCATGAAAGCTGGCGCCAAGGTAATGGTCACCTCTCACCTCGGTCGTCCGACCGAAGGCGAATGGGCCGAGGAAAACTCCCTCAAGCCCGTTGCCGATGTGATGTCAGCCAAGCTTGGCAAGACGGTACGCGTGATTCGCGACTGGGTTGACGGTGGCTTCGATGTAGCCGCCGGCGAAGTCGTGCTGCTCGAAAACTGCCGCATCAACAAGGGCGAAAAGAAGAACGTCGAGGAAACCGCGAAAAAATATGCCGCCCTCTGCGACGTGTTCGTCATGGACGCCTTTGGCACCGCCCACCGTGCCGAGGCATCGACCTACGGCATCGCCCAATTTGCCCCGACTGCCTGTGCCGGTATGCTGGTCACCGAGGAACTTGAGGCGCTGGACAAGGCGCTGGCCAATCCGGCCCGGCCGATGGTCGCCATCGTCGGTGGTTCCAAAGTGTCCACCAAGCTGACCGTGCTGGAAGCCCTCTCCGAAAAATGCGAGCAACTGGTGGTCGGCGGCGGAATCGCCAACACCTTCCTCAAGGCCACCGGCAAGAACGTCGGCAAGTCGCTGTGCGAGGATGACCTGGTGCCTACCGCGCAGGCCCTGATGAAAAAAATGACCGCGCGTGGCGCCACCATCCCCATCGCCGTTGATGTGGTTTGCGGAAAAAAATTCGACGCCAACGAACCGGCGGTGAGTAAGGATGCCGGTGCGGTCGCCGACGACGACATGATCTTTGACATCGGCCCCAAGAGCACGCAAGAACTCGTCGACATCATCATGAAGGCCGGCACCGTCCTGTGGAACGGCCCGGTTGGCGTGTTCGAGTTCGACCAGTTTGGTGAAGGCACCAAGGCCATTGCCAAGGCCATTGCCGAAACCAAGGCCTTCACCCTGGCCGGCGGCGGCGACACCATCGCCGCCATCCAGAAATACGACATCTATGACAAGGTCTCCTACATTTCCACCGCTGGTGGAGCCTTCCTCGAATACCTGGAAGGCAAGGTGCTTCCGGCTGTCGCCATGCTTGAGCAACGTGCAAAAGGCTGATAACGGCGTTCGTGGCTTCCGTGCATCGCGGATGCACCGTGCCAATTGAAAATATGTCCAATCTGAAACGCAAAACCAAGATTGTCGCGACCCTCGGGCCAGCGTCTTCGAGTCCCGAAGTGCTGACCCGTCTGGTCGAAGTCGGCATCGATGTCGTCAGATTGAACTTTTCCCACGGCACGGCCGATGATCACAGGTCGCGCGTTGCCTTGTTGCGCGAATTGATCGAGAAGAGCGGTCGCACCGTCGGCATCATGGCCGACCTGCAAGGGCCGAAAATCCGCGTTGGCAAGTTTGCCGGCAGCAAGGTGCTGCTGAAGAACGGCCAAGCCTTCATCCTCGATGCCGAGTGCCCGCTTGGCGACACTACTGCCGTCGGGCTTGACTACCCGGAACTCGTCAATGACGTCTCCGGCGGCGACGTGCTGCTGCTTGACGATGGCCGCATCATCATGGATGTCGATCATGTCGATGGCACGCAGATTCATTGCATCGTGCGCCAGGGTGGTGAATTGTCGAACAACAAGGGTATCAATCGCCAGGGTGGTGGCCTCTCCGCGCCGGCGCTGACACCCAAGGATATGGAGGATATCCGCACCGCGGCCAGTCTTGGCATCGACTATGTCGCGGTGTCCTTCCCCAAGTCCGGCGATGACATGCGTCTGGCTCGCGCCCTGTTGCAGGCGGCCGGGTCCAATGCCCTGCTGGTGGCCAAGATCGAGCGCGTCGAGGCCGTCGAGAATCTCGATCATATCCTCGATGCCACCGACGGCGTCATGGTGGCGCGCGGTGATCTTGCTGTCGAAGTCGGCGATGCCGCCGTGCCGGCGCTGCAAAAACGCATCATCCGCACCGCGCGGGAACACAACAAGTTCGTCATCACTGCCACGCAGATGATGGAGTCGATGATTCACTCGCCGGTGCCTACCCGCGCCGAGGTGTCCGACGTCGCCAACGCGGTCCTTGATGGCACCGACGCCGTGATGCTGTCGGCCGAAACCGCCGCCGGCGAATTTCCGGTGGAGACGGTGGAAGCGATGGCGCGCATTTGCCTGGAAGCGGAGAAATCGGCCGACACCCAACTCGATACCCACTTCCTCAATCGCGTATTTACCCGCATCGATCAGTCGATCGCCATGGCGGCGCTGTTCGCCGCTCACCACCTCAAGGTCAAGGCCATTGCTTCGCTGACTGAGTCCGGTTCGACAGCGTTGTGGATGTCCCGCCTCAACGCCGGTGTGCCGATCTACGCCCTGACGCAGGAAGTCAGAACACGCTACAAGGTCAGTATTTTCAAAGGCGTCTATCCGGTGATGATGGCCCAGAGCGGCCAAGACCGCGACGAGGTGCTGCGCCACGCGGAAGAAGCAATGATCGCCTCCGGCGCCGTCGAGCACGGCGACCTTATCGTACTGACCATCGGCGAGCCAATCGGTAAACCCGGCGGCACCAACACCCTCAAAATCATCAAGGTCGGCGAGCACCGATCCAGCCATTAACCCCAATCAAGGAGACTGCAATGCCCCTCGTATCCATGCGCCAACTGCTCGACCATGCCGCTGAACACGGCTATGGCCTGCCCGCCTTCAACGTCAATAACCTGGAACAGATCCAGGCCATCATGGAGGCCGCCGAGGAAACCAACAGCCCGGTGATCATGCAAGGTTCCGCCGGCGCCCGCAAGTATGCCGGCGAGGCTTACCTGCGCCACCTCATCGAGGCCGCCATCGAAACCCATCCCGATGTGCCGATCGTCATGCACCAGGATCACGGTGCCAGCCCGGCTATCTGCATCCAGTCGATGCGCTCCGGCTTCTCCAGCGTCATGATGGACGGCTCGTTGATGGAAGACGGCAAGACCCCTTCCTCCTTCAAGTACAACGTCGACACCACCAAGCACGTCGTCGATATCGCTCATGCCATCGGCGTGTCGGTTGAAGGCGAACTCGGCTGCCTGGGTTCGCTCGAGTCCGGCGAAGGTGAGAAAGAAGACGGCCACGGCGCCGAGGGCGTGCTGTCGCACGACCAGTTGCTGACCGATCCCAACGAAGCCGCCGAGTTCGTCAAGTTGACGCAAGTTGACGCGCTGGCCATCGCCATTGGTACCTCTCACGGCGCCTACAAGTTCACCCGCCCCCCCACAGGCGCGGTGCTGCGCATCGACCGCATCAAGGAAATCCACGCCCGTCTGCCCAACACACATCTGGTCATGCATGGTTCCTCCAGCGTGCCACAGGATTGGTTGAAGATCATCAATGAGAACGGCGGCGAGATGGGCGCCACCTACGGCGTGCCGGTCGAGGAAATCGTCGAAGGCATCAAGAACGGCGTCCGCAAGGTTAACATCGACACCGACCTGCGCATGGCCTCCACCGGCGCCATTCGCCAGTTCCTGAACAAGGATCGCAAGAACTTCGATCCGCGCAAGTACCTGGTCGAAGCCCGCAAGGCGATGAAGGAAATCTGCAAGGCCCGCTACGAAGCCTTCGGCTGTGCCGGTCAGGCCAGCAAGATCAAGGTGATCGGGCTGGAAGCCATGGCCAACCGCTACAAGAAGGGCGAACTCAACGCCGTCGTCAAGTAAGCGGCGATTTGCAGTAAAGTTCTGGGGCCGCCGGTGCTGATGCCGGCGGCCTCTTCATTTTCGTTCTGCGGAATGCCATGACTGCCCCTCTTTTTGAATCATCCATTGCCAGCCTGTCACTGATCAATCGCGGCAAGGTTCGCGACATCTATTCTGTAGATGATGACAAACTGCTGATCGTCACCACCGACCGCCTCTCGGCCTTTGACGTGATCCTGCCCGATCCGATTCCCGGCAAGGGTGCGGTGCTCACCGCCGTCGCCGATTTCTGGTTCCGTCAACTCGGTCACATCATTCCCAACCAGCTCACAGGCATTGATCCGGAAACGATAGTCGCGCCCAATGAACGCGAGCAGGTGCGCGGTCGTGCCATTGTCGTGAAACGGCTCAAGCCCCTGCCCATCGAGGCGGTGGTGCGTGGCTACCTGATCGGTTCGGGCTGGAAGGATTACCAGGCCAGCGGCAAGGTCTGTGGCATCGGCCTGCCGGCGGGCCTGCAAATGGCCCAGCAACTGCCCGAGCCACTATTTACGCCATCGACCAAAGCCGAGCTCGGCACTCACGACGAGAACATCGACTACGCCGCCGTCGAGAAAACGGTCGGCCCGGCGCTGGCGGCCCAGGTGTGCACTGCCGCCCTGCGTCTCTACAAGGAAGCGGCGGCCTATGCGCTGACGCGCGGCATCATCATCGCCGACACCAAGTTTGAATTCGGCCAGGATGCCGCCGGCACGCTGTACTTGATCGACGAGGTGCTGACGCCGGATTCGTCGCGCTTCTGGCCGGCCGACACCTACAAGATCGGCACCAGCCCGCCGAGCTTCGACAAGCAATTCGTCCGCGACTACCTTGAAACCCTGGACTGGAACAAACAGGCGCCCGGCCCGCGTTTGCCGGCGGAGATACTCGAAAAAACCTCGGCGAAATATCGCGAGGCGCTTGAGCGCCTCACCCGCTAATTCCGGCGCTGGTTTCCACGTCGCCCCACGTCGTCAAGCTGCTTCCTGCCGTACCGCTAGCGCCGACTTTTTGCGCGGCTCTCGCCGGGCGGCGCTTGCTTTTCCTTTCCTCACGCCCCACTTTGACCGCATGAACCCACTCCTCGACTTCAGCAGCCTGCCCCACTTCGACACCGTCAACCCCGACCATGTCGCCCCCGCCATTCGCCAACTGCTGGAGCAGAACCGCACGCTGATCGACAGCCTGGTTCAACCCGAAACGCCCGCCACCTGGGATAGGTTCGTGGTGCCGCTGACCGATGCCGGCGAACAGCTCTCACGTGCCTGGGGCATTGTCGGCCATTTGCACGCGGTCAATGACGTGCCCGCGTGGCGCGAGGCCTATAACGGCATGCTGCCCGAAGTGACGAGCTTCTACGCCGAACTGGGGCAAAACCTCGCGCTCTTCGCCAAGTTCAAGATGCTCGCCGCCAGCCCCGAATACGCTACCCTCAATGCCTCACGCCGTCGCATCATCGACAATGACCTGCGCGATTTCCGCCTGTCTGGCGCCGAACTGCCGGAGGCCGACAAACCGCGTTTCCAGCAAATTCAGGAAGAAATGGCCGCGCTGGCCGCCAAGTTCTCCGAGAATCTGCTCGACGCCACCAATGACCACGCAGAATGGGTGACGGAGGAAGCCGCGCAGTTGGGTGCATTGGCCGGCCTGCCCGACGACGCCCGTGCCGCTGCCCGTGCTGCCGCTGACAAGGATGGCAAGCCAGGCTGGAAATTCACCCTGCACGCGCCTTCCTACATCCCGGTGATGCAGTACGCCGACGACCGCGACCTGCGCGCGCGCCTGTATCGCGCCTACGCAACGCGCGCCTCGGAGCAGGGCAAGGCCGAGTGGAATAATGGCCCGCTGATCGAACGCATCCTGGCGCTACGCGCCGAGGAAGCCAAACTGCTTGGCTTCGCCAGCTACGCCGAAGTTTCGCTGGTGCCGAAGATGGCCGACACGCCGGCCGAAGTCGCCGCCTTCCTGCGCGAACTGGCCGCCAAAGCGCGGCCCTATGCGGAACGCGACATGAGCGAACTGCGTGAATTCGCCCGCAGGGAACTGGGCATGGCACAGCTCGAAAGCTGGGATCTGGCCTGGGCCTCCGAAAAACTCAAGCAGGCGCGCTACGCCTTCTCCGACGACGAGGTGAAGCAATACTTTCCCGAGCCGCGCGTGATGGCCGGCCTGTTCCATGTCATCGAGACGTTGTTCGGCGTCACGCTGGCAGCCGACACCGCGCCGACCTGGCATCCCGACGTGCGCTTCTATCAAATTCTGCGCGATGGCCGCCTGATCGGCCAGTTTTACCTTGATCTCTACGCCCGCGAAACCAAGCGCGGCGGAGCCTGGATGGACGACGCCATCAGCCGCCGGCACAGCCCGGCGGGCGTGCAAACGCCGGTAGCCTACCTCAACTGCAATTTTCCCGGCCCGGTAAACGAAGGCGGCAAACCACGGCCGGCCACCTTCAGTCACGACGACGTGATCACCCTGTTCCATGAAAGCGGTCACGGCTTGCATCATCTACTGACCCAAGTGGATGAACTGGCCGTTTCCGGCATCGGTGGCGTCGAGTGGGATGCCGTCGAACTGCCGAGCCAGTTCATGGAAAACTTCTGCTGGGACTGGGCGGTGCTGCAAAAAATGACGGCGCATGTCGGCACGGGCGAGCCGCTGCCGCGCGCGCTCTACGACAAGATGATCGCGGCAAAGAATTTCCAGAGCGGCATGCAGACGCTACGCCAGATCGAATTCAGCCTCTTTGACCTGTTGCTGCACGGCGAGACCTCGCCTAAGCCCGATTTCATGCAACTGCTCGACACCGTGCGGCAGGAAATTGCCGTGGTTTTCCCGCCTGAGTGGCAGCGCTTTCCGCACAGCTTTTCGCACATCTTCGCCGGCGGCTACGCGGCAGGCTACTACAGCTACAAGTGGGCGGAAGTGCTCTCGGCCGACGCTTTCGGCGCCTTTGAGGAAGCAGAGAAAGAAAGCGGCGCCGTGCTCGACGCCATTGCCGGCAAACGTTTTCTCGATGAAATTCTCGCGGTTGGCGGTTCGCGCCCGGCCATGGACTCCTTCAAGGCCTTCCGTGGCCGCGAGCCGAACGTCGATGCCCTGCTTCGCCACGGCGGCATGAACTGAACCCTCGAAACGAAAACCCGGAATTAAAGCCCGAATTTAAAGCCCGGTATGCGGCTAGCGCGCGATCAGCGTCTGCAACTCGCGCTCCAGCAACGCTGGATCACCGGCGTTGAGTTCCACCAGACGTCGCAGATGGGTGATGCTGTCGATGTCGATGCTGTCGCAACGCACGCCTACATGCACCCCCTCAAGATGCGTTACCTTGCCCACCATGGCGATGACAACCCCCTCGGCAAGATGCAGCTTGACCTGGCAGACGTCATTCACCTTGCCGTTCCATCCGGCCGTCACCACCAGCAAGGCACCTTTGAGCGAGATGTCGAGCAACTGCGCATCCACCGTGCCGCGATCATTGGTAAGGCGCACACCGGTATGAAAGGCAGCGCGCCAGAACTGGCGGCGATTGTTCGGATCACTCATGCTTGCGTCGTTCCTGCTCACCTTCATGCCCCATCTCCCCGCTAGGCTCCACCGTCCCAAAATCGAATCCGCTGAAAGATCCGGCAAGCGAACACTCACACTCACCGCATTGATGCTCAGCGGCACACTCCCACCGCGTCTGATCCAGCAGCACCATTTCTCCGCATCGCGCGCAATAAGCAAAAGGCGAATCGAACATGACACACCTCCGACTTAATTATAGGCGTTCCCCTCTCGGGTATCATCCTGCGCCATGAAGCTGCTCGCCACATGGAATGTCAATTCGCTCAAGGTGCGCCTGCCGCAGGTGCTCGACTGGCTGGCGACGCGGCAACCCGACGTGCTCTGTTTGCAGGAAACCAAGCTTGAAGACAAATCGTTTCCGGTGGATGCCATCGAAGCCGCCGGCTATCGTGTCGCTTTCAACGGTCAGAAGACCTACAACGGCGTCGCCATTCTTTCACGCCAGCAAGCGGTCGATGTCGTGCGTGACATCCCCGCTTTCGACGATCCGCAAAAGCGGGTAATCACCGCCACCGTCGATGGCGTGCGCGTGATTTGCGTGTACATCCCCAACGGCCAGGAAGTCGGTTCGGACAAATACGACTACAAACTCAAGTGGCTGGCGGCCCTGACCGACTGGTTGCGCGACGAGTCGTCCCGTCATCCGCAACTCGCGCTGCTCGGCGACTACAACATTGCACCGGATGATCGCGACGTGCATGACCCCGCCGCCTGGCAGGGACGGATTCTCTGTTCCGATGCGGAGCGCGCCGCCTTTCGCCGGCTTACCGACCCGGCCGGACTGGGCCTCGGCGACGCCTTCCGCCTGTTCGATCAGCCGGAAAAAACTTTCTCATGGTGGGATTACCGCATGATGGGTTTTCGCCGCAACCACGGCCTGCGCATCGACCATATTCTGCTGTCCCAAACGCTGGCC
>JAIFMO010000025.1 GCA_020048435.1 Sulfuritalea sp.
GCGCTGATCCTGATGGACATCCAGATGCCGGTGATGAATGGCATTGATGCCACCCGCGCCATCCGCGCCCTGCCGGGCCGGGAAACGATCCCCATCCTGGCGATGACGGCGAACGCCTTCGACGAGGACCGCCGCGATTGCATCGAGGCCGGCATGAACGATTTTGTGCCCAAACCGGTGGAACCGGACGCGCTCTACGCAGCCTTGCTCAAATGGTTGCCAGCGGTGACAGTGAGCACGCCGAACGGAAGCAACGGGGAGCTCGCGGCAACGCCTGCCGCGCCAATATCGGTTGTGCCGACCACGATCACCTTGGCTCGCCTGGCGCAACTGGCTGAAGTGCCCGGTCTCAACCTGGCGCACGGCCTGGCGACACTGCGCGGCAAGGGTGAAAAGTATCTCGAGCTGTTGCGGAAGTTTGTCACCGTGCACGCCGATGACATGACGCGCCTGGCCGAGTGCCTGGCCGACAATGATTCCGCCGCCACCGTGCATCTGGCCCACGCGCTCAAGGGCGTGGCGGCTACGCTGGGCATCGAACGTGTGGCCGAACTGGCGGGGCAGTTGGAAACTATGTTGCGCACGGGCACGGGTGAAAGCTCCCATGGTGCGGAACTCGACACCGTGGTAGCGGAAATCCGCCTGGAACTGGCGGCCCTGAGTGCCGCCATGGCGCGCCTGCCGGCCACCCCGACGGCAGCGGCTGATGCATGACATACCGGCATCGGGGCCGGGCGCCCCAATAACGAAAGCCCCGCGAACGGGGCTTCCGGGTAGCTGACGGGAGGGGCGCCGGCTACCAAGGGGGACGGTGGGCTTGAACCATGAAGTAGTGACGGGAAACGGTAAGAAAATTGGCAATCGTTTGCGGGTGCATTGCGTTGTCCCTTTTATTACGAGAATGAGGTTATTCCCAAAAGCTTCAGGATGAATCCAGCATTCAGGTTAAGCGAAGGTATGCTTCAACACCGTGCGCCAGCGCGCATAGGGGCTACGCGGAACTATTATTTTTCGCAAATATCAGCGCTGCGTCGAGCGACTTCATGAACTCGGCCACTTTGATCGGCTTGGTGAGATAGGCGAAGAAGCCGGCGTCGACAGCCTGCTTGATGTTGTAAGGCAACGCATCGGCGCTGATCGCGACGATCGGGATATGTGCCGTCGCCGTGTCGGCGCGCAGGATATTCATGGCGTCAATCCCGTTGATGTCGGGTAGATGGATGTCCATCAGAATCACCTCGGGCAAATGGCTGCGTGCCATCCGGATACCCAGATTGCCGGTCGCCGCAGTCAGCAGGCGCAGGTCGGCGCGACGTGCCACCAGTTGTTCGACCAACTCCCGGTTGGCCGGGTTGTCTTCCACATACAGCAGGGTGCGCAGTGGCAGACCGTACGGTACCGCGGGTCGCACTGCTGCCGCTGGCCCGGGTTCATGCACAGCCCGTTGCGGTGGGTCCACCAGGGAGAATTCGATCCAGAATACGCTGCCCACCCCGACGGTGCTCTCCACGCCGATGGCGCCGCCCATCAGTTCGACCAGCCGTTTGGTCACCACCAGGCCGATGCCGGTGCCTTCTTCCGAACCTGTTTCCTTGCCAAGACGATTGAACGGCTGAAAAAGCTGCGCCAGTTGTTCCGCGGCCAGTCCCGTACCGCTATCCCTGATGCTGATTCGCAATGCATCCGGGGGGCGCGGCGTGCACTCCACGACGACCGTGCCACCTGAATGGTTGTACTTGATGGCGTTGCTCAGCAGATTGATGAGAACCTGTTTGACCCGGGTCGGATCGGCATAAACAAACCAGGGGGAGGCGAATTGCGGGAACGTCAAGCCGATGCCACGTTGCTGGGCCTGCGGTTCGATCATGGCCCGGCATTCGAGCATGACTTCGCCCAGCGAAACCGGCTCAAACGCCATTGTGGTTTTGCCTGCCTCGATCTGCGCAAGATCGAGGATTTCGTTGATCAGCGACAGCAGGTACCAGCCGCCCTTGAGAATCTGCTCGATGCTGCGCTGCTGGGTGGGCGTCGGCGGCGGCGTGCCGGTTTCAATGAGTTGGGCAAAACCGAGGATGGCATTCAGCGGCGTGCGCAACTCGTGGCTCATGCTGGAAAGAAAAGTGGATTTTGCGCGGTTGGCTTCCTCGGCGATCGCCAGGGCTTGATTACGCTCCGCTTCGAGGCGTTTGCGCTCCGTAATGTCGGAAATGGCAATGCGTATAGCCGTCTCGCTAGCGCCGACTTTTTGGTTCGCGCAATCCACCAGGGCATGAAGGAGCGTGCCATCGCCACGTTGCAAGGTCAGTTCGACGGTGTCGCGCCCGATACGGTTTTTTACGTTGGTGAAATGGCGGGACCAGCACTCCCGATCCGCAGGCACGACAAAAACACTGAAGCGTTTATTCAACAGTTTTGGGCGTTCCATCCCGAGAAGGGTAATGCCGGTAAGGTTGATCTCTACAATCCGGCCGTCGGCGGTCAGGGTGATATAGCCCACCGGGGCGAAATCGTAGAGGTTCGCGTAGCGGTCACGCGATTCCTCCATGGCCAGGTTGGCCAGATTCAACTGCTCGTTCTGCATCTCCAGTTCGATCTGGTGCACCTGCAGTTCGTGCAGCAGGGCATCGGCGGACCGGCGCGGCAGCAAGGCCGGCGCGTCCTGGGCCAGTTTGGCTTCGGCGCTCTTGCGCAGCGGGTCGGTGGATGTTTTCTTCATTGGCGTTCTATCCCTGGAGGCCGCGTTTTCTGAGCTCGGCCTCCAGTTGCTTGATTTCGGTGATGTCGGTGAAGGTAATCACCACGCCGTCGATCACATTCTCCTGGGTGCGGTAGGGCATGATGCGCACGCGATACCAGCGGCCGTCGTGGGTGTTGACCTCTTTCTCCTGGAACACCAGGGTGCGCAGCACTTCCAGTGCGTCATTCTTGAGCTGCGGGTAGTCGAGGTCGGTGACGACATGCGAGAGCGGCCGCCCGACATCGCCCGGAATCAGCTTGAAAAGCTTGGTGGCGTAGGTGGTGAAGCGGCGCAGTTGCATCTCGTTGTCGAGGAAGACCGTGGCAATTTCCGTGCTGTTGAGCAGATTCGCCATGTCGTTCTGCACCCAGGTGAGGTTCTCCACCTTGGACTGCAGCTCGGCATTGACCGTCTGGAGCTCTTCGTTCAACGACTGCAACTCTTCTTTCGAGGTGGACATTTCCTCGTTGGTCGATTGCAGCTCTTCATTGGTGGATTGCAGTTCCTCGTTGCTCGACTTGAGCTCTTCCACCGTGGTCTGCATTTCTTCGTGGGTGACTTGCAGCGCCTCGCGGGTCTGCTGCAGCTCCTGCATCAGCGCATTGTGCGTGTCCGTGGCGATGCTTTTGCTCGGCTTGCGCCGCGCCGGCGGCGTAGGCATGTCCTTGAAGACGATGAGGACGCGCCCGCGCAGGGGCTCGGGTTTGTCGATCGCTTGCACGGTCACATTGACGATTTGCGTGCCGCCGTTGGTGCCCACCCGCAGCCCGTTGAGGCGGATCGGCAGAAAATCTTTCTGGGCCTTGCGGATCACGCCGGTGAGCGCCTCGCGCAGCCCTTCGCGCGCCATGGCGTGGATGTTCATGTTGGTCTTGCCGGCGGCGGGTTCCAGATACTTGCCGGTACGACCGCTGATGTAGAGGATGTCGCCCTCGCCATTCACCAGCACGGCAGCGGGCGCGAAATTCTGCTGGATCAGCTGGTCGGCGAGCTGGCCGAGGTTTTCGGGGCGCTCGGCGAGGAGCGGTGGGCTGGACATGGCATTGTGCACTTTGCCGGGAAAATCCAGTTCATTCACGGAGAGCGCCTGGTCGAGGCGCTGGAAGATGCGCGCCTTGTTATTGAGCGACGCGAACAGGTGGTTGAAGTTGCCGACGGTCTCGGCGCTGCCGAGCACCAACAGTCCGCCCCGGTTGAGGGCGTAATAGAACAGCGGCAGCAGCTTTTTCTGCAATGCCGCGCCGAAGTAGATCAGCAGGTTGCGGCAGGTGAGGATGTCGAGCTTGGTGAAGGGCGGGTCGGAAACGACATTCTGCGGCGCGAACACCACCATTTCACGGATGTCCTTGGCGACCCGATAGCCGCCGCCTTCATCGGGGATGAAATGACGCGCCAGCCGTTCCGCTGAAACATCCGCCGCAATGTTGGCCGGGTAGAAACCCTTGCGCGCCGCATCGATGGCATCCGGGTCGAGATCGGTGGCGTAGATTTGCAGCGTGAAATGCGCCACTGGCTGGGCGAGCGCCAAGGCTTCCTTAAACACCATCGCCAGCGAATAGGCCTCTTCGCCGGTGGAGCAGGCGGGCACCCAGGCCCGCAGGGCCTTGCCGGACGGATGGCGGGCCAGCAGCGTCGGGAGCGCTTCCGTACGCAGGCTTTCCCAGACCTCGGGATCACGGAAGAAGCTGGTGACGCCGATCAGCAGTTCCTTCAAGAGCAGGTCGAGCTCGTGCGGGTTCTCGCGCAGGAGCTGCACATACGCATCGATGCTGGCGATCTGGTGCACGGCCATGCGCCGTTCGATACGCCGGTGGAGCGTGTTGGACTTGTAGAGGGAAAAGTCATTGCCGCTGCGTTCGCGCAGCAGAATGATGATCTTGTCGAGGGCATTGAGGACGTCCGCCAGGGCGAGCGGATCACTCGGCGGCACTTGGGAGGGATGCCGCAGGGTGTCGGCGATGCGCCCCGGCATGGCATCGGGCAGGGCAACGATGTCGGCCAGCCCAGCTTCGATGGCGCAACGCGGCATGCTGTCGGCCTTGGCGCTGGCGGGTTCCTGCACCAGCGTCAGCCCGCCCTTCTCCTTGATGGCGCGCAGACCGAGGACGCCGTCGGAGCCCATGCCGGAAAGGATGACGCCGATGGCGTGCTCCTGGCGATCTTCGGCGAGGGTGCGCAGGAAGAAATCGATCGGCAGGCGCAGGCCGCGCGGCGCGACGGGATCGAGCAGGTGCAGCTTGCCGTGGAACAGCGAGAGATCGTGATCGGGCGGGATAACATACACACCCTCGGCGCGGACAAGCATGCCGTCGGTCGCCTCGACGACGGTCATGGTGGTGTGACGCCGCAAGAGATCCGGCAGGGCGCTGACGTGTTCCGGGGCGAGGTGCTGGACGATGACGAAAGCCATGCCGCAGCCGGGCGGCACATGGCTGAAGAATTCTTCCAGCGCTTCAAGTCCGCCGGCGGAACAGCCGATGCCGACGATGGGGAAATCTGCGACTGGAGACTTTACGGCAGTCTGGCCGACGTCAGCACCCGGCGGGGCGCGCCGCCGCTTGTGCGGGGTGAGGGGGGGTGCCATTGGCGGGTCATCCAAGACTGGGGAAAACCACCATACACTCATTTTCCGTCATTGGGCGTGATGCCATTACCTGTCGTCGGGCCTGCCGTCTGTCCAGCAGCGTCGGTTGGCCCGTGGTTGGCGGATTCTGCGCAAAAGTCCGCCAGGCTTTCCAGCACCGAATGTACCGCACGGTTGGCCGCCTCGACGCCGCTGCGGGGATCGTCGCCCGTGGCGGCAACGCTGGCGTCGAATTCGCGCTGTGCCAGCACTTGCCGCGTCGCGTTATCCACCAGATAGGCCCGCAGCGTGAACCGTACCTGGCTCGGCGGGCTGCCGAAATCCTGCTGCAAACGAATGATCTCGGTGTCGAGCCGCAAGTCGCCAGCCGCGGCGCTGGGCGTCAGTATCACGGCGCGAAACGCCCCGCTGTCTTCGACTGCCGTGACGATGAGGGGCACGATCATGCGTGCTGGCGTATCCACCCATTCGCTGTGTGCAAAATATTCGAGCTGGTGCGGTTCGCGCACATAGATGATGCGTTGGCTGTCGAAGCCCGCCGCGGCATGCGGTGGATTGA
Organism: Sulfuritalea sp.; assembly: GCA_020048435.1. Taxonomy (GTDB): domain Bacteria; phylum Pseudomonadota; class Gammaproteobacteria; order Burkholderiales; family Rhodocyclaceae; genus Sulfurisoma. Next base: position 5,881 of record JAIFMO010000025.1, read on the forward strand.
TGATCAAGGTCGGCGCTTGCGAACGGTCGGTGCCGTACCGCCAGCGCCGACTTTTTTCGGTTGCCGCAGCGGCTATTGGCACGAGGGGGCTGCGCGTGCTGTCGAGCGCATAAAACGTCGGTGGCGGCGTCGCAATCGGTTTCAGTGCGCCGCAGCCAAAGAGCAGCGACAGCAAAAGTAGCGCGGCGCCCAGCCGGCAGCATCGGGCAAAAAATAGATGGGTCATGGCTGCGTTGCTCCTTTTGATGATTCTCCCGGGCCCTCTGGCACCGATTTGCGCCCGAACAGGAGGCCGGCCGGATTACGTTCGGTTTGCTCGGTCAGGCGGCGCAGCGAGGCCGACAGTACGCTCAATTCGCCGAGCAGGCGTTCCAGCTCCGGCAGCGTCTCCGCGGTAAAGCGCGTGACGTCGGCGCCGATGGCATTCACCGTCTTGCCGGTACTGTTGCTGGTCCTGGCGACTTCGTTGCCCATTTTCTCGACGGCGTCGGCGCCACGTCCGATGCGATCGATCACCGGCCCGAGCCGTGCCGAGGCACGCGAAGAATTATCGAGCGTGCGGGCCGCATTGAGCATGCCGGCATCGATGGCGTCCTTGCGGGCGACAATCGTCCTGGCCACGATGGCGATGTCGGCGAGCGTACTGGTGAGGGCCGCCCGGTTCGTCTCGCTGAGCAGCGCATTGATGTTGTTCGACGTGTTGTCCAACTTGGCCAGCACGCTGGTGAGCACATTCTCCAGGCGTGCGCCGAGCGATGGCTTGGTGGGGATCACCGGATAGCGGTCGCCCGTCTTGATGCCTAGCGGCAAGGAATCCACCGTTCCGCCGCTGAGCTCGACATAGGCGATGCCGGTCAGCCCCTGGGTTTTCAGCACAGCCACGGTGTCTTCCTTGATCGGCGTGCCGCGCTCGATGGCGAAGATCAGGTTCACCCGTTCCGGCGTACTGGAATCGAGCGCAATCTCACGCACCTTGCCGACATCGACACCGTTGTATTTGATCGGCGCATTCAGGTTGAGGCCGGCGACCGACTCGTCTTCGATGGCCAGATACAGGTCGAACTTCTTCTGGAAAGCGCCGCCGGAGGCGAGCCAGAGCACGCTGGCGATCAGTACGGCACCGAGGACGAGGACGAACGCGCCGACGAGCGGATAGTTCACTTTGGTTTCCATGATTAACTCCTGATGCTTGCGGCCTGAGGTGCTGCGGCCCGAGGTGCTGCGGCCCGAGGTGCTGCCGCCTGATGTGCTGCGGCCGGTGACTTACTCTGCTCCTGCGCCGCCCGGCCGCGCGGGCCGTCGAAGAATTTGCGGATGGCCGGCTGGTCCATTTGCGCCAGCTCGGCCATCGAGCCGATGCCCTGCACCTTGCCGTCGGCAAGGACGGCGACGCGGTCGGCCAACTGCCACAACAGATCGAGATCGTGGGTGATCATGACGATGGTCAGACCGCCCCGGTCGCGTAGCTTGCGCACCAGCTGGTCGACCCCGCCAGCACTTTCCGGGTCGAGGCCGGCGGTCGGTTCGTCGAGAAACAACAATTCCGGATCGAGGATCAGGGCGCGGGCCAGCGAGGCGCGCTTCAGCATGCCGCCGCTGAGCTCTGCTGGATATTGCGCACCGACCTCTGGCTGGAGGCCGGTCAGGGCGAGTTTTTCCGCGGCCAGCGCATCAACCACGGCGTTATCCAGCGTGCGGTGTTCGCGTAGCGGCAGCCCGATGTTTTCCAGGATGGTCAATGAACCGAACAGGCCGCCATGCTGAAACATCACGCCCCAGCGCAGGCGCAAGGCGAGGGTTGCCGCCGCGTCGATGTCGCCCAGGTCGACGCCGAGAACCCGGATGGAGCCGGCATCCGGACGGTGCAGCAGGATCATTTCGCGCAGCAGCGTGGACTTGCCGGAGCCGCTGCCGCCGATCACGGCGAATATCTCGCCCCGGCGCACGTCGAAATCGAGGTCGGCATGCACGACATGGTCGCCAAAGCGGGTCGATAATTTGCTGATCTCGATGACCGCCGCATCCGGGGGCGCTGTCGCCAGCAGGGTGTCTGGCATGTCAGAGATCCAGCGCGCTGAAGGCAATCGAGAACATGGCATCGGCAACGATCACGAGAAAACTGGACTGCACGACGCTGCGCGTGGTCTGGCGGCCCACGCTGTCGGCGCCGCCTTTGGTGCGGAAGCCCTGAAAGCAGCCCACCACGGCGATGATGGCGGCGAACACCGGCGCCTTGCCGATACCGACCAGATAGGTTGTCACGCTGACGACATTGGTGAAACGCTCGAAAAACTCTTCAAAACCGACCCCCAGTTGCGCCCGCGCCATGAGCATGCCGCCGCAGACGCCACATAGATCGGCGAACACCGTCAGCAGCGGCAACACGATCAGCAGCGCCAGGATCTTTGGCAGCACCAGCACTTCCAGCGGCGCAATGCCGAGCGTGCGCATGGCGTCGATCTCCTCGGTCACGGCCATGGTGCCAATCTGTGCGGCATAGGCGGAACCCGAACGCCCGGCGATAATGATGGCAGTGATCAGGGGGGCAAACTCGCGCAGCATGGAAATGCCGACCAGATCAACCACGAAGATGTTGGCGCCGTATTGCCTGAGCTGGCCGGAACCTTGATAGGCGACCACGACCCCGAGCAGGAACGACAGTAGCCCGACGATGGGCAGCGCATTGACACCAGCGCTGCCAATGTTGCTCAGCAGCGGCCGCCAGCGCATGCGTGACGGGTGTGCGATGCAGCCGGCCAGCGCGACCGCGCTTTCCCCGATAAAGCCCAGCAGCGCAACGCCTTCCGCGTAAACCGCCACGCTGCTGCGGCCTAGATTTTCAAGCGATGACGCGAATGTTCTGGATTCCGGATTCATGCTGGAAAGATAGATGAATCGCGCCGGTGCGTTTGTACTCCAGCGCACGGAACTGTTTTGGGGCGGCGTTATCCTCCGCAAAATTACGGAGGAATACCATGAAATGGAAAGATGAGCCTTTGGACCCGGCGCCCACATCCAAGCTCGTCATGGCCGAGAGCAATCGGATACATGAATCGGAAGTGCGCTACCGTCGCCTGTTCGAATCTGCCAAGGACGGCATCCTGATCCTTGATGCCGAGACCGGCATGGTCATGGACGCGAACCCTTTCATCACCGATCTGCTCGGTTATTCGCTTGAAGATGTAAAGGAGAAGTACGTTTGGGATCTCGGGTTCTTCAGGAATATCGCTGCAAACAAAGAAAAGTTTCTGGAACTGCAACAGCAGGACTATGTGCGCTATGAAGATCTCCCGCTGGAGACGGCGCAGGGAAAAACGGTGCAAGTGGAGTTCGTCAGCAACGTCTATCTGGTCGGCAGCAGCCGGGTGATTCAATGCAATATTCGGGATATCTCCAAACGCAAGGCCGCGGAGGAGCAACTCCGCAAACTCTCTCTGGCCGTCGAACAAAGTCCGGAGAGCATCGTCATCACCAATGTAGGCGCCTGCATCGAATATGCGAACGATGCCTTCTTCCAGGCAACCGGTTACAGCCGCGCGGAAATTATCGGCCAGAATCCGCGAATTCTGAAAACCGGCAAGACACCCCAAGCGACTTACACCGCCATGTGGAGCACCCTGACCCAGGGCCTGACCTGGCAGGGCGAGTTACATAACCGCAAGAAAGATGGCAGCGAATATATCGAGTTTGCCTCCATCACGCCCCTGCGCCAAGCCGGTGGCACGATCAGCCATTATGTGGCGGTAAAAGAAGACATCACGGAGAAACGGCGTCTCCGCATCGAACTGGATGGCTATCGGCTGCATCTGGAAGACCTGGTGGCGCAGCGCACACTCGAACTCGTCGCGGCGCGACAGCAGGCCGAGACCGCGAGCCAGGCCAAGAGCACCTTCCTGGCCAACATGAGCCATGAATTGCGCACGCCCATGAATGCCATCATGGGCATGACCGACCTGATCTTGCGCCACATGACCGACGCCACGCAAAGGGATCAACTGAACAAGGTCAAACAGGCTTCCCATCATCTGCTGGCTGTCATCAACGACATCCTCGACATTTCCAAGATTGAAGCAGAGCAACTGATCCTCGAACAAATCAACTTCAAGCTCGGCAACGTTCTGGAAAACCTCGTCAGCATGATTGGACAGAAAGCCGCGGAAAAGGGGGTGAAACTGGTCATCGACATTGCGCCTGATCTCGCCAATCTTTCCGTCCAGGGGGATCCACTGCGCATCTATCAGATCCTGCTCAACCTGACCGGCAACGCCCTCAAGTTCACTCCGGCGGGGACGATCAGCATCAGCGCCGCAGTGATTGAAGAGCAGCTGACCGCCCTGCTGGTGCACTTTGAAGTAATGGATACCGGCATCGGCATCGCCGTCGAAGATCAGCAACGCCTTTTCAAGATCTTCGAGCAGGGCGATGGATCGACGACCCGAAAATATGGCGGCACGGGATTGGGATTGGCCATCAGCAAGCGCCTGGTGCAGAAGATGGGAGGCAACATTGGCGTCGAGAGTGCGCCCGGCCAAGGCAGCACCTTCTGGTTCACTGCACGTCTGGGCAGGGCCCCGGCGGCTAGCGGGGATGCCGTATCGCTAGCGCCGACTTTTTCAAACGACCCCGCCGAAGTAGAAATCAAGGCCCGCTTCGCCGGCAGCCGCATCCTGCTGGTGGAGGATGAACCCATCAATCAGGAGGTTTCGCGGGGAAACCTTGAGGATGTCGGCCTCAGCGTGGATTTGGCTGAAGATGGCGTCCAGGCCCTTGACTTGGCCAGACTGACACACTACGACCTGATCCTGATGGACATGCAGATGCCGAAGATGAATGGTGTTAATGCCACCCGCGCAATCCGGGCACTACCCGGTTACAGCCAGACCCCAATATTGGCCATGACCGCCAATGCCTTCGACGAAGACCGCCAGGTTTGCATCGAGGCCGGGATGAATGACCATATCGTCAAACCGGTCGATCCGCAGCGCTTGTATCAGAACTTGATCTATTGGTTGTCGAAGGTGGCAACGGGAAGCCCGGGGAACTGATTTTTCCCGTTCGCCTATGTTCATAAACGCACCGTCCGTTCGGCAATAACAAGGCATTCTTCTCATCCAGGTCGAGCCAGTCGATCTTATCCATACACTAAAGGATTTCCATCATGCTCTATACGATCGCAGTAGTTCTGCTCATATTGTGGCTGCTTGGCTTGGTCACCTCCTACACCATCGGCGGATTTATCCACATTCTTCTGGTCATCGCCATTGTGGTGGTCCTGTTAAGGGTCATCAACGGGCAAAAGCCGATTTGAAGGAGGGGTAGCGATGGAAGATGCAGCGGTCGCCTACCCTGCCGCAAGTAATGTTCAGACGACCGTACTGCTCGTCGAAGATGATCCCGTCGCTGCCGGAGTGATCGTGGATGCACTCGCCGGATCCTTGGGTCGGCGGGCCTATGTTGTCGAATGGGTGAGGTGCCGTGCCGTTGCGCTGGCACGGCTGAAGCAGGGCGGTATCGATGTCATCCTGCTGGTGCTGACGCTGCCCGATGGCCAAGGCATCGAGGTGTTCGATCAGGTGTTGCGGGCCGCGCCGCAGGCCCTGATCCTGATACTAAGCTCGGCCAGCGATGAGGCGACTGCGCGCCTGGCTGTGCAGCGTGGCGCGCAGGACTATCTGGTCAAAGGCCATGTGAATGCCCACTGGTTGCCACGCGCCCTGCAATACCTCATCGAGCGCAAGGCGACCCAGGATGCACTGGAGAGCAGCGAGGCGCGCTTTCGCGCCATGAGCGATGCGTCTCCGCTCGGCATCTTCGTCTCTGATGCCGAAGGGGAGTGCATTTATACCAACGCGGCGTATCACAAGATATCCGGGCTGAGGTTCGAGCAGACGCTGGGAACCAACTGGAGCACGGCGATTCATCCGGAGGACCGCGAACGCGTCCTGGCCGATTGGCGCACCGCGGCGCGAGGGCAGGCGCTGTTCCAGACCGAGTTCCGCTTCCTGCAGAAGGACGAGAGCATCGTGTGGACGCGGGTCAACAGCGCCACCATGCGCAGCAAAGAGAAACTGATCGGCCTGGTGCAGACGGTCGAGGACATCACCGAGCGCAAGGCGACGGAGTTTGCGTTGCGTGCGGCTGAAGAATTATTGTTCAATGAACAGGAGCGCGCCCAGGTCACGCTCAATTCCATCGGTGACGCCGTACTGAGTACCGACATCGAGGGCAAGGTGGCCTATCTGAATCTGGTGGCCGAGGCGATGACCGGCTGGTCCAATGCGGCTGCGCTGGGTCGGCCGCTGGCAGAAGTGTTCAATATCGTTGACGGTGTGACGCGCGAAATTGGCGCCAACCCGGCGCAGCGCGCCATCAAGGAAGACCGGACCGTGGGACTGGCGGCGGACAGCGTGCTGATCCGCCGCGATGGCTTCGAGTCGGCGATCGAGGATTCCGCCGCGCCCATCCACAACCGGGATGGCCAGGATGCCGGCGCGGTGATCGTCTTTCACGACGTCAGCAAATCGCGGGCCATGGCGCTGAAGATGTCCCATCTGGCCCAGCACGACTTTCTCACCGATCTGCCCAATCGCGTGCTGCTGACCGAGCGACTCACTCAGGCCATCAGGCTGGCCCAGCGGCACCGCAAGCAAGTCGCGCTGCTGTTTCTGGATCTCGATCATTTCAAGCACATCAACGATTCGCTGGGACATGCCATTGGCGATGTTCTGCTGCAGTCGGTGGCGGAACGTCTGACAAAGTGCGTGCGCGCATCGGATACGGTATGCCGCCAGGGGGGTGACGAGTTCGTGATATTGCTGGCCGAAATCGGTCAGCCACAAGATACGACCCATATTGCGGAGAAATTGATCGCCGCATTCACCCAGCCCCACCTTATTGATGGCCAGGAACTGCATGTCACACTGAGCATCGGCATCAGCGTCTATCCGGATGACGGCAAAGATGTAGACACAGTGATGCAGAACGCCGACACCGCGATGTATCACGCCAAGGAAAGTGGTCGCAACAACTACCAGTTCTTCACGGCTGAAATGAATGCGCGTGCGGTGCGCCGGCAGATCGTCGAAAGCGGCCTGCGCCGCGCCCTGAAGACAGGAGAGTTTTTCCTGCATTATCAGCCGCAGATCGACCTGGTTTCAGGTGTGATGACCGGCGCCGAAGTTCTCGTCCGCTGGCAGGATCCCAAGCTCGGCTTGATTGCCTCGGAGCAATTCGTGCCGATCGCCGAAGAGTGCGGACTCATTGTGCCGATCGGTCAGTGGGTGTTGCGCGAGGCTTGTTGGCAAACGCAGGCCTGGCTGGTGGCGGGCCTCGCCGCCGTGACCGTGGCGGTCAATATTTCGGCAGTGGAGTTCCGGCATAAAGGCTTTCTGGAAGGTGTTGCCCGGGTTCTGAAAGAGACCGGCTTGCCACCCCGCTATCTCGAACTGGAACTGACCGAAAGCGTCCTCATGTACGACGCCGAGTCTCAGGTATCAGTGCTTGAAGCGCTCAAGACCATGGGGGTGGCGCTGGCCATCGATGACTTCGGCACGGGCTATTCGAGCCTGAGTTATCTGAAGCGTTTCCCGATCGACACCCTGAAGATCGACCAATCCTTCGTGCGCGACATCGCCACCGATGCCAATGCCGCCACGATTGTCAGCGCAGTGGTCGGCATGGGCAGAAACCTCAAGCAGTGCGTCATTGCCGAGGGGGTCGAGACGCCCGCTCAGCTGGCTTTTCTGCGGGCGCAGCAATGTGATCGGGGGCAAGGATTCTTGTTCAGCCATCCATTGATCGCAGAAGATTTCGCGCTGTTGCTCGTTGACGGCAAGGGCGGGCCGCCGCGGTCGTGGCTGTAATGAACATCGCGCCGAGCTATGTGCGCCACCGTACCGTCAGCGCCGACTTCCGCCGCTATTCTGATCAAAGGTTTCGACACAGTGTGCGCGTTGCGTACTGCTTGGTGTGGTTTCCTGTCCATAAAGACCGCGCGAAGAACCTTGTTCCAAACCGGATCGGGAAGTTCTGTTTCACTCACATTTGGAGACTCAATCATGAAACAACTTAGACAGTATTTTTCCGCACTTTTCCTGGCGGTAACACTGGTGTCCGTCGTCGGTTGCGCGGCCACAGCTAACCAGGAGGGAACCGGCGAGTACATCGATGACAGCGCCATCACGGCCAAGGTGAAGGCCGTGCTTTTCAATGATCCCATGACCAAGGCCACCGAGATCAATGTCGAGACCTTCAAAGGCGTGGTTCAACTGAGTGGCTTCGTCAGCTCGCAGGCGTCAATCAACAAGGCAGTCGAGTTGGCACGCGGCGTCAGCGGCGTGAAATCCGTCAAGCACGACATGCGTCTCAAGTAAGGAATTCCCGAGGTAAACCCACGGGGCGTATCTTCAGGCGGTGCTCGAAGGTACGTCCGCGTGGTGGAAGCCCCCGGACACATCAGCCAGCCCGACCAACGGAGATGCACCATCATGAATGGTAGTGAAACGTTCGAAGGCGAAAGGCGTGAAACCGTTGGGGAACTGCTTTCGTTGCTAATCGTTGCTCAAAAAATGGGGCGCAGACTGGCCTATGAAACGCATGGTGAATCCTATAACTCCGTGCGGGAATTGAATGAGCTGCTGCATCAGGCATGCAACACGGCTGATTCGATCCAACAGGCCCAGGAGAAGGTTATTTAGCCAACGAATACCGGGGTTTCTGGGTCACACACTATGACGCAGCGGCCCTCATCAATCCTTCGCTGATTGGCTAATAGATGAACATCGGCACGAATCTAATCGTATATTTTCGCCAGCTACAGACTCGTTTCAGTGTTGGCGACTGGCCACGAATTTCAACCGGCGAAGAGCCACCGCTGCGATCCGAGCTATTCAGCGCCGATCAGATGGAGCAGCATGGCAAGGCTCTCGCGGCATCGCACCGACTGGCCACGGGGCGCGCACCGGACCAGCTGCTGGCGCGGCTGGCTGCGAACGAAAGCACCTTGATCGAGGTGTGCCAACTGCTGACGACAGCGGTGTCGGAGAAGCGCCGGATCTCGCCGGCCGGCGACTGGCTGCTCGATAACTTCTATCTCATCGAAGAGCAGATACGCACAGCCAAGCGTCACTTGCCCAAAGGGTACAGCCGGGAACTCCCGCGTTTGGCGGCGGGTCCTTCGGCCGGGCGTCCGCGTGTCTATGACATTGCGCTCGAAACCGTGGCACATGGCGACGGTCGTGTCGATACGGCAAGCCTTGCTCGCTTCGTGGCGGCCTACCAGCGCGTCACGGATCTCAAGCTGGGCGAGTTGTGGGCGATCCCGATCATGCTGCGGCTGGCCGTGATCGAGAATCTGCGGCGTGTCGGCGTGCAGATTGCCGCTGGCTGGGTAGAGCGCAACCTGGCCGGCTCCTGGGCGGACCAGATGATGGAAACCGCCGAAAGCGATCCGAAGAGCCTGATCCTGGTGATATCGGACATGGCGCGTTCGAATCCACCCATGGTCGGCGCGTTTGTCGCCGAGCTCGCCCGCCGCTTGCAGGGACGTGGCCCCGCCCTCGCCTTGCCATTGACCTGGATGGAGCAACGGCTATCGGAATCGGGCCTGACGATAGCGCGGTTGGTACATGGCGAGAACCAGCAGCAGGCCGCTGACCAGGTTTCTGTCAGCAACAGCATCGGCAGCCTCAGGGTGCTGGGTGCGGTGGACTGGCGCGAATTTGTCGAAACCCTGAGCTCTGTCGAGCGTGCCTTGATTGAAGATCCGCACGGCGTTTATGGCCGGATGGATTTTGCCAGTCGCGACCGCTACCGCCATGCCACGGAGCGGATTGCGAAGCTGGGATCTTTGACAGAGGTCGAGGTGGCGCACAAGGCGGTCGCGCTGGCCCGTGCGGCAGAGGATGCAAGCCGCGCCGGGCATGTTGGCTTCTATCTGATCGACAAGGGCTTGCCCGAGCTCGAACGGGCCGCGGAGGTGCGCCTTTCCGCTGTCGTTGCCTGGCGCGGGAAAATCGGCCGCTTTCCTTTGTCTATCTATCTGGGCGCCATCGCCCTGATCACGGCCAGTGTCAGCGGTGGCCTGCTGGTGCAGGCGCTGGCCGTGGGGATGAATGATTGGGCCTTGCTGGCGATCGGCCTGGTGGCGCTGCTGGGCGCCAGTCAGCTGGCCGTGGCGCTGGTGAATTGGCTGGCCACCCTGCTGGTGGTGGCACAACCGCTGCCCAGAATGGATTTTTCGAAAGGCATTCCCGCCCCCGAGCGCACACTGGTGGTGGTTCCGACCATGTTGGCCAGTGCCGCTGGCATAGAAGAGCTGGCCGAGGCGCTGGAAGTCAGGTTTCTGGCGAATCGCGATGCGCACCTGCATTTCGGCCTGCTGACGGACTTTCATGACGCGCCGCTGGAATCGCTGGTCGAGGATGAGGGGCTGCTGCATCTGGCCTGTCTGCGGATCAACGAACTGAACCAGAAATACGCTGGCAGCCGGGCTGGAATCGCGAACGACATCTTCTTCCTCTTCCATCGCCCGCGGCGCTGGAACCCGCAGGAGCGGCTCTGGATGGGCTACGAGCGCAAGCGCGGCAAGTTGGCCGATTTGAATGCGCTGCTACGGGATGTTCCCAACGGCGGCGCCAAGGACGGCTTTTCGCTTGTTGTGGGCAATACCGCCGTGTTGTCCGGCGTGAAGTATGTGATCACCCTGGACACGGATACGCAACTGCCGCGCGACGCGGCGCGGGAATTTGTCAGTGCCATGGCCCACCCGCTGAACCGGGCGCACTATGATGCAGGAAAGCAGCGTGTTGAAACCGGCTACGGCATCCTGCAACCGCGCGTGGCGATCAGTCTGCCGGGCACCAATCGTTCGCGCTACGCCCGCCTCTACGGCGGTGAACCGGGTATCGATCCCTACACGCGCGCCGTCTCGGATGTGTATCAGGACGTCTTTGGCGAAGGCTCGTTCATCGGCAAGGGCATCTACGATGTCGATGCCTTCGATGCCGCCGTGGGCGGCCGCTTCCCCGAGAATTGCATCCTCAGCCATGATTTGCTGGAAGGTTGCTACACGCGCTCCGGGCTGTTGAGCGATGTGCAGTTGTACGAGGATACCCCCGCCCGCTACAGCTCGGATGTGAGCCGTCGGCACCGCTGGATTCGCGGCGACTGGCAACTCGCGGGCTGGCTGCGGCGGCGCGTGCCGGGGGCGGGGGCGCAGCGGCAAAAGAATCCGCTCTCGTTCCTGTCGCAATGGAAACTGATCGACAACCTGCGGCGCAGTCTCGTTCCGGCGGCGCTGACGCTATTGCTGCTGCTGGGGTGGACGGTGCTGTCCGCGGCAGGCTGGTGGACCCTGTCGGTAATCGGCACCCTGCTGTTGCCCGCCCTGTGCGGGGCAACGCTCGATCTGTCGCGCAAGCCGGAAGAGTTGCTGTGGCGGCAGCACCTTGCCGCCGTCGTCCGTGCGCTGGGCCGGCACTTGAAACAGGTGGCGTTCGAATTCGCCTGTCTGCCCTATGAGGCGTACTACAGTCTGGATGCCGTGGTCCGCACCGTCTGGCGGATGCACATCGCGCACCAGCGGTTGCTGGAATGGAACCCGTCCAGCACGGCGAGTCCGGAAAATTCGCAGGGCAATGCGGGCACACTTGCCGCCAATGTCCGCGCCATGTGGATCGCCCCCGTTCTCGCGATAACCATGACTGGCTATTTGCTGACATCGACACCGGCGGTGCTGGTGGTGGCGGGGCCGCTGCTGTTGCTGTGGTTCGTCTCGCCACTGATCGCGTGGTGGGTCAGCCAACCACTCGCGCGCCGCACGGCCCCCCTGACGGTCGAACAGGCCTTTTTCCTTCGCGCACTGGCGCGGCGGACCTGGGCGTTTTTCGAAAACTTTGTGGGTGCGGCAGATCATTGGCTGCCACCCGACAACTATCAGGAATATCGTGTCGCCGCGATCGCCCATCGCACCTCCCCAACCAATATAGGGATGGCGCTGCTGGCGAACCTGGCCGCCTATGACTTTGGCTATCTCCAGGCCGGCCAGCTTATCGAGCGCACGGCGCACACGCTTGCCACGATGAACGGGCTGGAGCGGCATCGCGGGCATTTCTATAACTGGTATGACACGCAGACGCTGCAACCGCTGCCACCACGCTACATCTCGACCGTGGACAGCGGCAACCTTGCCGGCCTTCTGCTGACCTTGCGCGCCGGCTTGCTGGTACTGGCCGACGACAGGATTGTGCCGGTACGCTTGTTTGAAGGTTTCAGTGATACGTTCCATCTGCTTGAGGCCGATCTGGGCGGCATGACCCATGGGGCTGCGGGCACGCTGGCAGTGCTGCGCAGCGAACTGGAGGCCGCCAGCGCTGCTCCGCCAGCCACCCTCACGGCACTCCGCTTGCTTCTGGTCCGGCTGGCTAACTTCACCACTGAACTCGTCACCGAGGTTTTGACCAGCGGCGATGGCAAGCACGATGACAGGGGCGGCGATGCGACACCCGGCAGTGATGCGAATGTGTGGGCCCAGGCGCTGGCCAGGCAAGTGCAAGCGGCATTGGACGAACTGAACTTCCTCGCCCCGCCGGAAAGGATTGTCGAGCACGGCAACCCTGGCGTCCTCCCGACCCTGCGCGACTTGCTGAAAGCAGGGAACATTCCTGCCCGGGAGCGCCTGGCGGAGATCGAGCGCCTGGCAGAGCGTTGCCTTGAACTGTCGCGCATGGAGTTCGACTTCCTGTTCAACAAGACGCGCCATCTGCTGATCATCGGCTACAACGTCGATGAACGTCGGGCCGATACAAGCTACTACGATCTACTGGCCTCAGAAGCTCGCTTGAGCAGTTTTGTCGCCATCGCGCAGGGGCAGTTGCCACAGGAAAGCTGGTTTGCTCTTGGTCGTTTGCTCACCAGCACCAGTGGCGATCCGGTGTTGTTGTCGTGGAGCGGTTCGATGTTCGAGTACCTGATGCCGCTGCTGGTGATGCCCGGCTACGACAACACGTTGCTCGACCAGACCTGCAAGGCGGCAGTGGCGCGACAGATCGAGTATGGCCGCCAGCGCGGTATGCCCTGGGGTATTTCTGAATCCGGTTACAACACGGTCGACCAGCATCTCAATTACCAGTACCGGGCCTTTGGCGTGCCAGGGCTGGGGTTGAAGCGCGGATTGGCCGATGATCTGGTGATCGCGCCCTATGCCTCGGTGCTGGCGCTGATGGTGGCGCCCAAGGCGGCCTGTCTGAATCTGCAACGCCTGGCTGCCGAGGGCTTTATCGGTCGCTTCGGTTTCTTCGAGGCCATCGACTACACGCCCGCCCGGCAGCGACGCGGGCAAACGGGCACTCTGGTGCGCTCCTTCATGGCGCACCACCAGGGCATGAGCCTGCTGGCGCTGGCCTACCAGATTCTGGATCGGCCGATGCAGCGGCGCTTCGAGTCGGACCGACTGTTCCAGGCGGTCATGCTGCTGCTGCAGGAACGGATTCCCAAGGCCACGGCCTTGTTCTCGCACACGGCGCAACTGGCCGACATGCGCGCGGCGACAGATTTCACGGCAGCGCCGATCCGGCTGTTCAACAGCCCCGACACGACGCAACCGGAGGTGCAGTTGTTGTCGAACGGTCGCTACCACGTCATGCTCACCAACGCGGGCGGCGGCTACAGCCGCTGGAAGGATCTCGCCATCACGCGCTGGCGCGAGGACGGCACCTGCGACAACCGGGGCAGTTTCTGTTACGTCCGCGAAGTGGGCAGCTTCGATCCATGGTCGGTCACCCATCAGCCGACGCTCAAACGAGCTGACAGCTACGAAGCGATTTTCTCGGAGGGTCGCGCCGAGTTTCGCCGCCGCGACGGCCATTTCGAGACCTATACCGAGGTCGCCGTTTCGCCGGAAGACGATATCGAACTGCGCCGCGTCCGCATTACCAATCACTCGCGCCAGCGGCGGCAGATCGAGATCACCAGTTACGCTGAAGTGGTCATCGCGCCACCCGCTGCGGATGCCTTGCATCCGGCTTTCAGCAATCTTTTTGTACAGACCGAGATCCTGCGCGAGCGGGCGATCCTGTGCACGCGGCGGCCGCGCTCACTGGGCGAGCAAGCGCCCTGGATGCTGCACCTGATGGTAGTGCACGGCGCGGCGACCGGCGAGGTGTCCTGCGAGACGGATCGGCTACGCTTCATCGGTCGCGGTCGAAACGCCGCAGCACCCCTGGCGATGAATGGCCATGGCGTGATTTCCGGCACGCAGCCCAGTCCCCTGCGCCGTCCCGCCAGCACCGACTTTTTGCGCGGCATGGCGAAGCACAAGCTTACTGCGCACTCATCCCCGCTCTCGAACACCGCCGGCTCGGTACTCGATCCGATCGTCGCTATCCGCACGACGATCAGGCTTGATCCGGAACAATCGGTCACCGTCGATATCGTCTCGGGCATCGCCGAGACGCGCGATCTGGCCGTAAGTCTGGTAGATAGATACCAGGACCGCCATCTGGCTGATCGCGTGTTCGATCTGACGTGGACCCACAGCCAGGTGGTGCTGCGCCAGATCAATGCCACCGAGGCCGATGCGCAGATTTACGCACGGCTGGCCAGCGCCGTCATCCACGCCAACGCCACCCTGCGCGCCGATCCGGCCGTGCTCATCAAGAATCGTCGCGGGCAGTCGGGACTGTGGGGTTACGCGATCTCCGGCGACCTGCCGATCGTGCTGTTGCAGATTGGCGATGCGGCCAACATCGATCTTGTCCGCCAACTCGTGCACGCCCATGCCTACTGGCGCCTGAAGGGGATGGCCGTGGATCTGGTGATCTGGAACGAGGATCACGCCGGTTACCGGCAACAGTTGCAGGAACAGATCATGGGGCTGATTGCCTCCGGTATCGAGGCTAGCGTGATCGACCGGCCGGGCGGCATCTTCGTGCGACCGGCCGAGCAGATCTCCGGCGAGGACCGCATCCTGTTCCAGTCAGTCGCCCGCGTGCTTATCATCGACAGTCGGGGAACCCTGACGGAACAGCTCGATCATGGCCTGCCACTGGAAGCGCGCATGCCGCCGTTCAAGCCAAGCCGGGCCTATCGACCCGATGCACCGATGACGATGTCCGCGCCGCGCAGCGATCTGATCCTGTTCAATGGACTGGGCGGATTCACGCCGGATGGTCGCGAATACCTCATGACCCTCGGTCCCGGTCAGACCACGCCGGCGCCCTGGGTCAATGTGCTGGCCAATCCGCACTTCGGCACGATTGTCTCCGAAAGCGGCGCTGCCTACACCTGGAGCGAGAACGCGCACGAATTTCGCCTCACGCCCTGGCAAAACGATCCGGTCAGCGATGCCAGCGGCGAAGCGCTGTATCTGCGCGATGAAGAGACGGGTCACGTTTGGTCACCCACGCCCTTGCCCGTCCGCGCCGCGTTACCCTATGTGATCCGTCATGGATTCGGCTATAGCGTTTTCGAGACGCGGGTGGGCGGCATTCGCTCGGAACTCTGGGTTTACGTGGCGATGGACGCCGCCATCAAGTTCTCGGTGCTGAAACTGCGCAACGAATCAGGCCGGCCGCGGCGGGTCTCCGCCACAGGCTACGTCGAGTGGGTGTTGGGTGACCTGCGGGAGAAATCGGCCATGCATGTGAGCACCGAAATTGCCTCGCGAAGTGGCGCGCTGTACGCGCGTAACCCCTACAACCCGGAATTCGGCGAGCGGGTGGCGTTCTTCGACGTGGATGCCCCGAACCGCAGCTTGAGCGGCGACCGTACAGAATTCCTCGGCCGCAACGGCACACTGCACAACCCCGCCGCCCTGAAACGCACGCGACTTTCCGGCAAGGTTGGCGCCGGCCTCGATCCCTGCGGCGCGATCCAGGTAAGCATTGATCTGGCCGACGGACAGGAGCAGGAAATTGTCTTTCGCCTTGGCGTTGGGCGCAATGCCGCCCATGCCGACACGCTGGTAAAGCGCTTCCGTGGTTCGCTGGCGGCACGCGGTGCACTCGACGCGGTGTGGCAACACTGGAACCACACGCTCAGCGCAGTACAGATCGAAACCCCCGACCCGGCGATCAACGTGCTGGCCAACGGCTGGCTGGTCTATCAAACCCTGGCGTGCCGCATCTGGGCACGCAGCGGTTACTACCAGTCAGGCGGCGCCTTCGGCTTCCGCGACCAGTTGCAGGACGTCATGGCGCTGATCCATGCCCGGCCGGGGCTGGTGCGCGAACACCTGCTGCTTTGCGCCAGCCGCCAGTTCGTCGAAGGCGATGTTCAGCACTGGTGGCATCCGCCCTCGGGGCGCGGCGTGCGCACGCATTGCTCGGACGACTACCTCTGGCTGCCGCTGGCGGTATGCCGCTATGTGACAAGCTGCGGCGATACGGGCGTGCTGGATGAGCTGGTACATTTTCTTGAAGGCCGCCCGGTCAATGCGGAAGACGAGTCCTACTACGATCTTCCCGGGCGTTCCGTCGAGTCCGTCAGCCTCTACGAGCACTGTGTGCGCGCCATCCGCCACGGGCTGCACTTCGGCGCACACGGCCTGCCGTTGATTGGCTCCGGCGACTGGAACGACGGCATGAATCGGGTGGGTATTCTCGGCAAGGGTGAGAGCGTCTGGCTGGGTTTCTTCCTCTGCGATGTGCTCCGGCAATTTTCGGTGCTGGCGGAACGGCATGGCGACACTAGCTTCGCCGAACTGTGCAGCGACGAGGGCACCCGGTTACGCCAGAATATCGAGCAGCATGGCTGGGATGGCGAATGGTACCGTCGCGCCTACTTCGACGACGGTACGCCGTTGGGTTCGGCCGAAAACGCCGAATGCCGCATCGATTCAATCTCGCAGAGCTGGTCCGTGCTCTCAGGTGCGGGTGATGCCGCACGGGCGCGCCGGGCCATGCTGGCGGTAGACGCGCAACTCGTGCGCCGTGACGATGGCCTGGTACAGCTGCTCGATCCGCCCTTCGATACCGCGAACCTCGATCCCGGCTATATCCGCGGCTATGTGCCGGGCGTTCGCGAGAACGGTGGCCAGTACACTCATGGTGCGGTCTGGGCGGCGATGGCGTTTGCCGAGCTGGGCGAGAATGAACGCGCCTGGGATCTGCTGAACATGATCAATCCGTTGAACCATGCCTTGTCGGCAGAGAGCATCGCGACCTACAAGGTGGAACCCTACGTCGTCACCGCCGACGTCTATGGGGCAGCGCCACACATCGGGCGCGGCGGCTGGAGCTGGTACACCGGCTCAGCCGGCTGGATGTACCGGCTGGTCGTGGAATCCTTGCTAGGCCTGCGCCTTGAGGGAAGTACGCTGCATCTCGTGCCCATTTTCCCCGCTGACTGGCAGGGGTTTACGATCCACTATCGGTATCGCGAAACTCTCTATCACATTGCTGTTTCGCACACGCACGAAGGGAGTAGTGACACGCATGGCGTGGTGAGCGTGACAGTCGATGGCGTCAGACAACCCGATAGAGCCATTCTTCTTATAGGCGATCAGCATGAGCATTGGGTTGATGTGAAGGTACAGATAGAGCGGCAACCGACGCCGTCCCGCTAGCGCCGACTTTATTCGCGTCAGACAACCGAATCCGAGTTCTATCGTTATGCGGCAGCGAGCGGGCCGTCGAACGGCGCCGAATCGTCGTAGAGCGTTTCAGGGGCGATATCGATTTCCCCTGGCCAAGACCGACAACAGTCAGGTGGGTACGCCGTCGGCAAGGCAGCCAAAGAAAGGCTGCAAATTGCAGCATTACCTACTTTCTGCAATACTGCCAACATGAAAACCACACTGACCATGACCGGGCGCGGCGTCATCACGCTCCCGACCAAACTGCGCAAGGCGCTCGGCCTCTCCGCCGACGATCAACTGATCGCGGAGACAACGCCGGAAGGTCTCTTGTTGCGGCCTGCCGTTACCTTGCCCATCGAGTTGTACAGCGATGAGCGACTACGCGAATTTGACGAGGCGGAGGCTGAACTGGCCACCGTGCTGAACCAGAAGTCGCATTGACGCAGTGCGGATTTTTCTCGACGCAAATATCCTGTTTTCGGCTGCCCGTGCCGATGGCGCGATCAGGCAGTTGCTGGATATCGCCGTAGCCACCGGACACGAACTGTGGGCCGACGCCTACGTGTTCGAGGAGGCGCGGCGGAATCTGGCCGCTAAAGCAGCCGCCGGTCTTCCCGTGTTGAAGGCCATGGCGGCGCGAATGAAAATCGGCGACATGCTTGTCAGCGGAACTCTACCGCCGGACGCGGCGATCCTGCCCGAGAAGGACCGACCGGTGCTCGCCGCCGCCATTCACCACCACTGCGACCTGCTGGTTACCGGCGACCGCACCCATTTCGGCCCGCTCTACGGAAAAACGATTCAGGGCGTGTCCATTCTGTCGCCAGCGATGCTGGCTGAAGCCTTATTGGGTTAGAAAAACAGGTCGAAGTCGTCGGCTCAACCGGCGCACCGGGCGATCTTTGGCATCCCCACGCATCTATAATCGCCGCCTTCCATGCGCCGCATTCACCCGCTTTCCGACATACTCATCAGCCAGATCGCCGCCGGCGAGGTGGTCGAGCGGCCGGCTTCGGTACTCAAGGAATTGGTCGAGAACAGCCTCGACGCTGGCGCCACCCGCATCGACGTGCAGATCGAAGAAGGTGGCGTGCGACTGATCCGTGTCACCGACGATGGCGGCGGCATTGGCAAGGACGACCTGCCGCTGGCGCTGGCCCGCCACGCCACCAGCAAGATCGGATCGCTTGACGACCTTGAACGGGTAGCCAGTTTCGGCTTTCGTGGCGAAGCGCTGGCCTCCATCGCTGCGGTCGCGCGTCTCAGTATTACCAGTCGTGTCGCCAGCGGCGTGGCGGGCGAGGCACATGCCTGGAAAATCGACGCGAACCAGCGCGGTGCGGGCCAGGCTGCCGCGGGCCAAATCGCTCCGGCCGCCCTGGCGACGGGCACGGTGATCGAGGTGGCCGATCTCTATTTCAATACGCCGGCGCGGCGCAAGTTCCTCAAGTCCGAGGCGACCGAATACGGCCATTGCGACGAGGTGCTGCGGCGCATGGCGCTGGCGCGGCCCGACGTGGCCTTCATGCTGTCGCACAACAAGTCGGCCAAATTGCGCCTGAGCGCCGCCGACAGCGCCCGCCGCGCGCGCGAAATTCTCGGCGACGAGTTTTTTGCTCACGGCCGAGTGCTCGATGTTGCCGCTGGCCCCTTGCGTTTATCCGGCTTCGTCGCCCTGCCGGCCTATTCGAAGGCATCGCGCGACGCCCAGTATTTTTTTGTGAACGGCCGCTTCGTCCGCGACAAACTGCTCGCCCACGCCGCGCGCGCGGCCTATGCCGACATCCTCCACGGCGCCCGCCACCCGGCCTGGTGCCTGTTCCTCGAACTCGATCCTGCCGGGGTGGATGTCAATGTTCACCCCGCCAAGACCGAGGTACGCTTTCGCGACGGTCGCGGCGTGCATCAGTTCGTTTTTCACGCCTTGCAACGCGCGTTGGCCGCGCCGCTGGGCGCTGCGCAAGCTGCCGCCACAGCCACCGTGGCCACTATGGCCACAACGGTCACAACGGCCACGCCAACGAGCCCGCCTGCCGTACCGCTAGCGCCGACTTTTTTCAGGGCACGGCAAGTTCCGCTGGGTATGCGGGAACCGGCCACCGCCGCCTATTTCAACTTCGTCCGCGCTGCCGGCACCGACGCCACAAACGCCGCCGAAGCGCTCAATGCCATGGCGGGCCGTGCCGATGCAGCCGCCGGGCCACCGCCGCTGGGTTATGCTCTCGGCCAACTCCACGGCATCTACGTTCTCGCCCAGAACGAAACCGGGCTGGTGCTGGTCGATATGCACGCCGCCCACGAGCGCATCCTTTACGAAAAGCTGAAAAATGCCGTCGAGGCCGGTCCGCCCGCCCGCCAGCCGCTGCTGATCCCGGTGCTGCTGTCCGCCAGCCATCTCGAATTGGCCACCGCCGAAGAGCATCACGATACCCTCGCCCAACTCGGCTTCGAAACGGCCCCGGCCGGGCCGCAACAACTCGCGCTGCGGTCCGCGCCGGCGTTGGTGGCGGGCGGAAACATCGCCGACCTGCTGCGTGCCTTGCTGGCCGACCTGCGTGAGCAACCGGCCAGCCACGTGCTCGAAGCGCGCCGCAACGAACTGCTCGCCACCATGGCCTGCCATGGCGCCGTGCGCGCCCACCGCAGCCTCAGCCTGCCCGAAATGAACGCCCTGTTGCGCGAAATGGAAGCCACCGAACGCGCCGACCAGTGCAACCACGGCCGGCCTACCTGGGTGCAATTATCGATAACGGAACTTGACAGGCTGTTCATGCGGGGAAAATGAGCGACCTCCCGCCGGCCATCCTTCTCATGGGTCCCACGGCCAGCGGCAAGACTGCGCTGGCGCTGGCGGCCGCCGAGCGTTTCCCGATAGAAATCATCAGCGTCGATTCGGCGCAGGTGTTCACCGACATGAACATCGGCACCGCCAAGCCCGATGCCGCTACGCTGACGCGGGTGCCGCACCACCTGATCGACCTCATCACGCCCGAAGAACGCTACTCCGCCGCGCGCTTTTGCGAAGATGCCCTGCGAGCGATGGCGGCCATCACGGCGCGTGGCCGCGTGCCGCTGCTTACCGGCGGCACCATGCTCTACTTCAAGGCGCTGCGCGAAGGCCTGGCCGATCTGCCCAAGGCCGACGCCAGCCTGCGCGCCGCCATCGACCGCGAGGCCGCCGCACGCGGCTGGCCGGCACTGCACGCCGAACTGGCGCGGGTAGACCCCGAATCGGCGGCACGCCTCAAGCCGACCGATGCACAACGCCTCCAGCGGGCGCTTGAAATAGTCCGCCTGAGCGGCCGCCCTGTCGGCGAGTTCTTTCGGGAACAACAACGCGCGAGCAATAGGGCCGCCCTGCCCTATCGCCTGCTGCCGCTGGCACTGCTGCCGTCTGATCGCGCCTGGCTGCACGCGCGTATCGCCCGCCGCTTCGACGAAATGCTGGACGGCGGACTGATCGGCGAAGTCGACGCCTTGCGCTCGCGATACAATCTCGACCCCGGACTGCCATCGATGCGGAGCGTCGGCTATCGTCAGGTATGGGAGATGCTTGAAGGCTGCATGACAAGAGGCGAGTTGCGCGACCGTGGTATTTTCGCCACCCGGCAATTCGCCAAGCGACAATTAACCTGGCTGAAGTCGATGCGTGAAACAGAAACAATCGAAACCATGGACTGCATCGGTCCGGCCGTCGAGACAAGCTTTTTGAATAAAATTGCGGCATTTTTGTCGCCCAATCCGCAGCCAAAACCGCACAACAAATGAGTACGTCCAGCAATACTGTCACGCAGGAAGACCTCGACCAATTCACAATCACGTTTCGCCGTGAGATCGTGTTCTATCTGCGTCAGTTGATCAACGACGGCGACCGCATCAGCGTCATGTTCGGCGACGGGCGCGAGACACTGCTCACCGTGCTGCTTGATGTCGACGAGGAAAACAACCGCCTGATCTTCGACTGGGGTGGCAGCGAAGAAAGCAATCGTCGACTCATGAAAGGTGACCGCAACATCTTCGTCGCCACGCCGCAGGGCATCCGCAACCAGTTCGTCACCGGGCAGGCACAGGAAGTTGTCTACGCCAAGCGGCGTGCATTCGCTGTCCCGCTGCCGACCAAGTATGTCCGCCTGCAACGGCGGGAATTTTTCCGCCTGGTGCTGCCGATGACACGGCGACCACCCTGTCGCATCAAGCTGGAACCGCAGGCGCCGGAGAAAATGCTGGGGGTCATCGACATCGGCATCGGCGGGGTTGGCCTCGAATCGCAGGAAGCCACGCTCCCCGTGGAGATCGGCCAGATCATCACGGGCGCCACCATTGACCTCAAGGGCGCTTCGTTGTTGCGACTGGACCTTGAAATACGCTATATCGGCGTCCTGCACCGCGGCAACCGCGAAGTCGGCCACCTCGGTTGCCACTTCGTCAAGCTGAGCGCCGCGCAGGAACATGAACTGCAAAAGTTCATTACCAACATACAGCGTGAAGAACGCGCCAAGCGGGGTTAGACGATCACCGTTTGCGGCTGACCGGGATGGCCGGACTCGATGCGGCCAATGGCGGTAACCTGTTCGCCAGCGGCGCCGAGCAATTCCATCGCGCTGCCGGCATGCTCGGCGGCAACAACCACGATCATGCCAATGCCGCAGTTGAAAACACGGTGCATTTCCACATCGGCGACGTTGCCTTCGCGTTGCAGCCACTGGAACAGCGGTGGCAGCGTCCACGAATCCTTCTCGATCACCGCGACCATGCCCCGAGGCAGGATGCGCGGGATGTTTTCGGTGAGGCCGCCGCCGGTGATATGGGCGAGGCCCTTGACCGGCAGGGCCTGCATCAGGGCCAGCAGCGGTTTCACGTAGATGCGGGTGGGCGCGATGATGGCGTCGGCCAAAGTACCCAATGCACCTCCGCCTTGCCCCCCCGCACCGAAGGGCTTGCTCGTGTCGGTGTTATTCAAGGCGAGAATCTTGCGGATCAACGAATAGCCGTTGGAATGCGCGCCGGACGAAGCCAGCCCCAGCACCACGTCGCCGGGGGCGATGCGCGAGCCGTCGATGATGTCGCTCTTTTCGACCGCGCCGACGGCAAAACCGGCCAGATCGTATTCGCCCACCGGGTACATGCCCGGCATTTCGGCGGTTTCGCCGCCGATCAGGGCGCAACCCGCCAGTTCGCAGCCCTTGGCGATGCCTTCCACCACCTTGGCCGCCGTCTCGACATGCAGCTTGCCGCAGGCAAAGTAGTCGAGGAAGAACAGCGGCTCGGCGCCCTGCACCAGGATGTCGTTGACGCTCATCGCCACCAGATCCTGGCCGATGGTGTCGTGCCGATTCCACTCGAAAGCCAGTTTCAGTTTGGTGCCGACACCGTCGGTGCCCGACACCAGCACGGGATTTTTGTACTTGCGGGAGATTTCGAACAACGCGCCGAAACCACCGATGCCGCCCAGCACTTCGGGGCGCAGCGTGCGCTTGGCGGCGGGCTTGATGCGCTCGACGAGTTCGTCGCCGGCGTCGATATCGACACCGGCATCGCGATAGGTCAGGGAAGTATTCACGGTGGCTTGGTTGTTTTCCCGCGTCACGGCGGATAAAGTTACGGCTTTGGCAAGCCTTTGAGGGTGTCTTGCGCTGAACCACAAGCGCTTGGCTGTAAGGTGCGCCGCGATTTTACCGGAAATGACCAAAATCAACCCCCAGCAGCCCATGAACATCGCCGGCCTCGACAGCCACCGCCTGCAGACCATCTTCTGGATCGGTTTTGCGCTGGCCTGTGTCTGGCTACTGTCCGAACTTGGCCCGATACTCACGCCCTTCCTGTTGGCGGCGCTGCTGGCCTACATCTGCAATCCGCTGGTCGACCGCCTGCTGCGGCTGGGGTTGCCGCGTCTGCCGGGCGTGCTGGCGGTGCTGCTCGGCCTCTTTGCCCTGGTCTCGACACTGGGTCTCATAGTCATTCCCCTGCTGATCGATGAAGCCAACGTGGTCACCGCGCGGCTGCCCGACGCGCTGGCACTGGCCAACGAGAAACTGCTGCCCTGGCTGCGGCAGAACTTCGGCATCCGCCTCAAGCTCGACCCCGCCACGATCAGGAAAATGCTCGGCGACAACATGGATGCCGTGCAGGTGGTGCTGGAAAAAGTGTATGTCTCGGCCAGGATCGGTAGCGGCGCACTGATCACCTTCGGCGCGATGTTGATACTGGTACCCGTGGCGATGTTCTACCTGCTGCTCGACTGGAACAGCCTGCTCGACCGCATCGATAAACTCATTCCGCGTCGCTGGCACGGCAAGGTGGCCAAATTGTCGGGCAAGGTCGACGCCGTGCTGTCGGAATACCTGCGCGGCCAGTTGCTGGTCATGGCCATCCTGGCCGCCTACTACAGCATCGCACTATCGATCGCCGGCCTGCCTTCGGCCATCTCGGTCGGCGTGCTGACCGGCATGCTCATCTTCATCCCCTATCTCGGCTACGCCACCGGGCTGATCCTGGCACTGCTGGTGGCCACGCTTCAATTCGCGGGCATGGCGCCCATCATCGCCGTGCTCATCGTCTTCGGCATCGGCCAGATGCTCGAAAGCTTCATTCTCACGCCCTTCCTCGTCGGCGACCGCATTGGCCTGCACCCATTGACGGTGATCTTCGTGCTGATGGCTTTCGGGCAGCTGTTCGGCTTTCTCGGCATTCTGCTCGCCCTGCCCGCTTCGGCAGTGCTGCTGGTCGCCCTGCGCGAACTGAAAAGCGAGTACCTGGCAAGCAGTTTCTACCAAGGCGGGGAATTATGACCCCCCCCGAAACCCTCGCTGCGCTCGGCTCTCCCCCCAGGGGGCAGACAAACTCTTGGGGCGGCCCGGCGAGTTCGTCATGAACCAACTGGCACTCGACCTGCGGCCCAAGCCGGCGCCCTCGCTCGACAACTTCGTCGTTGGTGCCAACGACGAGTTGATGGCCCGGTTGCGCGCGCTGGCCCAGGCCCGCTGCTTCGACGCGATTTATCTCTGGGGCCCGCCCGGCAGCGGCCGCACCCACCTGCTGGCCGCCGTGGCCCGGCTGGCCGACCGCCAGCGGCCGCTGGTCCATTTGCAAGCCATCGATATCGACAGCGATATTGCCGCCCCGCCGGGCGGGCTGGTGGTGATCGAGGACGTCGATCAGTTGGCGGACGCGGCGCAGATCGGTCTTTTTCGCCTGTTCAACGCCGCCCGCGTCATCGGTTTCGCCCTGCTGCTTTCCGGCAACGCACCCCCGACCGAACTGCGCCTGCGCGAGGATTTGCGCACGCGCATCGGCCAAAGCCTGATCTTCGAAGTCAAGCCGCTCACCGACGAAGAAAAATCGGCGGCGCTGCGCCGTCACGCCCTGCTACGCGGCATGCGCTTCGCCGACGACCTGGTTGCCTATCTGCTCCGCCACGGTCGCCGCGACCTGCCCTCGCTGTTGGCGGTGCTCGATGGCGTCGACCGCGCCACCCTCGAACGCAAACGCCACGCCACGCTGCCGCTGCTGCGCGAAGTCATGCAACGCCAACAAGAGAAACTTACCGATGAATCTCGCCCTGTTTGACCTCGACAACACCCTCCTCGCCGGCGACTCGGACTTCGAGTGGGCACAGTTCCTCATTGCACAAGGCGTGCTCGACAGCGAGCTGCACGCGGCAAAAAACCAGGAGTTTTACGACCATTACAAGGCCGGCACGCTCGACATCCACGCCTTTCTCGACTTCCAGCTGGCGCCGCTGGCGCGCCATTCGCGGAGCGAACTCGACACCTGGCACCGCGAGTTCATGGCCACGCATATCCGGCCAATCATGACAGTGGCGGCACGGGCTCTGGTCAAGCACCATCTCGACGGCGGCGATCTTTGCGCCATCGTCACCGCCACCAACAGCTTCGTCACCGGCCCGATCTGCCGCGAATTCGGCATCCCGCATCTCATCGCCACCATCCCGGCGCAGGAAAGTGGCCAAAGTGGTCAATTCACCGGCAAGCCGCGCGGCACGCCGGCCTTCAAGGAGGGCAAGATCGAGCGGGTCGAGGCCTGGCTCGAAACGCTCGGCCTGTGGTGGGGCGCCTTCGCGACCCGTCATTTCTATAGCGATTCGCACAATGATCTGCCGCTCATGACGCGGGTGAGCCACCCGGTCGCCGTCGATCCCGACGACACCCTGCGCGCCCACGCGCTGGCGGCGGGCTGGCCGATCATCAGCCTGCGCGACTGCTAGAATGCGCGCGCCCGATTCAACATTCCCCACGTCCCCCACGTCACAATGATCCGCAAGCTGTTTCGCCATGTCTTCCGCCGTGGCGAGCCCACGCCGCACCGGGCCGAAAACATTCCCGTCGAAAAGCACGGCATTCGCCGCGAGCATGTCTCGCCGGCGGCGCGGCGCGTTTGCGAGACCTTGCAAGCAGCGGGGCACAAGGGCTACGTCGTCGGCGGCGCGGTGCGCGACCTGATCGCCGGCATCATCCCCAAGGACTACGATATCGCCACCAGCGCGACGCCCGACCAGGTGCACCGCCTGTTCCGCCGCTCGCGCATCATCGGCCGCCGTTTCCAGATCGTGCATGTGATGCAAGGGGCGGAGACCATCGAGGTATCCACCTTCCGCGCCGCCCACGACGAAGACACCGTCAAGGACGTCCACGGCCGCGTGCTGCGCGACAACGTCTGGGGCAGCATCGAGGAAGACGCCGACCGCCGCGACTTCACCATCAACGCGCTCTACTACGACCCCACCGCGCAGACCGTGCTCGACTACCACCACGGTGTGCAGGATATCCAGCGCAAGACCCTGCGCATGATCGGCGATCCGCGCACGCGCTACCGCGAAGACCCTGTGCGCATGCTGCGCGCCGTGCGCCTCTCGGCCAAGCTCGGCCTGCGGCTTGATCCGCAGGTGCAAGCGCCGATCCGCGAGATGGCCGAACTGATCGACAACGTGCCTTCCGCCCGCGTCTTTGACGAGATGCTCAAGCTGCTGTTCTCGGGCCACGCCATCGAATGCGTCAAGCGCCTGCGCGAGGACGGCTTGCATCACGGCCTGCTGCCCTTGCTCGACGTGATTCTTGAACAGCCGCTGGGCGAAAAATTTGTCATGGCCTCGCTGGCCAGCACCGACGCCCGCGTGCGCGCCGGCAAGCCGGTGTCGCCCAGCTTCCTTTTCGCCACCCTGCTGTGGCAAGAAGTTCTGGCGAACTGGGAATCGCGGAAGAAGGATGGCCAACTGCAACAACCGGCGCTGTTCGAAGCCATGGACGAGGTGCTCGACCGCCAGGCCACCAAGCTGGCCATCACCCGACGCATCATCGGCGACATCAAGGAAATATGGGCCCTGCAGCCCCGTTTTGAAAAACGTGCCGGCAAGGTGCCCTATCGTCTGCTTGAACAGCCGCGCCTGCGCGCCGCCTATGACTTCCTGCTGCTGCGCGCAGAAAGCGGCGAAGCGCCGCAAGAACTGGCCGACTGGTGGACCGAATTCCAGGAGGCCGACATCGACCGCCGCGCCGATATGCTGTTGCCGGACAGCGGCCCGAAAAAACGCAGCCGCAGCCGCGGCAAAGGCCGCAAGAATGGCGACAGCGGCGCCCAAACCGCCGCCGAATCCCCCGTGGCGCAATGAGTTGCCGTACCGCTAGCGCCGACTTTTTATCATGATGGAACGTGCCTATATCGCGCTGGGGGCTAACCTCGGCAATCCGGTGACCACGGTGGGCGATGCCATCGACGCACTGGTTTCACTGCGCGGTTCCGTCTTTCTCGCCGTGTCCTCGCTCTTCCGCACAGCGCCGGTTGGCCTCAAACGCCAGCCCGATTTCATCAACGCCGTGGTGATCGTGAAAACCCGCCTGACGCCGGCCGAATTGCTCGACGAGCTGTTTGCCATCGAGGCGCGTTTTGGCCGCCAGCGGGGTGTGCGCAATGCCCCGCGCACCCTTGATCTCGACCTGCTGCTGCACGGCGACAGCAGGCAAAACGACCCCGCGCTGACGCTGCCCCATCCGCGCATGCACGAACGCGCCTTCGTGCTGGCGCCGCTAGTCGAAATCGCGCCCGATGTTGCCATTCCCGGCCACGGTCGCGCCGACGCCTTGCTGGCTCGTTGCGCCGACCAGCGCATCCATCGTCTCGAACCGGCGACCGTTTCCGTCTGAAGCAACGATGAGCGGCCTTCCCCCTGTCCGGCAAACATTCATCTTCCGCAACCGATGACCTACCTCGCCAGCAACAAACCCATCACCCTGCCCGAACTGGGGCGCATGAAGCGCGAAGGCGACCGGATCGCGATGCTCACCGGTTACGACGCCAGCTTTGCCGCGCTGGAAGACCGCTGCGGCGTCGATGTGATGCTGGTCGGAGATTCACTCGGCAACGTCATCCAGGGCAAGACCTCGACGCTGCCGGTAACCATGGAACAGATGGTCTATCACACCGAATGTGTCGGCCACATCGTCCAGCGCTCTATGGTGGTCACCGACATGCCGTTCGGCAGCTACCAGGAAACGAAGGAGCAGGCCATCCGCAATGCCGTGCGCCTGCTGGCCGCCGGCGCCGAAATGGTCAAGCTCGAAGGCGGCGCGGTGATGGCCGAAACCGTGCATTTCCTGGTCGAGCGGGGTATCCCCGTGTGCGCCCATATCGGCCTCACGCCGCAGTCGGTGCATGCGCAGGGCGGCTACCATGTGCAGGGCCGGAGCGAAGCCGCCGCGGCGCGCATGAAGGCCGATGCCGCCGCGCTAGAACAGGCCGGCGCGGCGCTGATGGTGCTGGAGATGGTGCCGGCGCAACTGGCCGGCGAAATCACCCGTCAGCTCGCTCTCTGCGCCACCATCGGCATCGGTGCCGGGCTCGACTGCGACGGCCAGGTGCTGGTGCTGCACGACATGCTGGGCATCTATCCCGGCAAGAAGGGCCGTTTCGTCAAGGATTTCATGGCCGAGGCGCAGAGTATCGAGGGTGCCGTGAAAAACTATGTCGCGGCGGTAAAGCAAGGCAGCTTCCCCGGCCCGGAGCACAGTTACTGATGCACATCCATTCTTCCATTGCCGGCCTGCGCGCCGCGCTCGACGCAGCCGGGCGCGTCGCGCTTGTTCCAACCATGGGCAACCTCCACGCCGGCCATGTCGCATTGATGAACCAGGCACGCGAGCAGGTCGATACCGTGGTGGCGAGCATTTTCGTCAACCGCTTGCAGTTCCGGCCGGGCGAGGACTTCGATAACTATCCGCGCACCTTCGCCGACGACTGCGAGAAACTGGCCATTGCGAGTGTCGATCATCTGTTTGTCCCCAACGAAGCCGAGATGTACCCGCGGCCGCAGCGCTACCACATCGAACCGCCGGCGGAACAGGCCGGCATCCTCGAAGGCGCGTTCCGCCCCGGCCATTTTCGCGGAGTGGCGACGGTGGTGATGAAGCTGTTTCAGATCGTCCGCCCCGACGTGGCGCTATTCGGCAAGAAGGACTACCAGCAGCTGATGGTCATTCGCAACATGGTGGCCGAATTCAACCTGCCGATAAAAGTCGGCGCTAGCGACACGGTACGCGCCGCCGATGGCCTGGCGCTTTCATCGCGCAACGGCTACCTGAGCGAGGCCGAACGCGCCGAAGCGCCGCGACTTTTTCGAACGCTGACCAAAGTCGTGGATCAAATACGCCGGGGCAATCAGGATTACGCCGCCCTGGAAAGCGCAGCGATGGCGGAACTTGCCGCCTGCGACTGGGTTCCCGATTATGTTGCGGTGCGTAAAAAAAATGATCTACAATTCGCCGCCGCTCATGATTCCGCTCATGATTCCGAATTGGTTGTTCTGGCAGCTGCACGCCTTGGCGCCACCCGGCTGATCGATAATC
>JAIFMO010000112.1 GCA_020048435.1 Sulfuritalea sp.
GCTCGAATATCGCGGCTACGATTCCGCCGGGCTGGCCGTCATTCAAGGCGCAACCCGACCGGAACTCACCCGCCTGCGCAGCGCCGGTCGCGTCGCCGCACTGGAAACGCAGGCACGGGGCCTGGTGGCCACGACCGGCATCGCCCATACCCGCTGGGCCACCCATGGCGTACCGTCCGAGCGCAACGCCCACCCGCACGTTTCGGGCGGGCTGGCCGTGGTGCATAACGGCATCATCGAAAATTTCGAGTCGCTGCGGGACGAACTGGTCGCTGACGGCTATGTATTCACCTCGGACACCGATACCGAGGTCATCGCCCATCTGATCATGCGCAACCTGAAGCTGACGCCGGATCTGGCCGATGCGGTGCGCATCTCGGTGCAGCGCCTGCGCGGCGCCTTCGCCATTGCCGTGGTGCATGAAACCGAACCGGAGCGGGTGATTGTCGCTCGCGAAGGCTCGCCGCTGTTGCTGGGCTTGGGCGAAGAGGGCAATTACGCCGCCTCGGATGCCTCCGCCCTGCTCTCGGTAACGCGGCGCATGGTTTATCTGGAGAACGGCGACCTTGCCGATTTGCGCCCCGACTCATGGCGCGTGTTGCGCTTCGACGGATCGCCCGTCGAGCGCCCGGTGGCATTGTCGCAACTCTCCGCCGACGCGGTCGAATTGGGTCGCTTCCGCCACTACATGCAGAAGGAAATCTTCGAGCAGCCCGATGCGCTGGCCAACACGCTGGAAATGGCCGGCGCGGCGAAAAGCGTCCAGCCAGGCCTGTTTGGCGCCGATGCCGCCAGCCTGCTGGCCGGCGTCGATTCGGTGCTGATCCTCGCCTGCGGCACCAGCGCCCACGCGGGACTGACAGCCCGCTACTGGCTCGAAGCCATTGCCGGCGTGCCCACCACCGTCGAAATCGCCAGCGAATACCGCTACCGTGTCTCGGTGCCGCGCGCCAGCCAGCTCGTCGTCGCCATTTCGCAATCGGGTGAGACCGCCGACACCCTGGCCGCCTTGCGCCACGCGCGTGGGCAGGGCCAGCCGCTGACAATGGCGATCTGCAACGTGCCGGAATCGGCCATCGTGCGCGAATGCGCGATGCGCTTCATCACCCGCGCCGGCCCCGAAATCGGCGTGGCGTCGACCAAGGCCTTCACCACCCAACTCGCCGCGCTATTCCTGCTGACGCTGGTGCTGGCCAGGCAGAACGGCCGCCTGAGCGAGGCCGACGAACACACCCACCTCAACGCCCTGCGCCACCTGCCGGCGGCCGTACAGAAAGTGCTCGAACTGGAACCGCAACTGGCGGAATGGGCGTGTCGTTTTGCCGACAAGCAACACGCGCTTTTTCTCGGCCGTGGCCATCACTACCCGATCGCGCTGGAAGGCGCGCTGAAGCTGAAGGAGATTTCCTACATTCACGCCGAAGCCTATCCGTCGGGCGAACTGAAACACGGCCCGCTGGCACTGGTGGACAAGGACATGCCGGTAATCGCGGTGGCGCCCAACGACGCCCTGCTCGAAAAAGTGAAGTCCAACATCCAGGAAGTAAGAGCGCGCGGCGGCGAGTTGTATGTTCTGGCCGACGCCGATTCCGCCGTGGCGGAATCCGAAGGCGTCCATATCCTGCGCCTGCCCGGGCATTACGGCCCCCTCTCGCCGGTGTTGCACGTCGTGCCCTTGCAATTGCTCGCTTACCATGCCGCCCTGGTCAAGGGCACCGACGTTGATAAACCGCGCAATCTGGCAAAGTCCGTAACGGTCGAGTAGGGCCGCCCGCGCGCAACGCAAAGCCGGTGACTTGCGTCGCCGGCATGGGCCAAGCCATCAAGGCGCAAGGCGCCGAATCAGACTTTGGCGACCTTCTTGAGTTCCATGATGGCCGTGACGGTTTCCTTCGAGGCGGCGGCAAAATTGCCGCCCAGCGAGGCCTTGGCGCCCGCCTTGTCACCGCCTTCGACCTTCTTCACGACGTCGGCGGCGCAGACGTGAAAGTTGGCGTGTTTCTTCACCAGGTCGCCATAGGGGGCGAGCGTCTTGTGCTTGGCGCCCTCACCGTAAATCCACTTGCCCAGATCGCACTGATTGTCCTTGCAAACGGTGGCGCTCTGAAGCTTTTCCGGGCTGGTGCCATCGATAAACTGGGTCAGTCGAACCTTCCACTTGATGTGGGCCGCGATGGCGTCGTCGAAATTCATGTTTTTTCTCCTTTGGTATGACTGCGAAAATCAGGTCTTGAAGCGCCCGACCAAGGCGCCGAGATTACGCGCCAACTCGTCGATGTATTGTACGGAACGTGCGTTTTCCTGGAAGGCCGAGCTGTTTTCCTCGGACAGTCGCGCGATGTTCTCCACCTTGTGAGCGTTCTCGGCGTTTGACTGCGCCTGCTCCTTGAGGGAAGACGATATCTCATTGACTGCGGTAACCACCTGCTCCACGCCAGCCTTGATCTGACTGATAGCTTCGCCCGCCTGCTGCGCCAGCGCGGCGCCGACGCCGACACGTTGCACGCCCGTGCTCATGCTCTGTATGGCGAGACGCGTGCCGTGCTGAATCTTGTCGATCATCGCGGTGATTTCCTGCGTCGAATTGCTGGTGCGCTCGGCCAGTTTGCGCACTTCGTCGGCCACCACGGCAAAGCCGCGGCCCTGCTCGCCCGCCCGCGCCGCCTCGATGGCGGCATTGAGCGCCAGCAGGTTGGTCTGATCGGCAATCTCCTTGATCACATTGACGATCTGCGATATCTGATCGGACTGCTTGCCGAGATCCTGGATGATGCTCGACGACTCATTGACGGTGCGTGTGATCTGGTTCATCTCGTCCGCCGCCGAGTAAATCACGGCACCGCCGTGCTTTGAGTGCTCGCTCGCTTCGACCGACCGGTGTTGCACACTCTCGGCCTCGCTGGCCAAACCATCCAGTGTGTAAGTCATGATCTCCACCTGGGCGGCCATCGAATAGGCCTCCTGGCTTTGCAGCTGCGAATTGCCGGCGACCTGTTCGGCGACGCGGGCCTGCTCGTTGGCTGTTCGTTGCAGATTATCGGTACTGGTCTTGACCTCGGCGATGATCGATTGCAGCTTGGTCATGAACAGATTGAAAGATTCAGCCGCTGCACCGATTTCATCCTGGCAGCAGATGTCGAGTCGGCGCGTCAAATCGCCTTCGCCCTCGGCGATGTCGCGCAGCACGCGGTTGAAATCGTCCAGCGGACGCGAGACAAAGCGCCTGATCGACAGGAAAATGAACACGATGACCGGCACCAGCAGCGCCAGTGCCGCCAGCAGCGTCAGCAGGCGAAACTCTTGTACGGACTTATTCACCTTATCGAGCGAGACACGCATGCTGACCACCCCGAGCGTCGTGCCTTCCGGCACCAGATGGCAGGTGAGGCAGTCCTTGCCGAGATAATTTTTCTGCGCAAGGATGGGGATGATGGCGCGCAGGCTCTCGCCAGCGCTGTCGTCAACGACGCGGAAGTACGTTTTTTGCGACTGAATTACCTCATGTACGATTGGCTCATCCGTGCTTTCGTCGGGAACACCGGGACCGTATTGCTTGGAAACGCCCTCGGCGCGAATTACCCGCAACTCGCGTATTTCCTCGGATTGGCGCACCTGGTCGAGATAAACGGCGCGCTGAGCGATGGTGCCGGTGATCATCATGCCCGTCAGGCTGGACATCGTCATGCGATGCACCGTCATCGAGAAATCTTCGGCCTGGCGAATCGCGGTCTCGCGCTGCTGGTGCGAGGTCCAGGCAACCAGCCCGCTCCCGGCAACGATCAGGATGACGGAAATCCCGACCACGACGCGTACCCATATCTTGACATTGCGCAGCATGTCCATGCGAAACGCTCCCCAGCCTCATGTACGGAAGAGCTGGCCAACACGCTCCCCCCGCAAACCGGGGCGCTCCGCAAGCCGCAACCTTCTCCATTAGTAATGTTAGCCCTATTCGGAGGGCAGTCAATAAGACATGGCGGAATTTCGCGCCTATGACGAACGAGCTGGAAGCGTAGAATCCGGGGTTTGCCGCGTGTCGCGTGATCGTGACGGAGTCACGAATCGCCGCGCGGGTTATGTTCGAAGTTATGTTCGAAGTTTCGAAGCATCAGGGGAGATGATGATGGAGAAATACGAAATGTCAGCCATTCGCGCGGTTGCCCTCGTTGGTCACGGTGGCGCCGGCAAGACCACACTGGCTGAAGCGCTGCTGTTTGCCACGGGGGCGATTTCAGTCAAGGGCAGCGTCGAAAAGGGTAGCACCGTCTGCGATTTCGATCCGCAGGAGAAGACCGCCGGCCATTCGCTCAACTCGGCCATCGTCCATTTTTCGGATCGTGAGGTTCAAATAAATCTCGTCGATACCCCCGGCTATCCGGACTTCGCCGGGCAAGCCATCGCGGCGCTGGCCGGTGTCGATACCGCGCTGGTGGTGATCAACGCCCAGACCGGCATCGAGCTTTCCACCGAACGCATGATGAAGTGGGCCGCCGGTCGCGCGCTTTGCCGCATGATCGTGATCAACAAGATCGACGCCGACAACGTCGACCTGCCGGGCCTGGTCAATGACATTCGCGCCCGTTTTGGCAAGGAATGTCTGCTGCTGGATTTGCCTGCGCATGATCGCCACGACGTGGTTGACGTGCTGGAGACCGATTCCGGTGATGCTGATTTCGATTCCGTCGCCGCCGCCCATCGCGCCCTGATCGACCAGGTCATCGAGGAAGACGAGGATCTGCTGGCAAAGTATCTCGAAGACGGCCAGGAGCCGAGCGCGGCCGAACTGCACGCGCCCTTCGAAAAGGCCCTGCGCGCCGGCCACCTGATTCCGATCCTGTTCGTCTCCGCCAAAACCGGCGCCGGCATTCCCGAATTGCTGCATGTGCTGGAAACCCTGGCGCCGAATCCGGCCGAAGGCAATCCGCCGCCCTTCTTCAAGGGCGAACCCGGTGATGCACCGGAAGGGTTCGCCGCCACGCCTGATCCGGCCAAGCATGTGCTGGCCCACGTTTTCAAGGTGATTGCCGATCCCTACATGGGCAAAGTCGGCGTCTTCCGCGTGCATCAGGGCACGCTGAAGAAAGACGCGCAACTTTTCGTCGGCGACGGCCGCCGCCCGTTCAAGGCCGGCCACCTCTACAAATTGCAAGGCAAGGACTACGTCGAAGTCGACGTCCTGCTGCCGGGCGAGATCGGCGCCGTGGCCAAGGTCGAGGAAATCGAGTTCGATGCCGTGCTGCACGATTCGCACGACGAAGACAATATCCACCTGAAGCCGCTGGAGTTTCCCCGGCCGATGCAGGGCCTCGCCGTCGAAACGCGGAAGAAGGGTGACGAGCAGCGCCTGTTCGAAATCCTGCACAAGCTCGAACTCGAAGACCCCTGCTTCAGCATGGAACGCCACCCGACCACCAATGAAACCGTCATTCGCGGCCTTGGCGAAATGCACCTGCGTTACAAGCTCGACAAGATGGCAACGCAATTCAAGATGGAACTGGATACCAAGCCGCCGCGCGTGCCCTATCGCGAAACCATCACGGGTAACGCCGAAGGCCACTGTCGCCACAAGAAACAGAGCGGCGGCGCCGGCCAGTTTGGCGAGGTCTATCTCAAGATAGAACCGCTGGCGCGAGGTGCCGGCTTCGAATTCGTCGATCGCGTCAAGGGCGGCGTGATTCCGGGGGTGTTCATGCCCGCGGTCGAAAAGGGGGTCATACAGGCGCTGGCCGATGGTGTCGTCGCCGGCTATCCGGTCGAAGATCTGCGCGTCATCGTCTATGACGGCAAGACCCATGCGGTCGATGGCAAGGAAGTCGCCTTTGTCACGGCCGGCCGCAAGGCCACCATCGCGGCGATTCAGGCGGCCAATCCGATCCTGCTCGAACCCATCGTCGGCATCGAGATCATCGCGCCCGAAGCCGCCATGGGCGATCTGGCCGGCGATCTTTCGTCACGGCGCGGGCATGTTACCGGGACACAGAGTGACCAAGGCGCGCGCGGCCATGGCATGGCCACGATTACTGGCGAAGTGCCGCTGGCCGAGATCACCGACTACGCCTCGCGCCTGAAGTCGATGACCGGTGGCCAGGGCAGCTACACCATCGAGTTCGCTCGCCACGCCCAGGTGCCACCGCTGGTGCAGCAAAAACTCGCCGCCGGCCACAAACTGCGCGAAGACGAGGATTAACGGGATTAACGGGTAGCGGGCGTCGTGTTCAAGGGATGCTCAGGCTGACAAGAAACGAAAACGTACTGCCCGCGCCCGGGGTGCTGCTGACCTCGAACTTGCCGCCCATCAATTCGACCAGGCTGCGGCTGATCGCCAGCCCCAGGCCCGTGCCGCCATGGACCCGCGTGGCGCTGTTGTCGGCTTGTTCGAATGCCTGGAAGACGCGATCGATATGCTCGGGGGCGATGCCGCAGCCGCTGTCGGCGACCACGAAACGCACCTGTGCCGTCTTCCCACCCGAATTCCCGCCCGTCGTCCCTGCGGTTCCCTCCAGCCGGGCGCCGAGCGAGATCATGCCGTCCGTGGTGAACTTGACGGCGTTGTCGGCCAAATGGAGCAACACCTGTTTGATACGCTCGGCATCTCCGAGCAGCAGCGGTGGCAGGGCGGGGTCGGTCTGGCAGGCGACTACCAGGCCTTTGGCCGTCGCCGGGCCGTCGATCTTGGCGCGGACATCGCTCAGCAGCGCGGCACTGTCGAAGGGCTGTGCCGCCAGCACCATCGTGCCGGTCTCAATCTTGGCAATCTCAAGAACGTTGTTCAGGACGCCCAGCAAGCGCTGGGCAGACACATCGACCTTTTGCAGATAATCGAGTTGCTTGGGATCGGTGGCGCGGCGAATGGCGAGGGCCGTCATGCCCATGATGCCGTTCATCGGCGTGCGTAATTCATGGCTCATGTTGGCGAGGAAGATGCTCTTGGCGTGACTGGCGGTCTTGGCGGCTTCCAGCGCCCGCGCCAGTTCGACGGTGCGCGCCCGCACCATTTCCTCAAGATGTTGCTGATGCTGGCGCAGGCGCAGTTCGAGCTTGCCCCGCACCAGCGCGTAGCGCAGGGCGCGGCCAAGCATGTCGTGGTCGAACTGGCCCTTGACCAGATAATCTTGTGCGCCGGCCTCGAGCGCATTGAGGGCAAGGCTGCGCTCGTCGTTGCCGCTGAGCACGACGATGGGCGCCTCGGGCAGAGCGGCGTGCATCGCGCGCACGGTATCCAGTCCGCTTGAATCGGGCAGCGACAGATCGAGCAGGACGACATCGGGCCTGACCCGTTGGGCCGCTGCAATACCCTCGGCCAGCGTTTGGGCCCAGGTCAGCGGATCAGGGCCGCCGGCGCGATCATAGCCGGCCTGGCGAATATGCACCCGCACCAGGCCAAAGTCGCCGGGATCGTCCTCGACGACGAGGATCGACAAGTTATCCGGTAAAGGATTGTTCATGAGATTTCTCCGTATTCACTGCGGCAGGCGCACCAGATCAATCCAGTAATTGCCCAGATTGCGAATGGCTTCCATGAACTGAAACAGATCCACCGGCTTGGTGATGTAGCCGGCGGCGCCGAGATGATAGGAAGCAACGACATCGCGCTCGACGTCCGAGGTGGTCAGGATCACGACCGGAATATCGCACAGGGCAGGGTCCTGCTTGAGTGCCGCCAGGCATTCGCGGCCATCCATGCGCGGCATGTTGAGGTCGAGCAGGATCAGGTCCGGGCGCGGGGCAGCGGCAAAGCGCGGGCCTTGCCGGCGCAGGAATTCGAACGCTTCGCGGCCATCCAGTACATGGTGCAGGTCGGCCGGAATACTGTTTTCGGCCAGGGCCGCCTTGACCAGGTAGGCGTCGGCCTGTTCGTCCTCGGCCAGCAGGATGACGAAGCGATGTGGTTCGGTATTCATGAGGTTTTCTCCGCGGGTAATTCAAACAACACGCTGCAACCGCCGCCCGGCGTCTCTTCGAGCCAGGCCCGCCCGCCGCAATTTTCGGCGATGCGGCGCACGATGGCGAGACCAATGCCCGTGCTTTCGCCACCCGAACTCAGGCGTTCGAAGACGCGAAATACCCGTTCGCGGTATTGCGCCTCGATGCCGGGGCCGTTGTCACTGACGCGGTAACGCACCAGCGCGGCGACCCGTTCACCCTCGACGGTGATGCGTAGCGGAATGGCCGGCGGTGCGTCCCTCGGCGCATCTTGCGTTGCATCCAGCGGCGCATCCTGCCGTACCGCTAGCGCCGACTTTTTCGCACCGCCATGCTGCAAGGCATTATCCAGCGCCACCTCGAACAGGTCGGTCAGGCGTGGCGCGTCGATCCAGGCCGGCGGCAGCGCGCCCACGGTAATTTCGGCGTCCACCGCGCCGATTCGCTCTTGCGCGTGCGCCAGCAATGCGGCGACCGTCTGGCCCGCATCGGTCGACTCAACCATTCCGCGTGGCTGATCCGCCGCCAGATAACGCTCGATGTCGCCCAGCAATTGCTTCATGCGGCGCGCCTGCTGGCCGATAAAGTCCAGCGAAACCTCTGCGTTGGTCGCGTCGGCGGCATCGAGCCGGCCGGCCAGTTGCTGGCGCAGGCGTTCGGCGTAGCTGGCCAGGCGGCGCGCCGGTTCCTGCAAATGATGCGCCGTCACTTCGGCAAAGCGCTGCAAATCGGCATTGCTGCGCGCCAGTCCCGCCTCGGCATTTTTCCGCGCGGTAATTTCGCGGTTGCTGCCGCGAATGCCGAGCGCTTGTCCGGTCGCATCGACCACGGGCCGGCAAACATGCGATATCCAGAGATATGCGCCGTCCTTGCCGCGCAGGCGGTAATCGATCGGTTCCGGCACACCCTTGGCGTTCATGTGATGGCTATGTTCGGCCCACAGTTGCTGGTCATCCGGGTGAATGATCTGCGTCAGCAGTTTCGGGTCGGCATAAAACTCCTCTGCGGCGTACCCGCTGATTTGTTCGCAGGAAGGTGACACATAGCGGAACTTGCCATCCGGCATGAGCCAGTATTCCCAGTCGGCGGTGAAGTCGGCCATCGTGCGATAGCGCAGTTCGCTTTCCGTCAGCAATTCTTCGCGCCGTCGCACTTGTTCAGTCAGTTCCGCGGCGATGCGCACGGCGTTGGCCTGCGTATTGATCATCGAGAGCATCAAGCCGAACAGCAGGGCGCTCAATGCCATGCCGCCGCCAAGGGCCGACCAGGCGGTGGCATAGCTGAGGCTGGCGGCGGTGGCGGCGTGGTCAAACACCAGCAACCAGCGGTGGCCATAAAAGTCGATGGTGCGCTGCTGCCGAAAGAGCGAATGCGCGTTGTGCGACAGGGCCTTCTTGTTATCGAACAGCAGGGCGTCGGGTATTTCTTGCGGGCCATCGTAAATGTGCAGATTGATGGCCCTGCCCTCGTCGTGCTCCCAGTCCTGCAGAATGCCGCTCATCAGATCATTCATGCGGTAGGGGCTGTAGGCCCAGCCCAGTAGCGCCGCCCGCCTTTGCGCAACAGAAAAGGGGCCAGGCTCAATTGATGAATCTTTAATTGAGCCTGGCCCCTTTTCTGCGTTGCGATAGACGGGGACATACATCAGCGTGCCAGCCTGCACCTTCGTGCCAGTCTCCTGCACCAGTTCAACCTTGCCGGAAAGCGCCGCGGTACCAGTGTCACGCGCCTGTTCCATGGCGGCGCGGCGGACCGGCTCGGAGAACATATCGAAGCCGAAAGCGCGCAGATTGCGGTCGCTGAAGGGTTCCAGGTAAATGATGGACGTGATGACGGCGCGCATGCCGGGCGGTCGCACGCTGTAGTCGGGGAAACCTTCCTGGCGAATTTGCGCGATGTGGCTGGCGAGTTGATCGGGCGGAATGAGTTGCGCAAACCCGATCCCCTGCACGCCGGGGACGGTCTCGTCGGTGTGTAGTTTCTCGACGAAAGCGTGCCAGTCTTGCCGCGTCACCGTGTCCGTTCCGGCGAAAAGACCGGCCGCACCGCGCAGAACCAGCGCATAGGCATGCAGGCGCGCCTGAATTTTGAGGGTGGCCTGATCGTAGGAAAAGGCCATTTGCTTCACCGCATCCGCTTCGATGCCTTGCTTGACATGGAGGCTGGCGAAAATAGTGATCAACATGCCGACCGCGAGCATCGTCCAGGCGGGCCAGGTTTTGCGGCCAGGGTGGGTCGGACTTGAATGCGGTAGCGGGTTGTTCATGATCCGACCCCCGCCGGGAGCGCCGGCAAACTGAAGCAGAAGCGGCAGCCCTGGCCATCTCCACCCGACTCCACCCAGATGCGCCCGCCGTGGCGTTCGACGATCTTGCGCGCCACCGCCAGGCCGATACCGCTGCCCTCGTATTGGTCGCGGGTGTGCAGGCGCTGGAACACCTTGAACAAACGGTCGAACTGCGCCGGCTCGATGCCGATGCCGTTGTCGGCGACGCAGAAGCGCCAGCCCTCGCCATCCCCCTCTCCCTCCCGCGCTCCCTCGGCCTCCGGCGTGACCGTGATGTCGACTTCCGGCGCACGTTCCGGCGCGCGGTATTTGATCGCATTGCCGATCAGGTTTTGCCACAAACGGGTGAATTCATCGCGGCTGGCCAGCACTTGCGGCCAGTCGCCGGAGACGCGCACCGTGGCATGGGCCTCGCGGATCGCCGGGTCGAGAAAGCGCAGCGCCTCAGCCACTGCGTCGTGGCTGGCCAGCGGCGCCAGCGGCTCGCCACCGCGGCCGACGCGCGAATATTCCAGCAATGAAATCAGCATCTGGTCCATGCGTTTGGCGCCATCGGTGGCGAAATGCATCATCTCGCGGGTCTCGTCGTCGAGCGTGGCGGCCAGACGCCGCTCCAGCAGTTGCACATAGCTATTGACCATGCGCAATGGCTGGCGCAGGTCATGCGAGGCGACATAGGCAAACTGTTCCAACTCGGCGTTGGAGCGGGCCAGGGCCGCGGTTTGCTGCTGCAAGGATTCTTCGGCCTGCTTGCGCGCGGTGATTTCCATGTGGGTGCCGGCCATCCATTCGGGCTGGCCGTCGGGCGTGCGGCTCACCAGTTTGCCGCGGTCCAGCACCCAGATCCAATGGCCGTCCTTGTGGCGCATGCGCGACTCGCATTCATAGGCATCGGTGGTGCCGGCAAAGTGCTTTTCCAGCGCCGTGCCAGAGGCGGCCAGGTCGTCGGGGTGCGCCAGGCGCATCCAGGTGTCGATATTGATCGGGGCCAGTTCGTCCAGGGTGTAGCCAACCAGCTCTGCCCAGCGTTCGTTGAAGCGGGTTTCGCCGGTCTGCACATTCCATTCCCAAGTGCCGACCCCGGTGCCCCACAGGATGTTCTCCAGGTGTCGCCGCTCCCGCACCAGCCCTTGTTCGGCGACCTTGCGCTCGGTGATGTCGATGCCGGTCACGGCGATGTAGCAGGCATCTCCCGCCCGCACCGGCAGGGCGTGGAACAGTACGCTGATTTCGCCACCGCCGGGGATTGCGTGCGTCGTCTCGAAGCTGCCCGCCGTGCCCTGGGCGGCGGCACGGAGAATGCCTTCCAGGGTGGCCCGATCTTCGGTGGGCGACCACCAGGGCGCATCGGGGAAATACTTGCCAAGCACCTCTTCCCGGCGCCGGCCGCTCACCGTCAGGGCGGTCTGGTTGACTTCAATCAGGTGCCCGGTTTGGTCAAGGATGCCCGCGAGAAAACCGGATTGCTCGAACAGGCCGGCGAACAGCGCCTGACGATAGGCGATCAGACGCGCTGACTTTTTCGCCGCTGACCGCGATTGTTGAATACTCCAGATGGCAAAGCCGAAGACGCACAGCAGGCCAAGCGCGAGGATGGCGGAAGAGAGGGCGCCTTGCTTCCAGCTTGCCAGATAGTGGTCTTTCGCGATCGCCACCTGAACATAAAAGGGCGTGTTCTCCACGGTCTTGAAACTGGCGAGTCGTTCGATGCCATCGGTACTCGCGATCAAGCTCAGCATGCCGGAGTGCTCGCCGGCCTCGATGCGCTGGCGGATCGGATTATTCGGTGGCAGCGGCTGGTTAAAGTCCTTCTCATTGTTACGCGGTATGCGCTGGATCAGCCTGGAGGTATCGCTGCGCCGCAGCAGCGTGACGCCGCCCGGTCCGACGTCAATCGACTCGAACAAGCTGCTGATGCTGTCGAGGGCAATCACCGCATTGGCCGTGCCGAAAAAGCGGCCCCGTTCATCGCGCAGGGCGCGAGCCATGACGATGGACCACTTCCCCGTGGTGCGCGCAATCTGGGCATCCGAAAACGCGATCCGGGCTTGGGGGTCGTCGCGCAATTTCTGGAAGTGGGGGCGGTCGGCAATGCTGATGACTTTGAGGCTCGGGTTTGAGGCGTGACGCAAGATCCCTTCGGCATCGAACAGCGTCAGCCCGCCGGCATCGGGGAAGCTCGCCTCCAGGTCGGCCAATTGCTGACTGATCGCGGCCTGCTGCTTGGTGGAAAGCGTCGGCCGCAAATCGGCTGCGCTGACTCTGCGCGCAAGAAAGGCCAGTGCATCGCTGGTTTGTGCAAAGTCGCTGGACAAGCGCGACTCCAGCACCTGCACCAGATTGCGTGTCATTACCGCGCCCTCGGCTTCTGCCTGGCGATAGCTGGTATAGGAATTATTGACCAACAG
The DNA here is from genome assembly GCA_020048435.1 of Sulfuritalea sp. GTDB lineage: Bacteria > Pseudomonadota > Gammaproteobacteria > Burkholderiales > Rhodocyclaceae > Sulfurisoma. The sequence continues at coordinate 12,619 of JAIFMO010000112.1, forward strand.
GCCGAGCATGAGCACCAAGGCGAGCGCCAGCCAGCCGACCGGAGCGTTCGCCCGGGCCGCGCCAGGCGTAAAAGTCGGCGCTAGCGGGACGGCCGGCTCGTCTTCGGTCGGCAGGATGACGCAACGCGCTTGTTCAATAGTCATGCTGTTTCGCCCAGCAGCGCCAGAATCATCGCCGGCAGGGGGGCGCGGGCGAGACCTTTGACCCCGCGTTTTGGCGATGCAAAAACTGATTCAGCGCCGCCTGACCGCAATCGAAGGTTTCGACGGCATCAGCGGCACCAAGTTTGCGAATGGATTCGAGTCGGGACATGCTCAATCCAGGATGCCGGGTTCCGTCATCAGTTTCTTCAGGTGTGGCAGCGCTTGCGGCGGCGCATCCAGCGCGCGCTGGAACGCGGCCCACTGCGCGTCATCGAGCAAAAACTCGCTGACATTCTTGTGACTGGCGCACGCCGCCTCCTGTTTAATGGTTGCAAGCATATTGGTATCCTGGCAATGTCCCGACAATATCAGGATTGGGCTGGTTCTCCAGATAATTCGAACCACACGCTGCAAGCAACGG
>JAIFMO010000099.1 GCA_020048435.1 Sulfuritalea sp.
TGGTTTCGAGCGGCAGGGCGAGGAAGGCTTCGACGCGCGATTTCAAGGATTGGTAGGCCTCTTCGAAGGCCTCGCGGCGGGCGGCCAGCGGCTCGACATGCGCCGGGTCGGGAATGCCCCAGTGGGCGGTGGTCGGGTGGCCAGGCCAGACCGGGCAGGCCTCGGCGGCGGCATTGCCGCAGACGGTGAAGATGAAGTCAAAAGTCGGCGCTAGCGACACGGCGTTATTGACGTTGTTGACGCTGTTGGCGGTGCCGGGGCCAAACTCATCCCACGACTTGCTGCGCGCGCCGGCGCTCGGAACGCCATGCTTTTCCAGCGTCTCCAGCGCCACCGGATTGACCTGCCCGGCCGGCTTGCTGCCCGCCGACCAGGCTTTGACACGGCCGCCGCCGAGATGGTTGAACAGCATTTCGCCCAGAATGGAACGGGCGGAATTGCCGGTGCACAGCACCAGCACGTTGAAGGTTTTGCTCATCGTTGATTACTCCGGCTGAATCTATCGATAATGAATGTCACGACCACCGCCATCGCCATCAAACCAAAGGCGATGCCAATCTGGCTGATGCGCTCGGGAGCAAGCAGCAGCAACGCACCCAATCCCAGCATCATCAAGCCGGACAGCAGCTTCAGCAGTCGGCCTTCGCGCTCGCCTAGCTTGCGCGCGCCCAGGCTGCGAACGAAAAAGAAAACGATGACGGCGAGCGGCACGACGTAAATCAGGTTATAGAGCGCCAGATAGGCGTAGCGCCCGGCGGCGGGCAATTCGGCCAGCGTGAGCAATCGCGTGTAGACCATCGGAAAACCGGCGGTACACAGCAGCTCGTAAAAATTGGCCGCCACCGCCAACACAACCGTGGCAGCAAGCATGGCCATGGTCCGTTCGGCCAGTTGAATGTCGCGGACACGGCGAAAGATGTCGGCTTTTTGCGCCGCTGGAATCGACAGGGAGATGCCTTTTTTGAACCAGAAATAATCCTTTACATTCACTGCACCGACGAAGACAGCAACGACGCCGGCGACCAGCGTCACCCAGGCGAGATGACCGAACAACTGGAAGACATTGAGCCAGGCGGCCATGAAGGCGAAATACATCAGGCCCGACACCATGACGAAAACGCCGCCGACCAGCAGCATGCGCGCGCGACTCTTCTGGTGCGCCATCATCGAAAGCAGGAACAGCAGGACGAAGAAAGCACAGGGATTGAAGGCGTCGAGACCCGCCAGCACCAGCGTCAGCGCCGGCAGCGACAACGCGGCGGCATCGAGTGCGCCAAAAAATGGCAGATCGATGGTCTCGCTGGCCGTGGCCGCGGTCACACTAACCGCCAGCTGACCGGCCAGCACTCGTGCGTGGCAGGCATCGAGCCGGCTGCGCAATTTTTCGCCGGTGCCGGCATCGCTGTCCCAGCCAAAATACATTTCGCCGCAAAAGAGAAAAGCCGGCACGCCAGCGGTCTCCTGCGCCCCGCTACGCTCAACGATGGACTGGAATTCGCGCGCGTTAGCCGCGTTGCGCGAGAGTTCCAGCGCATGCAGCTTCACCCACGGCCGCGCTTGCGGAATGGCTTCGACATGCGGATGCGCCGCGGTACAGTGCGGACAGGTCAGCGACCAGAAAAAATAGAGCTGCACCTCGGGTTGCCCCGTGGCGCCAGGCTTGACCCAGGGGTAGGGTTCGTCGGCGCGCGCGGCAAAGGCCAGCAGCAGGGCCACCAATCCAAACCACGCCAGACGCATGAAAGCCGACATACTCAGAACCAGCCTTCAACCTTGGCGCGGGCCGGCACGCCACCGGCATGCACCACTTTGCCGTCGATCACCACGCCGGGCGTGCTCATTACCCCGAACCGCATAATCTGTTGCAGGTCTTCAACCTTTTCCAGCTGGATCTCGGCGCCCCTGGCCCGGGCAACCTCCTCGACCAGTTTCAGCGTGTTCTGGCAGTTGGCACAACCGGTGCCGAGTATTTTTACGTTTTTCATGGCGATCTCCTCAAGTTAGCGGCGGCATTCAGCAACAGGCATTGCCCTTGGCCGTCGGCGTGCAGCAGGCGGCCTTGGCGGGCTCGGCTGAAAAAGTCGGCGCTAGCGGCATGGCAAGCGACGCGGCAGATGCGTCCAGCCGCGCTTCGATGTCGAACTCGGCGTCGAGCATCTGTCCCGCCTCGTCGCGGAGGTGGCGGGCGATGTCCACCACCAGGTCGATCTGCTCCTCGGCGATGCCATAAGCGCGCAAGCGTTCGAGCTGGCACAGGCCTTTCTTCGGATGATTGGCGGCAATGTTGGCGGCGAGGGAAACCATGGCCACGATGGACGGATGCAACAGCGGCTCGGTCATGACGGCTACTCCTTACAAAACAGTGTTGAAAACGACGCCAACGAGAAGAATGCCGATGGCGACAACGCCGGCGAAGGTGACGATCAACGGCACTTTGAGCACCTTGCGCAGGATGATCATTTCGGGCAGCGACAGCGCGATCACGCTCATCATGAAGGCCAGCACCGTGCCCAGCGCCGCGCCCTTGCCGAGCAGGGCCTCGACCACCGGGATGATGCCAGCGGCGTTTGAATACATCGGCACGCCGATCAGCACGGCGGCCGGCAGCGACCACCAGGGAGCGTCCTTGCCCATGATAGAGGCCATGAAGTCCTGCGGCACATAGCCGTGGATGGCCGCGCCGACGGCGATACCGACCAGAATGTACGGCCAGACCTTGCCGACGATCTCCTTGACATGGGCCACGCCGGCGTCGATACGTTCCGCCCAGTTCGTTTCTGTCGCTGCATACTCGGCCGTCTGCGTGGCCTGCATGGCGCGCACCCAGTCTTCGAGATGGTGCTCCATGCCCAGCTTACCGATCACCAGGCCCGCGACAATGGCCACGCTCAGTCCCAGGCCCAGATAGAGCGCCGCCACCTGCCAGCCGAACAGGCCGAACAACAGCGCCAGCGCGATCTCGTTGACCATGGGCGCGGAGATGAGGAAGGAGAAGGTCACGCCCAGCGGTACCCCCGCCGACAGAAAGCCAATAAATAGCGGCACGGCCGAGCAGGAACAGAAAGGCGTAACGATCCCCAGCGTCGCCGCCAAGACATTACCGATACCGACACGGCGACCCGCGAGCATGGCGCGCGTGCGCTCGGGCGAGACGAAGGTGTGGATCACGCCCATGACGAAGACGATGCCGGTCAGCAGCAGCAACACCTTGGGCGTGTCGTAGGCAAAGAAATGCAGTGCCTCGCCCAGATGCGTCCGCCGGTCGAGGCCGAGGGTGGCGACGACAGCGTCGGCGAATGGCGTCAGCAGACCATAGGCGACGATCCATACCGCCAGCACCAAGAGCAGCCAGCCCCACGGCGCCCGCCGGCCAACGCTGGCCTGTTCCACGAATGTCGACATCGCCGCGCGCCTACTGTCCGCTCTCGCTCAGGCGGCCGATGCCGTCGAGTTCGCCCTTCAGCGCCATGGCATCGAGCTTGGCGAGCGGCAGGCTGACGAACAGTGAAATGCGGCGATTGAGCTGGGCGAAGGCCTGCGAAAACGCGCGCCGCTTCTGCTCGTCGGAGCCCTCTAGCGCCGCCGGGTCGGCGACGCCCCAGTGCGCTGTCATGGGCTGACCGGGCCAGACGGGGCAGACCTCACCGGCCGCGTTGTCGCAGACGGTAAAGACGAAATCGAGGCGTGGCGCCTCGTCAGTGGCGAACTCGTCCCAGCTTTTGCTGCGCAAGCCTTCCGTTGGCAGCTTGGCGCGCCGCAGTTGGTCGAGCGCCAATGGGTTGACCTGCCCGCCCGGATGGCTACCGGCGCTGAACGCGCTAAAGCGGTCGCCGCCCAATTGATTGAGGATGGCCTCGGCCATGATGCTGCGAGCCGAGTTGCCAGTACAGAGAAAGAGGACGTTGTAGCTGCGGGATGGCATTGGCATGGCTCCTTGTGTAGTCTGATTGTTCGCGCCCTGCCGGCGCAATTCGGTCGTGCTCGCGGCGGCGGTTTTCGGCAGGCAACTGCCGCCGTTGCAGCAGTTGTCGGTCAGAAAGGCGATCAGTTCGTCCATCGCCACATAGTTGGCCGCGTAGAAAATGAAGCGACCCTCCTGCCGCCCTTCCAGCAGGCCGGCCTGGGTCAGCGTCTTTAGGTGAAACGAGAGGGTGTTGGCCGGAATAGCCAGGCGTTCGCCAATCTCGCCGGCGGCGCGGCCCTTCGGCCCTGCCTCGACCAATAGCCGGAAGACAGCCAAGCGGGTTTCCTGTGCCAGTGCGCCAAGTGCATTTACGGCTAGTTTCGAGTCCAATTTTTCGGCCGCCTGATTTCGTTAATTCCAGAACTATTGAAATGATAACACAAAAAAATGGGAGACAAGCTCCCATTTTATTGAGATATTTTTATCAGGCCGGCGCCGTGGCAGAGGGCTCGGCCCCTGGCGTGTTGTCATCCACGGCAGGCTTGATCTGCACTGACGAAGGCTTGGGCGGGCGCGGCGGCTTGCCGGCCATGATGTCGTTGATCTGGTCGGCGTCGATGGTTTCGAGTTCGAGCAGGGCAGCGGTCATGGCCTCGACCTTGTCGCGATTCTCTTCGAGCAGCCGCCGCGCCAGCGCATATTGCTCGTCGATGATGCGACGAATCTCGGCATCGACAGTCTGCAACGAGGCTTCCGACATGTTCTTGTGCGTGGTAACCGAGCGACCGAGGAAAATTTCACCCTCTTCCTCACCGTAGACCATCGGGCCGAGAATGTCGGACATGCCCCACTGCGTCACCATGCGGCGCGCCAGATCGGTGGCGCGCTGGAAGTCGTTGGAGGCGCCGGTGGTCATCTGATCCATGAACAGCTCTTCGGCGATGCGACCGCCGAACAGTACGGTGATGGTGTTGAGCAGGCGGACACGATCCTGACTGTAGCGATCTTCCGTCGGCAACTGCATGGTCACACCCAGGGCGCGACCGCGCGGGATGATGGTGACCTTGTGCACGGGGTCGGTCTTCGGCAGCAGCTTGGCGACGACAGCGTGACCGGACTCGTGATAGGCGGTGTTCCTGCGTTCTTCCTCGGGCATGACCATGGAACGGCGCTCGGCGCCCATCATGATCTTGTCCTTGGCACGCTCGAAATCTTCCATATCGACCAGGCGCTTGTTGCCTCGGGCGGCAAACAGGGCAGCTTCATTGACCAGGTTGGCCAGATCGGCGCCGGCAAATCCAGGACAGCCGCGCGCCAGCACGGAAGCATCGACGTCCGGCGCCAGCGGTACCTTGCGCATATGTACCTTGAGAATCTGCTCGCGGCCACGAATATCGGGCAGCGGCACCACCACCTGGCGGTCGAAGCGACCCGGACGCAGCAAGGCGGGGTCCAGCACGTCGGGACGGTTGGTGGCGGCGATGACGATGACGCCGACGTTGGCCTCGAAACCATCCATCTCGACCAGCAACTGGTTGAGGGTCTGCTCGCGCTCGTCGTTGCCGCCGCCAAGACCGGCGCCGCGCTGACGACCGACGGCGTCGATTTCATCTATGAAGATGATGCAGGGTGCGGCCTTCTTGGCCTGCTCGAACATGTCGCGCACGCGCGCCGCGCCGACGCCGACGAACATTTCAACAAAGTCGGAACCGGAAATCGAGAAGAACGGCACCTTGGCTTCGCCGGCGATGGCGCGCGCCAGCAGCGTCTTGCCGGTACCGGGCGAACCGACCATCAGCACACCACGGGGAATGCGGCCGCCGAGCTTCTGGAACTTGGAGGGATCGCGCAGGAAGTCGACCAGTTCGGACACTTCCTCCTTGGCCTCCTCGCAACCAGCGACATCGGCAAAGGTGACGGTGTTGCTGTTTTCATCCAGCATGCGCGCCTTGCTTTTGCCGAAGGAGAAGGCGCCGCCACGACCGCCGCCCTGCATCTGGCGCATGAAGAAAACCCAGACGCCGATCAGCAACAACATCGGGAACCAGGAGACAAAAATACTCATGAGGAAGGACTGCTCGTCGTCCGGCTTGGCGACCACCTTGACGTTATTCTTGAGCAGGTCGGACACCATCCACAGATCGGACGGGGCGTAGGTGGTGATATGTTTGCCGTCGGTGGTGGTGGAATCGAGCGTGCGACCCTGAATCACGACCTTGGTGACATGACCGAGGCGGACTTCCTCAAGGAACTGGGAATAGTCCATGCTGGCCTGTGCCGCCTGGCGGGTATTGAACTGGTTGAAGACCGTCATCAGAACAATGCCGATGACCATCCATACCGCAAGATTTTTGAACATGTTATTCAAGGGATTACCTTATCTTTCGCCACCGGGGCTCGTCGGGAGATTCTAGGATTGTTTTCATCTGCCTGCAAACCTTGGCAATTATCCGCGTTTTTTGCGGGCCAGCAGGTAGGTTTCTGCGCTTCTATCGCGTGAAGCCGCCGGTTTCTTGACCTGCACGGCCTCAAAAAGTTTCGCTGTCTCATCGCGTAATTCCATGAAGCCCGCTCCCTGAAACACCTTGACCAGCATGTCGCCGCCTGTTTTCAGGTGCTCGCGGGCAAACTCCAGCGACAGTTCGGTCAAGTGCATCACCCGGGCCTGATCGGTGACGGCAATGCCTGTCATGTTGGGGGCCATGTCGGAAAGTACAAGATCGAGCTGGCGGCCGCCGAGCGCCGCTTCCAGCCTGGCCAGCACCTCGTCCTCGCGGAAATCACCCTGGATGAACTCGACACCGGCCAGACCGTCCATCTCCAGCAAGTCAAGGGCAATCAACCGCCCGCCGGGCAGGATGCGCTTTGCCGCGTACTGACACCAGCTGCCAGGCGCCGCGCCGAGGTCGACCACGGTCATGCCGGGCTTGAGCAAGCGGGCCTTCTCGTCGATCTCCATCAGCTTGAACACCGCTCGCGCCCGCCAGCCTTCGGCCTGCGCCCGCTGCACCCAGGGGTCGTTGACGTGCGCCTGCATCCAGACCTTGCTTTTCTTGTGCCGCTTGCTTTTCTGGGTCAAGGCTGTATCCGCGGAGTAAAATGCTGCGTTATGACTGCTACGACTGAATTGATGCCTGAATTGATGCCCGAGTTGCCACCTGAACAGCGCCGCTCATTGCGCGCCGCCGCCCACCACCTGAATCCCGTCGTCAGCATCGCCCAAAAAGGCCTGACGCCGACGGTACTGCAGGAAATCGATAACTGCCTCAAGACGCACGAGCTCATCAAAGTGCGGCTCCACGGCATCGAACGCGCCGATCGCGATCCGCTGCTGGCGGAAATCTGCACCAACCTGAACTGCGCCCCGGTTCAGCACATCGGCAATCTGTTCGTGCTCTGGCGCGAGAAACCCGCGACAGAAGCCGATACCGAGAAAAAGTCGGCGCTAGCGACACGGCGCGGCAAGCCGCTGACCAAAAAGCAGGCGGCGGCCGCATCGGAACGGCGGCGCAAACCCACCACCCTCACCCCGCGCACCAATCACTCGTAGCGAACGTCGAGAATCTCGTATTCGCGCTTGCCGCCGGGGGTCTGCACCTCGGCAACGTCGCCGCCGTACTTGCCGATCAGCGCGCGCGCAACCGGCGAGTTGATTGAAATCCGACCCTGTTTGATGTCGGCTTCGTCGTCGCCGACGATCTGATAGGTCACGGTGTCGCCACTATCCATATCTTCCAGCTCGACAGTGGCAGCAAATACCACGCGACCATCGACATCGAGTGACTTTGGATCAATGATCTGGGCGTTACCGAGTTTGCCCTCGACATCCTGGATGCGCCCTTCGATGAAGCCCTGCCGCTCCTTGGCGGCATCGTACTCGGCATTTTCGGAAAGATCGCCATGCGAACGCGCCTCGGCGATGGCGGCAACCACGGATGGCCGGTCGATGCTCTTGAGCCGCTTCAATTCTTCGCGCAGCAGTTCGGCGCCACGCAGGGTCAGGGGGACTTTGCTCATGCCGCCAGTTCTTTATGTAACGCCTGCAATGAATAGGTTTCGAGGCCGGCGTGGCGCATGCCTTCACATGCGGCCAGACCGCCCTCGACCGTGGTAAACAAGGTCACTTTCTGCGCCAGCGCCGAGGTGCGAATGGAGCGCGAATCGACGATGGCCGAGCGCTTTTCCTCGACGGTATTGACGATGAAGACAATTTCGTTGTTCTTGATCATGTCGACCACGTTCGGGCGCCCCTCGTTGACCTTGTGCACCGCCGTGACCGGAATACCGGCCGCGCCGATCGCCGCCGCCGTACCGCGCGTGGCCAGCAGCACGAAGCCCAGCGCGTGCAACTGGCGCGCGCATTCGACGGCCTTGGACTTGTCGCTCGGCTTGACGCTGATGAAAGCCTTGCCGGCCTTGGGCAGCTTGGTGCCCGACGCCACCTGCGACTTGACGTAGGCTTCGCCAAAGGTGCGGCCTACGCCCATCACTTCACCCGTCGACTTCATCTCGGGGCCAAGGATGGTATCGACGCCCGGGAACTTGATGAAGGGGAACACCGCCTCCTTCACCGAGTAATAAGGCGGAATCACTTCCTTCGTCACGCCCTGGTCGGCCAGGCTGCGGCCGGCCATGCAGCGCGCTGCGACCTTGGCCAGCGGCAGGCCGGTGGCTTTTGAAACGAATGGCACGGTGCGGGAAGCGCGCGGATTGACTTCGAGGACATACACCACGCTGTCGCTGCCACGGCCCTGGATCGCAAATTGCACGTTCATCAGGCCGACGACGTTGAGGCCGCGGGCCATCAAGGCCGTCTGGCGGCGCAATTCATCCTGTACCTCTTCGCATAGCGAGAAAGGCGGCAACGAGCAGGCCGAATCACCCGAATGCACGCCCGCCTGTTCGATGTGCTCCATGATGCCGCCAATGAGCACCTGCGTGCCGTCGGACAGGGCATCGACGTCCACCTCGGTGGCGTCATTGAGGAAACGATCAAGCAGCACCGGCGAATCGTTGGAGACCTTGATGGCGTCGCGCATGTAGCGTTCGAGGTCTTTCTGCTCATGCACGATTTCCATGGCACGGCCGCCCAGCACATAGCTTGGGCGCACCACCAGCGGGTAGCCGATCTCGGCCGCCAGCCGCAGGGCGTCCGCTTCGGTGCGTGCCGTGCGGTTGGGCGGCTGCCGCAGCTTGAGGTCGTGCAACAGTTTCTGGAAACGCTCACGATCTTCGGCGGCATCGATCATGTCCGGCGTGGTGCCGATGATGGGCACGCCATTGGCTTCAAGCTCGCGCGCCCGCTTCAGCGGCGTCTGTCCGCCAAACTGCACGATGACGCCGACCGGCTTCTCGACATGGACGATTTCGAGGATGTCTTCCAGCGTCAACGGTTCGAAATAGAGACGATCCGAGGTGTCGTAGTCGGTCGACACGGTCTCGGGATTGCAGTTGACCATGATGGTTTCGAAACCGTCCTCGCGCAGCGCCAGCGCGGCATGCACGCAGCAGTAGTCGAACTCGATGCCCTGGCCGATACGGTTGGGACCACCGCCAAGCACCATGATTTTCTTGCGGTCGGTCGGCCGTGATTCGCACTCTTCCTCATAGGTCGAGTACATGTAGGCGGTGGAGGTGGCGAACTCGGCGGCGCAGGTGTCGACGCGCTTGAAGACGGGACGCACCCCCAACGCATGGCGACGTTCGCGCACCGCCGTTTCGGACACCGAGGACTCGTTTGCCGTATCGCTAGCGCCGACTTTTTGGGCAATGCGGCGATCGGAGAAACCCTTGCGCTTGAGGCTCCGCAGTTCATCGGCATCGAAACTATCGAGCGCGCGACCGGTAATTTCGCCCTCGATCCTGACGATATCCTCGATCTGCACCAGGAACCAGGGGTCAATTTTCGTCAGTTGAAAAATCTCGTCGAAGCTGAAGCCGCTGCGAAAGGCCTGACCCAGATACCAGATACGCTGCGCCCCCGGATTGGCCAGTTCGTGGGCGATTTCCTCGTGCTCGGCTTCGATTTCATCCAGCCCATAGACGCTGACTTCCAGCCCGCGCAGCGCTTTTTGCAGGGACTCCTGGAAGGTGCGGCCCATCGCCATCACCTCGCCCACCGACTTCATCTGCGTTGTCAGGCGGTCGTTGGCGGTCGGGAATTTTTCGAAGGCGAAACGCGGCACCTTGGTGACGACGTAGTCGATGGACGGTTCGAACGAGGCCGGCGTGGCGCCACCCGTTATGTCATTTTTCAACTCATCCAGGGTGAAACCGACGGCCAGCTTGGCGGCAATCTTGGCAATGGGGAAACCAGTCGCCTTCGAGGCCAGCGCCGATGAACGCGACACGCGCGGATTCATCTCGATGACCACCATCGCCCCGTTTTGCGGATTGATGGCGAACTGCACGTTGGAGCCGCCGGTATCGACACCGATCTCGCGCAGCACCGCAATGCTGGCGTTGCGCATGATCTGATATTCCTTGTCGGTCAGCGTCTGCGCCGGCGCGACAGTGATCGAGTCGCCGGTGTGCACACCCATCGGGTCGAAGTTCTCGATGGAGCAGACGATGATGCAGTTGTCGTGCTTGTCGCGCACGACCTCCATTTCGTATTCTTTCCAGCCGAGCAGCGACTCTTCGATCAGCAGTTCCTTGGTCGGCGAAGCTTCAAGGCCACGCTTGCAGATTTCGATGAATTCTTCCTGGTTGTAGGCGATGCCGCCACCGCTACCGCCCATGGTGAAGGATGGCCGGATGATGGCCGGGAAACCCAGCGCCGCCTGCACCTGCAGCGCTTCTTCCATGCTGTGGGCAATGGCCGAACGGGCCGAGCCAAGACCGATCCTGGTCATCGCCTGCTTGAACTTTTCGCGATCCTCGGCCTTGTCGATGGCCTCTTTCGAGGCGCCGATCATCTCGATGCCGTATTTTTCGAGTACGCCATGCTTGGCCAGATCGAGCGCACAGTTGAGCGCGGTCTGACCGCCCATGGTCGGCAGCAACGCCATCCCACCCTTACACAGCGGCCGCTCCTTGGCAATGATGTTTTCCAGCACCTGCCAGGTGATCGGCTCGATGTAGGTCACGTCCGCCATGTTGGGGTCGGTCATGATCGTGGCCGGATTGGAGTTGACCAGAATGACCTTGTAACCCTCCTCGCGTAGCGCCTTGCAGGCCTGGGCGCCGGAATAGTCGAACTCACAGGCCTGGCCGATGATGATCGGGCCGGCGCCAATGATGAGGATGCTGTGGATGTCAGTTCTTTTTGGCATGTTCCATCATCTTGATGAAGCGGTCGAACAAATACGACACATCGTGCGGTCCGGGACTCGCCTCCGGGTGGCCCTGGAAGCACAGCGCCGGGCGATCGGTCCAGGCCAGCCCTTGCAGGCTGCCGTCGAACAAAGAAACGTGCGTCACCTTGACGTTGCCCGGCAGCGTGGCGGGATCGACAGCGAAGCCATGGTTCTGGCTGGTAATCAGCACCTGCCCGGTGTCGAGATCCTTGACCGGATGGTTGGCGCCGTGATGGCCGAATTTCATCTTCAGCGTCGTGCCGCCACCGGCCAAACCCATCAACTGGTGTCCGAGGCAGATACCGAAGGTCGGCACTTTTCTGTCGAGAAATTCACGGATCGATGCAATGGCGTAATCGCAAGGCTCCGGATCGCCGGGGCCGTTGGAGAGAAAAATGCCATCGGGTTTCAAGGCCAGCACTTCGCTGGCGGGCGTCTGTGCCGGCACCACGGTGAGCTTGCAGCCACGCTCGGCCAGCATGTGCAGGATATTGCGCTTGACGCCGAAGTCGTAGGCGACGACGTTGAATTTCGGCTTAGCTTGCGGCACATAGCCCTTGCCAAGCCGCCACTCGCCTTCGGTCCATTCGTAAGGCTTGCTGACACTGACCACCTTGGCCAGGTCCATGCCGGCCAGACCCGGGAAGGCGCGCGCCTGAGCGAGAGCCTCATCGGCATCCAGATTATCGCCCGCCATGAGGCAACCGGCTTGCGCTCCATTTTCGCGCAGGATGCGCGTCAGCTTGCGGGTGTCGATATCGGCGATAGCAACGATGTTCTCGGCCTTGAGATAGGCGTCGAGCGTCTGCTCGGAGCGAAAATTCGAGGCAATCAGTGGCAGATCGCGGATCACCAAGCCAGCCGCATACACACGCGACGCCTCGCAGTCTTCGCGATTGACGCCGACATTGCCGATATGGGGATAGGTGAGGGTAACGATCTGCCGTGTGTAGGACGGATCGGTCAGGATTTCCTGATAGCCGGTCAGCGCGGTATTGAACACCACCTCGCCGATACTGCTGCCGGTTGCGCCGATGCTCTTGCCCCGGAATACCGTTCCGTCTGCGAGTACTAGAAGGGCAGGCGGAAAATGGGTTGCGGGGGGCACGGTCGGGCTCCTGAAGGTGTCGCTATGGACAAACCCCGCAATTATAGCCGATCAACGCAAGCCAAGCACGTCCTGCATGTCGAAGAGGCCATTGCTCTTGCCGCGCATGAAGCGGGCGGCGCGCAGCGCGCCCTGCGCATATGGCATGCGACCGGCGGCCTTGTGGGTGATTTCGACGCGCTCGCCAGTACCGGCGAACAGCACGGTGTGGTCGCCGACGATATCTCCGCCGCGAATAGTGGAAAAACCGATTTGCGCCGCCGGCCGCTCGCCGGTATGGCCTTCGCGGCCGTAGACCGCGCATTCGGACAGATCGCGACCCAAGGCTGCCGCGACCACCTCGCCCATGCGCAACGCCGTGCCCGAGGGCGCATCAACCTTGTGCCGGTGATGGGCCTCGATAACCTCGATGTCGTAGCCCTCGCTGAGGATGCGCGCCGCCATGTCGAGCAGTTTGAATACGGCATTGACACCCACGGCCATGTTGGGCGCAAAGACAATCGGAATGTCGCGCGCAGCGTCTTGTATGATCTGTTTCTGCTCGACCGAGAAACCCGTGGTGCCGATCACCATGTGCACGCCGCGGCGGCGAGCGACCGCCAGATGCTGCAATGTGGCCTCGGGGCGGGTGAAGTCGATCAGGCAATCAGCATTGGTCAACGCTGCTTCGACATCGTCGCCCACCGTTACGGTGCCGTGCTGGCCAACAAGTTCGCCGGCGTTCTTGCCGAGCAGTGCGCTACCCGTCTGTTCAAGGGCGGCGACCAGTTGCGCGTCGGCTGCGGCCAGGACGGCCTCAATGAGGGTGCGGCCCATGCGGCCACCGCTGCCGGCTAGGGCAAAGCGAATCGGATTCATGCGTCTCTCGTCT
>JAIFMO010000164.1 GCA_020048435.1 Sulfuritalea sp.
TTTAAGCGAGCTATCTGCCAGCAAGGGCTGGTTGTGGCTATGGGGAAGGCGCTAGCGCTTGTATTGCTGGTTGTCGCCAGCGGTCAGGCTGCCGCCAAGCTTGAAACGCCTTCAGGGCCGGGCAGTATGCTCGAAAAGTCCGTTGCGGAAAATGCCGCGGACTTTCCCAAATCATCCGTGCTCCCTGTGCCGGCAGTCGTCGAGAGTCCGGTACGCCACAGCGAACGACTTGCGCTGATCAAGCGCAGGGGAACCTTGTTAGCCGGGGTCAAGACCGATTACCCCCCTTTCGGTACTGTCACCGAAACCGGTGTGCCGGTGGGATTTGAGCACGACCTCGCCGAGGATATAGCCCGACGCCTTGGGGTGACGTTGACCAAGGTACCGGTTACCGCGACTAACCGCCTGCAGAAACTCGAATCAGGCGCTATCGACATCGTCATTGCCACGCAAAGCGATACCGCCGAACGCCGCAAGATCGCGACCCAGATCGAGCCCAATTATTATGCTTCCGGTGTAACCCTGTTCGTTGCACCCGACAGTCAGTTACGAGACTGGCCGGATGTACGCGGCCAGAAGGTGTGCGCTGTCCAGGGTACCTATTTCAATCGCGAGATGGCCAAGCGTTTTCTTCTCAATCTACAGATGTTCGGCAATGCCCGGGATGCAAAGCTGGCGGTACGCGACAAACGCTGCGTCGGTTTTCTGTTCGACAACACGGCATTGGCCGGTGATATGAGTAAGCCCGAGTGGGCAGGGTACAAGATGCCACTCCCGGCTTCGCTGGTGACGCCGTGGTCGATCGCGATCACTCGCGGCGAGGAAAATACCGACTTCGAGGCAAAGATCAGTGATGCAGTCGCCGACTGGCACCGCAGCGGGTTTCTGATCGAGCGTGAAAAAGCCTGGGGATTGCTGCCCTCCAGATTCCTTCAAAACATGAGCGAACTCTGGACACGGACAGATCCCGACGGTCAATTTGTTTGCCGACGGCGCGCGGACGGCACGCTTACGCCAGAATGCCGGAATCAGGTATTCGCCACCGCCGACGACATGTCCGGTCTGCGGCGGCTTGGATTGCAGTTAAAGGAAATAACGGGCCTCGATCTAAGCATCATCTACGACACCTATGACAGAACCGCATTTTTTTCCGGGTTGCTGGTAACACTGCTGATGACCGTGCTGTGCATCGGCGGTAGTCTTGCAGTCGGGGTGCTGGGTGCGCTCGCGGCGGAGCGCAGGATTCCATTCCTTAGGCATCTTGTGTCGATCGTCGGCGTATGGGGCCGAATGACGCCGCCGCTGCTTCAGATCTACTTGGTGCTGGTTGGATTCGGGTCACTCCTGACAAACTGGGGCATCACGCTGAATCCACTGGCCATCGTCGTGCTCTGTCTGAGTTACTACACCGGATCGAGCGTTATGGTGGCGATGCTGGAAGCGGCCGGGGTCGAACGCAAAACGGTGCCGGATTACCGGATCACGCTGCGGACCTTGCGGGAGATCATTCCCAATTCAAGCGGCCCGGTGGTGGCCGCGCTGGTAAACGTCAGCAAGGCAACCATGATGGGTTCGGCCGTGGCGGTGCCGGAACTCCTTAGCGCGTCAACATCGATTGCTGCCGAACATGGCAACGTCAGCGAAGTCATGACCGCTCTTCTGCTGAGCTTCCTTCTGCTAATTTCCCTCGTCGTCAGGGTGCTGGGAAAAATTGAACGCACCCTCGCCCGGATAGCAAGTAAATGATCATGTCCACGGAAATCTTCTGGGAACTAGTCACCTGGACTCCATTTTTGGCCGGCGGCCTGGCCATGAACATTCTGATGTCCGTGGTTGCCATGTTAATTGGCACTACGCTCGGATGGGGTGTTGCCAACATGCGGCTATCACAGTCGCCGCGCATGCATCGGGCGGGGATGATCCTGACCGAGATGACTCGAAACATTCCCACCTGGGTGTTTCTCTTTTATCTGGCATTCATGTTCCCGAATGAATTTGCCATCCCATTTACCTCCACGATGGTTGGGTTTCCGGCGTGGTTGAAGGCTTCGCTGGCGCTGGCGATCGCCGTCGTTGGCTTCTGTTCGGACAACCTGAGTCCCGCGATCAGCGAATGGCGCAAAGGCAACCATGGCACGGCCCTGCTCTTCATTCCGTCCTGGACCAGTTACGCACTGATCACCGTCCTGGCGTCGACCGCGGCATCCGTCATCGGCGTGTCCGAATTGCTCTCGCGCTGCAATACATTGATCAACGCGACTGGGAAAACGCAGATCATGTTGCCCGTCTACCTCTACGCTTGCATCATTTTTATCGGCTTTTGCTACCCACTCACCCGTTTGATGAAGCATATAAAGTCCATGATTGGCCGGCGGTTGAGCGAAACAGGCCATCTCAATACACCCAGCGTCAGTTCCATGAGCGGTGGTTGAGGCATGATCAGGATGGGTCGGGAACGAAGCCGCCATTGGGAAACGCCTGAGGCATCCGGGGGTAACGTGGAATGACGCCCTGGGCGACCAAGTTGGCTCGGCTGTCGTAGTAGATCGCGATGACCTCGTTGGGCGAACTGCTGGCGCGGCGGAACTCTGTATTTTCGGTCGGGGCGTGAATACGTTCGCCGTGTCCGGTGCCGATCTTTTCTTCTGCCATTGCCTTGCGCCGGCTGGAATACTCGGCGGGCGCGGCGGGTGCGCCTGCTGCGTCATTTGCTGCCAAGCGGCCCGGTGAATCCGACCGAGATTGCGCCGGTGCCGGAATATCAAGGAGTACACGCGGAGGAGCGATAAATTCCTTGTAGATCGCGACGCCAATTACGCCAACATTGTCTGGTCGTCCCGTACGGGCGGCATAGCTGTCGCCCAGCGCCGTGAAATAGAAGGCGGCAACATCGCTCATGTCTTTCCGCCAGCCGGCGATTTCCGCGGATGATCCGGGACTCAGGACATAGCCGGTCTGGCTGGCGGCGGCTGTCTGTCCGCTGACGGCATTTACACCATCCACCGACAAGACTGTCAGAATGCGGCCGCCAGTCCGGTTGCGAAGCTGGACGGCGTAGCGGTCGCCCGCCTTGCCTTCGACGTAATACCGCCCATGGTGACGGTAAAGGGGGAGTGTTTCACCGGTCGAGCGATTGATCACGGCGACATCCGCGACGGTGCCGGCATCTGCGAGGGTGGCGCAGGCGGTAATCAGCGTGGCGGTAAGTAGGGAAAGGGTTTTGCGCAACATGATGATCTCCTGGTTGTGGGTGTGCGCCCTGTTAAACGAAGGAAATCCGGAAATGGGGTTAAGGCATCGAAGACCGGGGTTGCGGGCAATGGCACAATCACGTTTTACCGTGCTAGCCCCATTTTCATTATCTGATCGTTGACGTGAACGAAGACCCGAGAACCGACGAAGGCCTCATGCTTGCCTATCGTGATGGCGATGGTGCGGCATTCGAGGTGCTGTATGGTCGCTGGCGCGGGCCACTTTACCGTTACTTTCTGCGTCAGTGTGCTCATGCTGGCCAGGCTGACGAATTTTTTCAGGATGTGTTCATCAAGGTGATTGGCGCTGCCACAAACTACGAGCCGACCGCGAGGTTCTCAACCTGGTTGTTCCGCATCGCTCATAACCACCTGGTGGATCATTGGCGCAAGCTTGGCCGTGAACCGCTGGATCCCCTGCCCGTTGATGAGGATGGCAATGACTGCGAACTTGACCCACCGGCGCCCGAAAGCACCGTCCCGGAGCGCCAGATGGAGCAGAAGCAGTTGGGCGAGGCCCTGATGGCAGCCATCGCTTCACTACCCCAGGTTCAGCGTGAAAGCTTTTTGCTTGCTGAGGAGGGGGATCTGACGCTGGAAGAGATTGCTTCGATTGTGGGTGTCGGCCGGGAAACCATCAAGAGCCGGTTGCGCTATGCGATGGCAAGATTACGCACGCTAATGGAGCCATGGCGGTGAGCATGATCGATCCCCGATTTTCCCGTTTATATCGCGATGCCGCCACCGAGGGCCCGCCGCCCGCAGTGGACTCGGCGATTCTTGCCGCCGCCCGGCAGCGGGTGGCAAAGCCGAAACGTCGCAAACATCAGTGGTGGTCGCGCTGGATGGTTCCAGCCAGCCTGATGGCGACCTTGGTGCTAGGTGTATCCATCACCCTGTTGATTGAACGCGACCATCCGGAAATCGTGCAAGGCGAAATTTCACGTCAGGACTCTCCGCAACCGATTACTCCATTACCGAGCATAAGCGCATCGTCCCCAGCATCGACCAAAGCCAAGACGGCCGCCGAGTTCAAGAGCAAAGCGCTGCTTGCCTCTCCGCCTTCGCCTCCTGCCGAGAGCAGGCCCGCAACACCTTCCGCAGCGGAGATATTTCCGGCCGAGCGGCGGGCCAAGGCAGTCGAATCGAAAGTATTGCAGGAGTCGAATGTGGCCGGCGATAGGGAGGTCAGGTTAGATGCGGTGGTCGCGCCAGCGGCGAAAATGTCTGCACCAATGCGAATTCAGGCACCGCCGCGCTCGCCGGAATCCTGGCTGGACGATATCCGCCGCCTCAAGCGGGAAGGTCGCGACAAGGATGCGGCGGAGCAACTGGTGGAGTTCCGCAGGGCCTATCCTGGCATCGAGCTGCCTGACGATCTGCCCCGGTAGCCCTTTGGGCAGGGTCAGGCGGCCGCCCGTTCGCGGTGGCGGTGGGCGATCACGGCCGGCAACGCAATGGCGGCGAGCAACACCACCACCAGCGCCAGCGGCCACAGCACCGGGCTATTCCATTCGGCACGAAATCTCGCACGTTGGGCGACGTCGACACGCTGGTACTTGAGGGTGTTGTGACCGACCTTGCTCGGTTTGCGATTGGTGAGCCAGGCATGACGCAGGGTGTAGTCCTTGGGATGGTAGCCCCAGATCCACGGAGCATCGTGATGGAGGATGGCGAGCATCTTGTCGATGATGGCTTGGCGGCGCGGGCTATTTTCCATTGCGCGCATTTCGTCGAACAGGCGGTCGTATTCCGGATTGGCGTAGTTGGCGGCATTCTCACCCTGATGTTTGACCTTGCCCTGAGGACCATAAAGCAGGAAGAGGAAATTCTCGGGGTCCGGATAGTCTGCATTCCAGCCGAAGTAGAAGAGCTGCACGGCACCCTTGCGAACTTTTTCCTGGAAGCGGTTGTAGTCCGTGCTGCGTACGACGAGTTGGACGCCAATCTTCTGGAACTGCTTGTTGAGCCAGTCGACGCGCGACTTACCGCCGACGCCGGTGGCGGTGGTGTCGAGGTTGATGACGAGCGGTTCGCCGGTCTGTGCGTTGCGGCCATTGGGATAACCGGCCTCGCTCAGCAGTTTTTTCGCCAGTTCAACAGACTTTTTTTGCGGCCTGCCTTCACCGCCATCCAGCCAGTCGTACATGGCGGGGTTAATGCCCGCACGGCCTTCACGGTAGCCGAAGATGCCGGGCGGAATGGGACTTTGCGCAGCCTGGCCGCGGCCGTTCTGGAAGATGGAGATGAATTCTTCCTGGTCGATGGCGAGCGATAGGGCTTGCCGCAATTTGCGCGCGTCTTCCGTGCCGCCGCCAACCAGCGGATCAAGCATGTTGAAGCCCATGTACATGGTCGAGGTGGCCACCGAGGTGGCGAGCGAGATGCCCTGCGCGCGCATGCTGTCGGTAAGCGCGACCTCGCCGCCTGAGGCGACTTGCACCGCCTGGTCGAAGCTGTCGGATGAAATGCCGGATGCGTCGTAGTAGCCTTGCAGGAACTTGTTCCAGTAGGGAATCTGTTCCTTTTCGCGGGTGAACACGATCTTGTCGATGAAGGGCAGGGGCTGCCCGCAATCCTTGAGCAGGTTGACGCCATCGTTGTCAGCCGAGTCGCCGGCTTCGCCTTCGCAGGGGTAGCGGTCGCCGTGATAGTTGGGGTTGCGTTCGAGCACCATGCGCGCGTTGGGGTTGTTCTCTGTCAGCATGTAGGGGCCGGTGCCCATCGGATACCAGTCGAGCGTCAGATTCTTTTCCGCCATGCCCGGCTGACTATGAAAGCGATCAACTTCCCATGGCACGGCGGCGAAGAAGGGCATGGCCAGCCAGTAGAGGAACTGTGGATATTTGCCCTTGATGCGGATGCGATAACTGTGGCGGTCGATGGCTTCGACGCCGGCAATCGGGTAGCGCCGCAGGTCCAGCCATTCGCCCTGCCGTACCGCTACCGCCGACTTTTTGAGGTCTTGCGACAGTTCCTTGAGGCCGACGATGTATTCCTCCATGAGGCCGAGAATGGGCGAGTGCAGGCGTGGATGGGCCAGCCGCTTGATTTCGTACACGTAGTCGTCAGCCGTCAGTTCGCGCGTGCCGCGATTGGGGAAGTCGGCCAGCGTCATGAACGCCGCGCTAGTGGCCGGCTGTTCGGCGAAGGCTGGATGGGGCTGGTAGCGAATGCCGGGGCGAAGGCGAATGATGTAGTCGGTGAAGGCGATCTGCTTCGGGGCGGCACTATCAGGCAGCAAGCGCCCCCGTGCATCGAGATAGCGCGGCTTCGGCACATCGATGGCTGTCGCCGGCACCAGTTCGTAGGGACGCTTGAGATAGTGGTATTGCAGCGGCGGTTCGTAGATCTGTGCCGTGAAGGTGATCTCGTCCTCGCTGTAAGACTGCACGGGATCGAGATGTTTTGGCCGCTCGGTAAAGGCGGTATAGAGGATGTTGCGACCCCTGTCCGCGGCCGGATAGGGGTCGTTCAGGGTCTGTCCGCAGCCGGCGATGAAGAATAACAGGCAGAGCACACTGATCCAACGCATGGTGGAGCAGTTTAGCCTATCCGCTATAATCGGCCGGTCATTCGCATGGGGATATTACGATGGGCTTTCTCGCCGGCAAGCGTGTTCTGATTACGGGGTTGCTGTCCAACCGTTCGATCGCCTATGGCATCGCCAAGGCCTGCCACCGTGAGGGCGCGCGCCTGGCCTTCACCTACCAGAACGAACGCTTCAAGGATCGTGTCGCCAAGTTTGCCGATGAACTCGGCAGCCACCTGATTTTTCCGCTCGACGTCGGCGACGACGCGCAGATCGACAAGCTTTTTGCCGAACTAGGCAAGGGCTGGGAAGGACTGGATGGCCTGGTGCATTCCATCGCTTTCGCTCCCAGCGACGCTATCGAAGGCGACTTTCTCGACGGCATGACGCGTGAATCCTTCCGCATTGCCCACGACATCTCGTCCTACAGTTACCCGGCGCTGGCCAAGGCGGCACGGCCGCTGCTGATGAAAGGCAACAATCCGGCGCTGCTGGCGCTGACCTATCTCGGTGCCGAGCGCACCCTGCCCAACTACAACACCATGGGCCTGGCCAAGGCCAGCCTGGAAGCGGCCACCCGCTATCTCGCTTTTTGTCTAGGCCCACAGGGCATCCGCGCCAACGCCATCTCGGCCGGCCCGATCAAGACGCTGGCGGCCTCCGGCATCGGCAACTTCGGCAAACTGCTGGCTTACAACGCCCACCACGCGCCGCTGCGCCGCAACGTCACCATCGAGGAAGTCGGCAATGCCGCCGCCTTCCTGCTGTCGGATCTCGCCAGCGGCATCACCGCCGAAATCATGTACGTTGACGGCGGCCTCAATACAACAGCACTCGGCAACGCCGACCCGCTGCCGGGCTGATTTTGCTCCATTCGGAATGACCAATGACAAAGGGCGCCTTCGCGCCCTTTGTCATTCCGGTCAGCCTGCCTGGCGAGTCTACTTGTCCTTGTTTTCGAGTACGGCCTTGTTGATCGTCACCTCGTGCCGCGTCTTGAGCGCGGCTATCCAGGACATCAACTCATGCTCCGTCACCACTTGCGCATATTTCTGGCGGAGCGCGCGGGCCGCGGGCATATCGGCATCCGTCGGCACATATTTCTTTACGGCGTCGATTCGATACAGTGCGTAGGCGCCACCCGCCATTTCGGTACCCACAAAAACGGGCGCTTTCACCCCGTCGCCAACGCTGGCACGGAAGATCAGCTGCACGGCATCCGGCGATAGTTGCGGGGAATTGGCACGAGAAATGCGCCGCGCTGGCCCCCAGGCAACGTTAACGCCTTCGCCTTTTTGCAATCGCGTCAACATGTCGGCGCCCTGCTTGGCAGCGATTTTGCCTGCCTCCTGCCGCACCAGAATCTTCTCGATGGTCGCCTGTACTGTTTCGAGCGGCTGCAGGGCGGCAGGCCGGTGCTCGATCACCCGCGCCGCCACCAGCGTGTTTGGCGCAACCTCGACAGCCTCGGTATTGCGCTTGTTCTTTAGCGCATCGTCCGCAAATAGGGCGGTCATAAGCTTGGTATTGGTGAACGGGGGCACGGCGGCGCTGTTTTTCGCTATCCAGTCGCTTTGTTGAGCGGAGAGTTTGAATTTCTCGATGACGGGCGCGAGGCTGTCCGCCTGCTCGTAAACCGTGTTGGTGAAACCCTCCGCCGCCTCGGCGTATTTCCGGGCTGCCGCCTGGCGCTTGAGGTCGGTAGCCAGTTCGACCTTAACTTCATCGAACGGCCTGACATGCTCGGCGCGCACCCCCGTGAGCTTGATGATGTGGAAGCCGAAATCGGAACGCACCACCCCGGATAGCTGGCCTTCCTTGAGGGAGAAAACCGAATCCTCGAAGGGCTTGACCATCATGCCACGCCCGAACCAGTCAAGGTCGCCGCCCTTGGCGGCCGAACCCGGATCCTGCGAAAACTGCATTGCCAGTTTCTCGAAATCACCCGGCGATTTTTTCAGTTGCGCCAGCATATCATCGGCCTTCGCCTGCGCAGCCTTGCTCTCGGCTGCGGGTGCATTCTTGGCGGCGGTGATCAGTATATGGCTGGCACGGCGGCTTTCCGGTTGTTTGAATTGAGCGGCCTGCGCATCGTAGGCCTTGCGAACCTCATCGTCGCTAACGACAACTTGGCCAGCGAGCTTGTCGGCGTTGAGAACGACGAACTCGGCGCGTACCTGCTCCGGCGTCTCGAACTGCTTGCGGTTTGCCTCGTAAAAGCTTTTGACGGCTCCGGGCGCCAGCTTGACCTGTTCAGCATACAGTTCCGGCCGCAGTATCGTCTCGGCAATCTCGCGCTCTTCCAGTTGCGTCGCCAACCAGCGTTCGGCTGGCGCACGCCCCGGCATGGCGGCATCCGTCACGGCCGCCATCGCCTGCTGCATGACGAGGTCTTGCCGTAGCCGTGCCTCGAACATTTCCTTGCTCATACCCTGGGCCGCCACCGTTGCCTCGTAGCGCTCGCGCGAAAATTTGCCGTTATCCTGCAACTGCGGTACGTTTTCGATGAACTGCTTCAGTTGCGCGTCGCTAACGGTCATTTTCGCCTTGACCGCCTGCACCATCAACAGACGCTGGTTGACGAGGGTGTCGAGTACCGCCTGCCGCAGTTCCGGGGTGTCGAGCAACGCCGGGTTGGCGTTGCCCAGCATCGGCCGCAGGCGATCCTGCTGTTCGCGCAAGGAATACTGGAACTCCTGCAGGGAAATCTTGCTGCCGCCGACCGTGGCGGCATCGCCACGACCACCGGCATCACTGACATAGGATTCCACACCCCAGAACGCGAAGGGAAGCACGATGAGCGCGAGAATGATCTGCGCGACCTTCTTGTTATTACGGACAGCATCAAACATCTTGGCGGATCCTGAAACAAAAAAGCGAACACGGGACACGGGTTCGCAATATGGAATGCTGAAGGGCTTAAACTTCGCCCGCCAGCCCTTGTCGTTTCGGCGCCTGGCTATTTGCGCCCGACCACATGCTGTGATAAATAATGTAACAGCATAGGCGTTGCGTTGATTTTAACAGATTGTGTTGACGTGCATTAATTCTTGGCCGCCCGTGTAGAGCCGCCGTGTCGGCGGCAAGGTGCAAGGTAGCCGACAAGCATGGGCTACAGCGGCACGATGCCGTGCCGCACGGCGTAGCGCACCAAGCCGGGAATATCGTGGATGTCGAGCCGATCCATGATCTGAGCGCGATAAGTTTCGATGGTCTTTACGCTGAGGTTGAGTTGGGTACCGATACCCTTGGTTGGCACCCCTTGCGCGATCAGTTTCAGCACCTGCTGCTGGCGTGTCGTTAGCGAGTCGAGCATTTCTTCGCCCTTGTTGCGCGCCACATAGCCGGCGATGACTTTTTTCGACACGGCGGCCGAAAGCCAGCTTTCTCCCGCCATCACGGCCTTGATGGCAAGCCCCAGTTCCTCCGGCGCCACGTCTTTCAGCATGTAGCCGGCGGCCCCGAGGCGCAGGGCGCGCAATACATGCTCCTCGCTGGAGTGCATCGACAGGACAATGACCCGTATTTCCGGCAGCGACTCGTTGATGCTGGCGAGGGCGTCGAGGCCGGATGTTCCAGGCATGACAAGGTCAAGGAACAGGATGTCGGGATTCAGCGCGTGGGCCAGTCGGATGGCTTCGGCGCCATCGGCGGCCTCGCCCATGACGTCCACGCCGGGAATATCACGCAACAAGGCGGTGAGGCCTGCGCGCAATAACTGGTGATCATCGGCAATGACAACGCGTATGCTCATGTGTGCATTCCTTCACAGGTGCAGCTTACGATGATTTCCGTGCCGAGTCCCGGGCCGGATTTGATCCGCATTTGGCCGCCGATCGCCGCTACTCGCTCGCGCATGCCGATTAGGCCGATGGAATGGTGGTTGGTCGTGCCGGAAAAAATCGGCCCCACGACGAAACCGATCCCGTCGTCACGCACGCTCAGGCTCAGTTCTTTATCGGCGAGCCCAAGTGAAACATCGACTCGGGTGGCCCGCGAATGACGCATGCAATTCGTCAGCGATTCCTGGATGACCCGGAAACAGCATAGCTCGATCTCAGGCGGCAGCCGCTGTTCGCCGATGTTTTCGTTGAGCGTCACGGTCTGGCCCAACGGCCGAATGACCTTGTCGAGATGGGAGCGCAATGCCGCCGCCAGCCCGAGCGCATCCAGCTCTTGTGGGCGCAATTGGTGTGCCAGGCTGCGCACGTCGGCCATTAGTCGTTCGGTAATCAGTTGCGACTGGTCGAAACAGCCGCGCAACACGGCGCTGGTGCAACCTTGTTGCGCCCGGGCGAGGGAAATTTTCAGGGCAGTGAGCGTCTGCCCCACTTCGTCGTGCAGGTCGTGCGAAAGTCGAGCCCGCTCCTGCTCCTGGGTGGCGATGATCCTCGCGGCCAGATCCTCCGACTGCGCCCGCTTGCGTTCCGTAATGTCGAGGAAGGTTGCCACGACCCCATGTGGACGAGTGTCACCGGCCTGAATCAAGGGTTCGGTATTGATGCTGATCCAGGTGAGGCTGCCGTCCGCCTTATGCACACCCATAATGACATTCAGGCAGGGCTTGCCTGTGCGTAGTGTCGTCAGACTCGGATGATCGTGGCCGTGAAATTCTTGTCCGTCCTCGTGGAGAGCGGACCACCGCGGATCAAACGAGGTGCGGCCCTTCATCTGGTCGGCACCGAGGCCCAGTATCTGTTCGGCGCGCGGATTGCAGGTGATGATCTCGCCGCTGGCGCCATGAACCACGACACCTTCAGCCATGGCATTCACCACGGAGCGATAAATCGACTCGCTGGCGTCCAGTCGGCTCTTGTAGTCGCGTTGAACATCGATTTCGATGAAAGCGCCCAGTTGCTCGGCAGCATCGACCTCTTCGGCGCTCCAGGGCAAGCTGTGGCCGTGTATGACCTGGCGGAAGGCGGCAAAGGAGCGGCGCGGGGAAATTTTCCGCTGTGCGTCGATCTCGTGCGGGCTGGCGGGGTCGCCCCCCCAGACCACCGCATGCTCCCTTTCCTCGCGAAACCATATCATGGTGACGTTCGGCCGGTGATCAAGGGAAAGACAGAGGGCACCGGCAACGCCGTCGGCGCAGGCTTCGAGACCCAAATCGGCCGCCAGCGCATGGGTATGGAACAGGCCCGGGTCGGCAGCCGCCATTTCCAGACGCCTTGCCTGGATGGCATTTATGCGGGCAACCTGAGGGGACTTGCCTGTCGTCTCGATGCCTGCATCGGTAACGAGGGCGAATCCGTCGGCATTGACGATGGAAAGCAGGTCGGCTTGCATTTCGCCACTCAGTAGCCCGGCAAAGCCATTTTCGTATAGCGCCGCGAGCAGGCGCTGTCGTTGCGTTGCGCGGCTGCGCTTTTCGTCGAGCAGTTGCTGGCTGTGCGCGGCGGCCAATTGGCTGGAAATATCCTCGCAGATCCAGGCGAAGACTTCCCTCTCGAACCGTGGCAGATATTTCGCTTCCAGCATCTGGTGGCAGGCGATCAGTCCCCACAGGCGGCCGCCGACGACCAGCGAACCGACCAGAGTGGCGCGCACCCCCATGTTTTTCATGTACTCGATATGGATGGGCGAGACGCTGCGTAGCGCCGAGCGGCCGAGGTCGATGGCCGATGCGCCGGCAGTCGGGACCAGCGCCACCGGTTGATAGTCGATGTCGGGAATCTGCCGGACCTTGTTGCCAAGATAGAGCTCACGGGCTTGGTGGGGAATGTCGCTCGCGGGGAAGTGCAGCCCCAGGTAGGGCTCGACCAAATCTGCGCGCGACTCGGCCACAACCTCGCCATTCCAGTCGGCGTCGAAGCGATACACCATCACCCGGTCGAAACCGGTCAGCGAGCGCACCAGCCCGGCTGTTGCTTGCGCGATGGCGTCGACATCCTTCAATGTGCGCAAAGCGGTTAGACCTTGCCTGGCATCGTGAAACATGCCGCGGGAGGCGGTGGCGTCATTGGCGCAGCGTTCCATGTCGAGGCACAAGCGCCCATCGCCGCTGGCGTAACACTGGCAATCGAGCGGTGTAACGTTGCTCTCGCAAGAAAACTGCCACGCATGCGCATCTTGGCGGGCCGCGTTGAATGCCACCATCGCAGCATCGCCGAGCAACTTGCGGCAGGGCTGGCCAAGCGCGATGGCGGGAGCGATACCGATGAATTCGGCGCAGTTTTCGCTGATGGCTTCGACGATCAGGTCATCGTCGTCCGACAGTAGCAGCAGCGCGCCATGTGGCTGGATCGCCCCGGGCGTCCGGATGGGTTCAGTGTCACAGGTCAAGATGTCGGTGGCGGTCATTCTTGGGCTATTGTAATTCCGCCCATCGGCGCCCGCCCACCCGTTAATTTGCGAGGCTTATGACTTTTTCTCCAG
>JAIFMO010000145.1:0-15495 GCA_020048435.1 Sulfuritalea sp.
GCCGAGCCACGGGTGCAGCGCCCGCCCCGGCAGCTCGACGACGCCGGGAGCCTGCATACCCCAGCTGATGTTTTCCAGCGTCCAGAACAGCAGCTTCAAACCGATCGCCGCGCCGCCGACCAGACCCACCGCCATCACCCAGCCGGCCAGCGAGGAATGCATGGCCGGGGTGAAAAAACCACCGGTGGTACAGCCGCCAGCCAGCGTGGCGCCGACGCCCATCAGGGTACCGCCCACCGCGCCCCAGAGATATTCAAGTCGGGGGGCGCGGAAGATCGAAAACTGGCGCGAGATCAGCGCGGCCGCGAAAGAACCGGCGATCAGGGTGATGTTCATCAGCGACATGCGGTGAATCAGCGGGCTGTCGAGTTCGGGCTTGATCTTGAGCAGTTCGCCGAGTCCGATGGATGCATTGAACCAGTCGCCCCAGAGTTTGAGGCCGCCGAAGACACCCCAGAAGAGGCCATTGACCATCAGCAGCAGGATGATCAACACAACCAGGATGGCGCCGACATGTGGCGCCCACGGTTCGACGAACATGCTGTCGAAGTCGGCCTTGAAGCCGGCGCGCCAGGATGCGTCTTCAGCCATGACTTGCCCTCCTTGTCACTGCGGACGTCCGGTTACGGGCGACGCAATAAGTCGGCGGTAGCGGTACGGCTCCGCCGACCATTCTTCACTTCGCCGGGGCTCAACTGCAACTGGCCGGGGTGTCGCCGTCCTTGGCGCCGTGTTGCAGGAAGCTGCGGACGTCATCCGCGAGTTCCTGCTCGGGCACGTCGGCGAACTTCGCCGCCGCCTTGTTGGTAGCCTTGATGCTGGCGCGGTACGACTTGCCGTAGAACTGCTTGATGGTGTCCTTGCCCTTGGCGTGCTTGTCGGCGTCAAGATAGGCGGCCCACTCGGCCTTCTTCTTTTCGTTTGGGTTGAACTGCTTGTTGGCCTGCGCCATGTGGCAACTGGTGCACACCTGGCGGTAATAGACGCGGCCGCGCTTCCAGTCGGCCTCGTAGGCCTGGGCGCTGCCCATGGCAGTGGCGCCGAGCAGGGTGGCCAGGAGAGTCAGCGAAAGTTTGGGTGACATGGTGTTTGCTCCTTGGATCAAGATAAAGGGGTCAATATTTCAAAGGGGGTGATACGGAAGAAGTTCCGGCGCCATGGGGCGGCAACTCGGCGGGCTCCTCCTCAAAGCCGGAGATCATGGCCTTGAGGTGGGCGGATGGCGTGTGGCCGGTGGTAATCAGATAGAGGTGAGCGATCAGGAAGCTCAGCATCATGAAGGCGCCCGCCGTGTGGAAAAGGGCCACCCATTCGAGGCTCAGATACTTGTCCCAGCCCCAAACCGGCCACTTGTCGAAAAAGAGATAGAACCAGCCGCTAATCCAGATCAACGGACTGACGAACACCAGGATGCCCAGATACGCCAGCCGCTGCAGCGGGTTGTGCTTACTCAGTTTGGTGGCATGAAAGGGATGCGGGGCGTCAATGAAGATACCCAGCAGGTAGTATTTGATCATGGCATCGACCCGGTGCAGGCTCGGGATGTACTGCCTCCACTCGCCCGAAGTCAGGTGCCAGAAAACGGCGAAGAGCCACAACGCCACCAGCGACCAGGCGGCGACGGTGTGGTAGGCCACCGCCGGCTGGAAGCCGAAGATATGGAGGGTTCCATGCACTTCGAAGCCGCTCAGCAGCAGAAAAATGATCAGCCCGGCCTGCGCCCAGTGCCAGATTCGTTCGAAGACAGTGAAGATGTAGACGCGGGTTATAGTGGTTGCGGACATTGCCTTAGCCTTTCCGGGTCAGGTAGAAGCGCAGGCTGCCGTGAAGGAGGACGCCAATCAGGGTGCCAAGCGCCATCAGCCAGCCCAGCAGGTCGACCCATCTATTGGCGTTGTACGCCGGCATGTAGATGCCGTCGAGTCCGCCCAAACGACTGCCGGATGCGTGGCAATCGGCGCAGGCCAGCGTTTTTTCCCTGGGTGCGACCATGTGGTTGAGTGGCCAGTACATCTCGGTCTTGAGAAAGTCGACTTTGCCGGAGAAATCGGCGCCGGAGGTCTTCATGCCGGACGCGATGGCTTTTTCCCAGCTGAAGTTCTTGCCGTAGCTGGTGGCGTCGTCACCGGCCATGTGCGGCGCGACCAGGGTCCGGTTTACCGGATCGTAAGGCTGCGTGGCTTGCATGATTTTCATTGGCCAGATCAGCGACTGGCCGTCGGTCGGGCCGCCCTCGATCTTGTTGATGCTGATGACGCCATGGGTCTTGTCGACCTTGTCGCCCAGCAGCGTGTAAGTCATCTTGCCATTGAACCAGCGGTAGGCGGGCACGACATTCACGCCAAGGACGTAAGCGCCCTTCTTGGCGTCGTAGGTAGCATGACCCTTTGCGTCCGTCTCGATCAGCAGCTTGCCGGCAGCGTCCATTTTGCCGGCTTGTGACCAATCCCGCAGGCCAGCTTGTTGGCGTGGCTGTTGAGGCGCTCATCACGCTTGTGCGGCGTCTTGTCGTGGCAGGCGACGCAGGTTGCGGGGTTGCTGGAATTGACGGGATTGGCACCCTTGTCCACCTTGCCGCGGGTGTGGAAATCTTGTCTATCGACGGCGGCCGGGACATAACGGCTGCCGGCTACGTCGTGACTGGAGGTGGCATGACAGGTGGCGCAGGTAAAGTCGAGGCCGGTGCTGTCCATGTGCACGTCAAGTTCGCGGTCGGGCGCGGCGAGCGAGCTATCCATGTCGCCATGCTTGACGCCGTCGCCGCCACCGCCGTAGAAGTGGCAGGCGCCGCAGGTATCGCGGCTGCTCTTGCCGACCTTCCGAGCGATTTTGCCTAAGTTGATCGGCTGCACGATCCGGCCCGAACCCGCCGGCACTTCCATTACCTGCGTTACCGGATGGCCCGCCAGGCCCGACCCTTTTCTGTAGTCACCCGTGGTGTCATGGCAAGCGAGGCAATCGACATTGGTCTCGGCGGTGAAATCGAAATTCTCGTCTTTCCAACCGTAGCCGACATGGCAAACCGTGCAGTAGGAATAATTCGGCGCGACGGAGAAACCGACGTTGTTAATGACGTACTTCTTGCCCAGTCGCTGGCCATTTTCGGGATTGAGGAATTCCCAGGTCCAGTGCTTGGTGCGATGCACCTGCCGGGCCGCCTCGGTGTGGCAGGAAATGCAGGCACGGGTCACATCCGGGCCGGTCTTGAAGACTTGCTGGAGCTCCTTGAACTTGGCGTGATCGGCCGTGGTGTTCAACTTGAGTGGCGGCGGCTCCGCGCCAAGGGCAGCGCCCACCCACGCCAGCATGGCAACGACAAGCAGCGTCGGCCACGCGCCCGGGGGAAATAATCTGGTAAAAGTAATAAACATCAGCGCGCATCGGTTGCAATAAAGGGACAGAATACCACCGCAAAAACCTTGCCCGACATTGCACTGCCTGACGCAATGTGATATTTGATAAAAATCATGGCTGAATCCCGCTATCCGGAACCGCTCTCTTCCCTGCCCGGCCCCACGGCGCGCGGCGCACAGGACGATGAAATCGCCGCCCTGCGCGAGGCGGTCGACCGCGAATCGCGCGCCCACGAACACACGCGCCAGACGCTGGCGCGCACCGAAGCGGCCTACAGCAAGTTCGTCCCGCGCCAGTTTCTCAGTCTGCTACGCACGCCGAGCATCATGCATGTCGAACTCGGCACCCACGTCGAAAAGGAAATGACCGTCCTTTTTTCCGACATTCGCGATTTCACCGCGCTGTCGGAAACGATGACGCCACAGGAAAACTTCCGTTTCATCAACTCCTATCTCTCCGAGATGGAGCCGGTGATCAGCCGCCACGACGGCATCATCGACAAGTACATCGGCGACGCCATCATGGCGCTGTTTCCCAAGACCGCCGACGATGCGGTAACGGCCGCCATCGACATGCTGGCCCAGCTCAACGTCTACAACCTCGGCCGCGCCCGCGCCGGCTACCCGGCGGTGCATATCGGCATTGGCCTCAATACCGGCATGGTCATGCTCGGCACCGTCGGCGGCCTCAACCGCATGGACAGCACGGTGATCAGCGATTCGGTCAACCTTTCCTCGCGCCTGGAACACGTCACCAAGGACTACGCCGCGCCGCTGCTGATCAGCGAGCACACCCTCTACGGCCTGCAAGACCCTTCGCGCTATCGCATCCGCCTGGTCGACCGCATTCTGGTCAAGGGCAAGAGCCACCCGCAGGCGGTGTACGAGGTGCTCGACGCCGACACCACCGAAGATCGCGCCGCCAAGCTCACCACGCTGCCCATGTTCGAGGAAGCGGTGGCCTGCTACCACATGCGCGACGTCTGGCGCGCGCAGCAGATTTTCAAACGCTGCGTCGCCATCGCACCCAATGACCAGGCGGCGCGACTCTATCTTGCCCGCTGCGAGAACGCGCTAACCTCGGGCAACCCCGAAGCGGCCGGCGGCGGGCTGGAAGTCACCTGGAAGAAGGAATACGCGCTAGGCATCGTCGAGATCGACACCCAGCACCAGGAACTGCTGATTCGGATGACGCGCCTGGCCGAAGCCATCCTGACCGAGGACGCCATCGCCACCCGCCCGGCGCTCGACTTCCTGGCCGAATACGCGCTCAACCATTTCCGCACCGAAGAGGCGCTGATGCGCCAGAACCATTACCCCTTCGCCGATGAGCACACCCGCCAGCACCGCACCTTCGCCGATTACTTCGCCCGGTTGCGCGCCGAAGTCGAGGCCGGCCGCCATCATCCGCTTTACCTGACTTTCCGCGTACAACTGCTGCTGATCGACTGGCTGATCAACCACACCGCCCAGGCCGACCGTCACCTCGCGCGGTTTTTGCACAACCTCGAAAGGCAGGGCAGTCTGGCGCCGTAGCGCTAGCGCCGACTTTTTCAGGTTGGCAACAGTCGAGTAACCGAGACTCCCCGCCGCTACGAGCGGAACATCTTCAGGTAATGCCCCTCGAACCAGCGCTTGGCCCAGTGGAAAATGCGCGAGGATGGCAGCAACACGGAACGTTTGAGATCGCGATAGACCAAAATTCCTTGATCGATGGTATCGACGATGCAGATCAGTTCCACCTTGAAACGCGCGGTTGGCGCCTTGTTGTCGAGCGCCAGCAGCAGGTTTTCCACCGCCGCCTTCGCTTGCAGGTCGGCCATATGCGCTTGCTTTGGCATCCAGTCGGGGCCGGGATAACTACCGGCATCGCCGGCCACGAACACCCGTTCGGCGCCAGCTACCCGACAGAATTCGTCGGCCTGGAAGAAGCCGCCGGGCGATAGCGGCAGGTTTGCGCCTGGCGCCCAGACCGGGCCGGTGAGGCCGGGCATGAAGAGGATGAGGTCAGCATTGATGTGGCCACCCTCGGTATCGACGCCCTTCTCGGAAAAGCCGAGCGGCTTGTGGCCGAGATGGGTGTCGATGCGACGGCGGGCCATTTCGGCCAGCAGGCCGCTGACCGCCTTTTCGCCCAGGCGTTTGCCCGGCTCGGCGGCGGCATTAAAGAAGGTCAGCTCGATGCGCTCGCGCTTGCCCTGGCGGCGCAACTGGGTATCGAGGCCGAACAGCAGTTCGAACATCGGGCCGCCGCGCATGGCCGAGGGTTCGCTGGGATTACCGCCGAAGCCGAGTGCAATGCGCCCGCTCTGCATGGCATTGACGCGGTCGCGAATCGCTTCCGCCGAGGCGATACCTTCGCACAGCGTCAGCGCGTGTTCGATGCCTGGCAGCTTCTTGATGAAGCGGCCGCCGGTGGCGATGATCAGCGCGTCGTTGGCGATGTTACCGCCATGCTCGGTCAGCACCGTACGTCCGCCATCGGCCAGGCCGGTGACACGGCCGGCGACAAACTCGACCCGGTGGTCCTTAAAGAAGGCGTCCAGCGACAGCATCAGGTCGCTGCCCTGCCGCAGGCCGGACGGAATCCAGATCAGACTGGGCAGATAGACAAATTCGGCCTTGGGCGCGACGAGGGTGATGCGCGCTTGCGGCGCGCGGCGGCGCAACTCGCGCACGGCGCCGAGTGCGGCAAAACCGGCGCCGAGGATGACAATGCGGGGCGATGGGGTCATGAGGTTTCCTGTCGTTGATGTCGCTGGGGCGGGCATTTGCATAACTTTGCCCGGCCAGTCCTTGTTCGGCAATGGATGGTACACCACAGCCATTGCCACGGCTGGCGCCCGGATTTAACCGGCACCAGCCGGCCCATTGACAGGGAACGTGTGGAATAGCCCCTGTTTCCGTGGTTTCCGGCGGGTTATAGCCGGACATCTTTCGGGTTAAATTCGGAACGATTCGTATCGTAACGTCCTGCGTTGTCATGGCCCGGAGATTTTTTTGTCATTTTTTCGCATTGCGCTGATGCTTGTTGCCGCTGGTCTGGCCGCTTTTGCGAACCAGTCGTGGGCCGAGGAAACGTCCCCGGCAATCCCGCCGGATGATGGCGAACATACTGCCCGGGTGGAAAAACCCGCCAGCAAACCAGCGAAGGCAGCGAGCGGCGCGGAAAAGAGCGTTAAGGCTGAAAAGGAAGAAAAGGCTTTTGAGCAGCGCCTGGCGGAAATCCGCCGGCTGGCCGAAAAAAAGGCTTACGTCGAGGCCGAGCCGCTGGCGCTGACGCTGGCCACCGAACTGGAAGGCAAAGGCGCGCCGACGCGCACTTATTGGGCTGTGACGGTGTGGATGGGACGCATCCAGAAGAGCAAGAACCCGCCGCGCGAAGCCGAGGCGTGGCTGCGGAAAGCGGTGACCAGCGCCGAGGCCGTGTTTGGCCCCGAACATGCCAATACCGCCTGGGGTATCGACGATCTGGCCGACTTCTATCGGGCGCAAGGCCGGCTGGTCGATGCGGAGCCCTTGCACAAGCGTTCACTGGTCATCCGCCTGAAAACCCTCGGCGAGACGCATCCCGACACCGCCATCAGCCTGGCCGGGCTGGGCGCTCTGTATAAGTCGCAGGGTCGCTATGCCGAGGCGCAGCCGCTCTACCGGCGCGCCCTCGATACCCGGCAGAAAGTCTTTGGCGCCACACATGCACTCACCCTGTCCTGCGTGGCTGAACTGGGCGATATTGCGCGAGCCCAGCGCCAGTATCCCGAAGCCGAGAAACTGCTGCGGCGCCTGGTTAATCAGCGCGAAGCAAGCGTTGGCGCCACGCATGCCGATACGGTTGCCAGTTTTAACGCACTGGCCAATCTCTATCTGGAAGCGGGGCGTCCCGCCGATGCCGAAATCCTGCTGAAGCGCGCCCTCGCCGCCCGTGAAAAG
The DNA here is from genome assembly GCA_020048435.1 of Sulfuritalea sp. Taxonomy (GTDB): domain Bacteria; phylum Pseudomonadota; class Gammaproteobacteria; order Burkholderiales; family Rhodocyclaceae; genus Sulfurisoma. The sequence continues at coordinate 7,284 of JAIFMO010000145.1, forward strand.
TCGTTCGGCCCCGAACACTGGGAGACGCTGGCCAGCATCAACGATCTGATCCGCCTTTATCAGAGGCAGGGTCGCCAGAACGCAGCCCAGCCCCTGATGGATCGCGCCCGCAAGATCATCCATATTCAGGCGGAGCGTCAGCGGGCACAGTTAGCTCCCGCGCCGTCCGCCGCTACGGCGCGGTAGTCGCCAGCGACCGCTACGCCGGCCCGCGCAATGTTTCCGGGAGGCCATCGGGCCTGCACGAAATTGGGCGCGGCGAGCAAGACCAATGTCAGCGCCGGCGGGAAATGGTATGTTTCGCCTCGTGACCGAACTGACTCCCGAAGACGCGTTGCGTCTCCATGTGCTTCTGGCCGGCGAAGTGCAGGCCGTGCGCATCGATGAGGGTGCGCAGTCGCTGCATGCGCTTACCCCGCGAGGCGAAGTAAAGATATCGCTGCATCCCCGCGGCCGGGCGGATCGTTACTTCATGCGGGTGCGCGAGTTGCTGGGTGGTCATGCGCTCGGTTTGCCCGGTGGCTATCCCGTTCATCTGCGGCGCTGGACGCGCATGGGTCAGTCGAGCCCGAAAAATCTCGAAGCGCTATTGAAACTCGGCGAGCCCGAGGCAGTGGCTGCCGTGTCGCTAGCGCCGACTTTATCCGACGAACTGGCGCGGCGCGCCTGGTGGGCGCTGCCGACAATGGAAGTTGCGCGCCACATGCTCGGCCACGCGGCGGTGCGCCAGGGCAGCATGGGCAGGCAGCTGGCCGACTTTCTGATCGAGCATCTGCCTTTTGAGGAAAATCCGATCCTGGCGATGAATTCGATACGCGCAGTGATCGGCGCCGGACTCCTTGACGCCGCCGCCGGCGAGCAGTTATGGATCAAGGCGCGGCGGCGGCCGCATTATTTCATCGGTTTTCTCGAACATTGTCCCGACGCGCTGCCAGCGGCGGAGCCGCGTTCCCTGCCTCCCAGCGTTGCCGCGCTTGCAGCGGCGGGCGACCCCCGGGCGCGGCAACTGGCCCGTTGTTACTCGTCGAGCGGCCAGAATTTTCTTTATGCGGCCGAAATGGCGCTGGAAAAACCGCCGGCCCACGAAGCCGTTTATCTGCTGCTGGACATTCTCGGCCAATATTTCGCGGCGGCGCAGGAAGTGAAACCCGGTGACGATAGGGAATCAATAGCTGGCCTGGAAAGCGAAGTGGCGGCGATGACGGCACTGTCGCACTTGAGTAACGCAGATGCCGCCCCCATTCTGACGAAGACGACCGCAGTGGGCCCGCTAATGCGACGACACCTTGAGCCGCTGTTTGAGCCGCTGCTGCGGCATGTTCGTATCCTGAGGGGAATCCGATGAAAGGCGGCGTGTATCTCGATGCCGAATCACCACATCTGGTGCAGGCGCATTTCGCACTGATCAATGTCCGGCGGGGCTCGCGCAAGCGTTTTCCCGAAAACTGCGTCATGCCGGTGGCCGATGCCGCCGCCGCGCTGGCCGCCGCCGATCCGGCGCAAAACCTGCATGCGGCCGAGGTGATGGGGCCGTCGCGCTCGTCGGAAGGATTCCGCTTGTATTACCTTATCCGCTGGTTGCAGGACTGAAGGACTGAACATGGCCGCAAAGAAAATCATCCCCATCATTCCCGTCGAAGCGATGGCGGGAATAAGTGACGAATTCAGTGACGAAGCCGCGTCTTGCGCCGAAGCCGAGCCCTTTGCGCTGATGGTGCTGGGCGACAGCATGGCGCCCGAATTCGTCGATGGTGACATTATCATCATCGAACCGGAAGGGCTGGCGACCGATGGTTCCTACGTCTTCGCCTGGCTCGACGAGGAGTGGATATTCCGCCAGTTGGTCGCGCACGGCGACGGCTGGCAGCTACGGCCGCTCAATCCGGCTTACCCTACCGCCGAAATTGCCGACCTGGAGCCGGTGCGCGGCGTCATCATCCAAAAAAGCAAGCCGGGCCGGCGGCGGCTCGCCAAACGCTATGTCGATTAAGTCCCTAGCATAATTCTAAAGCATAAATCCAAGCGAAAGAAAACCCCATGCCCTATTACATATACCGCATTCCCGCCGGTCCGGTGAAGATTTACGAAAAAATTACCGAGTACACAGTCTTCAAGGATGCCTCGGCGGAAGCCAAGCGCATACGCAAGGAAGTCGATCTGACGAAAATGCAGATCAAGGTCGTCTTCGGCGACAACGAACAGCAGGCCGAAGAAGCGCTGATGTCGGTGCGCGAGGCGGAATATCTGACGGGCGACGACTGGTAATCCCCCCGTCGCAAGCCGATGGACGAGACCGCATATCACACGGCCCGCGGCGAGATCAACCGCCTGCCCTGCGTCTTTGAAAAGGCGCTGCTGTCGCACAGCGTGGTCTGCGGCCTGTCGACGGGCCACTCGATCGCCGAGCGGGTGACCATGGCCTGTACCGATCCGCTGGCGCGCGCTACCTGCGCCCGGTTGTCCGGCCTGCTGCGCGAGAAGTCGGCCTTCGCCCTGAAGATCAAAGAGGCGACGCGCATCCTGCCACACGCCATGATGATGAAGATTCAGTGCGGCGGACTTAACGGACTCAAGGATGTGCTCGACCCCGAGGCGCCGGCGCCCAACGTCCATCGCCTGGTGCGTCAGGCACAGGAAGAATATGGCAGCCTCGATGCCCTGCCTTTCTCCCGCATCGTCCAGGGCGTTGCCCACTGGCAAGGCCGCAAGCGTTCGCAGCCCAAGGGTGGCATCTGATGGCGGTGGCCCACTCCTTTTTCACCCCCCGCACACAAGCATCTTTTTGGGCATAATCAAGCCATACCGCACCGCACCAGTCCGCCAAAGTTCCGCAGCGGCTGATAACCCCTCCGGGAGCTCCCAACATGAACTGGTTCCTCAAGCTGAGCATCCGCTGGAAATTTCAGGTCGGTTTCTTTGTCGTGACCATGGTGACGACAATCTACAGCCGCCTGCTGGCGTCGCACGAGTTGCAGAAGATGGTCGACCTGGCGCGGGCGGGGGGTGCGTCGGAAAGCGTATTGCGGGCGCTAGCCGAGAATCGCGCCGCCTACCACTTCAATTCGGTGTGGGAATCAGGCCTCGAATTTGCCGTGCAATTCATGCTGATCGGCCTGGTCGCCAAGCTGTTCCTGCGGCCGATTCTCGAACTGTGCGACGCCTTGCGCGCTGTCGAGAAGGGCGATCTGACGCGAGGGGTGCGGATCACCACACATGACGAGGTGGGCGTGTTGCAACGCATCTTCAACGACGTCATCGGCAAGCTTTCGCACATCCTCGGCAGCGTCGAGGACAGCGGCAAGCAGATGGGGCAGTCGGCTTTTCAGGTGGCCACCATTGCCAATGAAATCGCCGAGGTCAGCCGCAGGGAAGAAAGCCGCGCGGCCGATGTCGTCGCCGAAACGCAGGCGCTGACCGACGTGGCGCGCGGCGTGCAGGCGCAGGCCGGCACGGCGGCGGCCAAGACACGCGAGGCGGAGGCCCGTGGCAACGAGGGTGTCGAAGCCGTCCAGCGCAACATTGCCGAGATGGCGACGACGGCCAGCGAAGTGAGCCGCGTTTCCGACGAGGTGGCCGAACTGGCAACCACCGCATCGGAAATCACCCGCATCATCGAAACCATCAAGGATATCGCCGCCCAAACCAATCTGTTGGCGCTCAATGCCGCCATCGAGGCGGCGCGCGCCGGCGAACAGGGGCGCGGCTTTGCCGTGGTGGCCGACGAGGTACGCAAGCTGGCCGAGCGCACCACCCTCTCGGCGGCCGAAGTGGCCAGTATCGTCGGTACCATCGGTGAACGCGTTGGTCAGTTGCGCGAGGCGATGAATGTGGTGGTCGTCAGCGTGCATGGCAACCGCCAGGTTGCCGGCGAGACCGCCGCGATCATGGGCGCGATGGCGACAGGCGTTTCCGCGGCGGCGCGTGACAACGATGAAATCGTCGATGCCAGCCAGCGACAGATGGAGCAGCTTGGCCATCTGGAAGCGACTTTGCAGAAACTGTTTGCCACCCTCAACGAAAGCTCGACCAAGGTGGAAACCACCGCGACCATCGGCACCAACCTGCAACGTGTTTCCGAGCAGATGGCCGAGCTGATGGCGGGTTTCAGCTTCCAGCGGCAGGGCGCCGAGTCGCGCCAGCCCGGCGAGAAGCGGCGCAACCCGCGCCTGGAGCACAGCGTGCTCGTCCGTCTGGCGCAAGCAGGGGACCCACCGGTGGAAGCTGAGGCTGTCGCCGCCGATCTCAGCACAAGCGGAGTGCGGCTGCTGTTGCCGCGGCCGCTGCGTGAAGGGGTGCCGCTCGAGGTGTCCATCCTGCCGCCGGCGGCCTCGCTTGATCGCTACAACCGACAGACGCCGCTGCGCTTGCGCGCCAGGGTCTGCTGGCAACGCGAGCAGGACGGCAAACCACAATGCGGTATCGAATTCGAATCGATGACTGCGGCCGACAGGAAGGGCATTGCTGAGATTTTCGCCTTCTACGACAAGAAGCCGGAGTATGCCAGCCACTGATCGGCCAAAGGCAGTCTCCCAGTGCGTCTACCCGGTGCAGCGGGCCTGCCTGCGGGGCCTTTTCGACGCCGCGCTGGCTGCGGTTGATCCGGCGCTGATCGTGCCGCCGCTGTTGCCCGGTTTGAGGCGTCCCCGAGGCCGCACCCTTGTCATCGGCGCCGGCAAAGCGGCGGCGGCGATGGCGCGCGCCGTCGAACTGCACTGGGCGGCGCCCCTCGAAGGTTTCGTGGTAACCCGTCATGGCTATAACGTCCCCTGCGAACATATCGAGGTGGTCGAGGCGGCGCACCCCGTGCCCGACACGGCCGGCATGCAGGCGGCGCAACGCGCGCTGGCGCGGGTGCAGAACCTGACGGCGAATGATCTCGTCATCGCACTGATGTCGGGCGGCGGCTCGGCGCTGATGGCGCTGCCGGCTCCCGGCATTACGCTGACCGGCAAGCAGGCGGTGACACGGCAGTTGCTTGCCAGTGGCGCGGCCATCGGCGAGATCAACTGCGTGCGAAAACATCTTTCGGCGATCAAGGGCGGCCGACTGGCGCTGGCGGCGCAGCGGGACGGGGCGGGTGCGCGGCTGCTGACGCTGGCGATTTCCGACGTACCGGGCGACGATCCTTCCGTCATTGCATCGGGGCCAACCGTGGCCGACCCGACCACCTGCGACGATACGCTCGACATCCTCGATCGCTACCGCATCGAGGTGCCGCCGCCGATGCGCGAGGCCTTGCTGCGCGGCACGGCCGAGACACCCAAACCGCTTGATGCGCGTTTGCGCAATGGCGAATTTCTGCTTGCAGCCGGTGGCATGACAGCGCTCCACGCGGCGGCCGCGGCGGCGCGCGCAGCGGGCATCACGCCCATCATTCTCGGCGATGCCATCGAAGGCGAAGCGCGCGAGGTGGCCAGGGCACTGGCCGGTATAGCGCTGGCCTGCGTCGAACATGGCCTGCCGGCGTCGTCGCCGTGCGTGCTCCTGTCCGGCGGCGAGACCACCGTGAGCGTGCAAGGTGAGGGGCGAGGTGGTCGCAACGGCGAATTCCTGCTTGCCTTGGCGCTGGCCCTGCGCGGCAACCCGTATGTGCACGCCATCGCCTGCGACACGGATGGCATTGACGGCAGCGAGAACAATGCCGGTGCCTGGCTGGCGCCCGACACACTGGCGCGGGCAGCCGCGCTGGGCCTGTCGCCCCGCGAGCGTCTGGCCGACAACGATGCCCACGGCTTCTTTGCCGCGCTCGACGATCTGGTCGTCACCGGACCGACGATGACCAACGTCAACGATTTTCGCGCCATCCTGATCGACCGGCGCAGCTGATACGCCAACCGTACGCCAATCGGAGTTGATAGACTCGCGACTGTCCTACTGCATCCCTGAAAGAATATAAATGGTTATCGACGAAGAGAAAGCCCTCCAGGAACTGATGTCCCGGGGCGTCAAAATTCCCCCGCAACCCAAGGTACTGCTTGAATTTCAGCAGAAGTTGCAGAGCGATGATTACGACGCCCGCTCGCTGGCGAAGATCATCGGGCAGGACCCGGGCCTGGTTTCCATGCTGTTCAGGGCGGTGCGCTCGCCGGTGTTTGCCCGCGGCAAGGAGATCCAGACGCTCGAACAGGTGCTGATGGTGATCGGCGTCAAGCAGACCTACAACCTGGTGCAGTCGCTGGCGCTCTCGACAGCGTTGTCAGATGGCGCACGCAAGGTCTACGAGATTTTCTGGACGCGGTCGCAGGAGGTCGCTCAACTCGCCGCGATGATCGCGGCCGAGCAGATTTCCGTCTGCAATGTTTTCCCCGATCAGGCTTACATGGCGGGAATTTTCCATGAGTGCGGCGTGCCCGTACTGATGCAGCGTTTCCCCGACTACTGCGGAAAAATTCATCTCGACAGCGCCTGCTGCTGGCCCGATCTCTCCGCCGAAGACGAGACTTTCAAGGTCGACCACTGCTCCGTCGGCTATCTCGTGGCGCGCCACTGGAAACTGCCGGAATTCGTCTGCGCCGCCATCCGCTATCACCACGAAATGCCCACCGACGAGGCCGGCGCGGCGCGTTCGCTGGTCGGTATCTTGCAACTGGCGATCCATTTTTATCACCGGATGGCCCGCGCCGAAGATCCGCTGTGGACGAGGATCGGCGATCAGGTGTTGACCGAGATCGGCATTCATCTCGAAGACGAGAATGATTTCTTCGAGCGGATATCGGACAAATTCAACGAAAAACAATGAAGGGCGTCCGTCAATGAACGACAGGGTCATCCTCGTATAATCGCGCCATGCCTCTGACTATCGAAACCTGTGCCGCACAACATATCGGCGACCGCGGCGAACAGCAAGACCGTGTTGCCATTCTTGCCCATCCTACCCAAAAGGGTACCCTGCTGGCGGTTCTGGCCGACGGCATGGGCGGCCACACGGGCGGCGCCTTGGCCGCCGAACAGGTGATCTTCAAGGCGCGGCATGCGTTCGAGAACGCGCCGCCCAACGCCGAGAATGTGCGCGAGACGCTGACCACCGCCATCAACGACGCCCACGACGGCATCAAACTCGCCGCACTCTCCAGCGAGCAGGACCCGCACAGCACCGCTTGCGTCCTCGTCCTTCAGCGTGGCCGCGCCGACTGGGCCTATTGCGGCGATTCACGCATCTACCATTACCGCAAAGGCGAGAAAATCTCGCGAACCTTCGATCACTCCTACGTAATGGATCTGGTGCGCCAGGGCCTCATCAGCGAGGAAGACGCCGAGAAGCACCCGAACAAGAACGTCCTGCTTTCTTGCCTCGGCGACGAACCCGCGCCGCGTATCGACTATGGCGGCACCGCCCCGCTACAGGATGGTGACTGCTTCCTGCTCTGTTCCGACGGTCTTTGGGCTTATTTCGCCGACGAGGTGATCGGCAAGGTGCTGAACGAGTTCCCCGTGCGGCAGGCGGCCGAGATCTTCATCAACACCGCCCGCGACCGCGCCAAGGGTCGAGGCGACAACTGTTCGCTGGCCATCGTCCGCATCACGGAAGTCGAGGCACCGAAGGAAGAACCGCTGTGGAAGAAAGGCCTGGCGCAGAAGAAGGCTGCCGCCGGGGGCGGCTGATTCACACCCAGTCGCGCGGCGGCAGGAATTCGCTGTAGAGCTTTTCTTCGGCGCTGCCCGGTTCCGGACGCCAGTCGTAGCGCCATTTCACGATCGGCGGCAGCGACATGAGGATCGATTCGGTGCGCCCGCCCGACTGCAAACCGAAAAGGGTGCCGCGGTCCCATACCAGATTGAATTCGACGTAACGACCCCGGCGATAGGCTTGGAAATCGCGCTCGCGTTCGCCGTAGGCAGTGTCGCGGCGACGTTCGCAGATGGGCAGGTAGGCGCCGATAAAACTGTCACCGATGCTCTGCGTCAGGGCGAAACAGCGTTCAAACCCACCCTCGTTCAAGTCGTCGAAGAAAATGCCGCCAATGCCGCGCGGTTCGTTGCGATGTTTGAGGAAGAAGTACTCGTCGCACCACTGCTTGTAGCGTGAATGCACATCGTCGGCCACTTCGACATTGAATGGCGCCAGCGCTTCCTTGCAACTGCGGTGAAAGTGCACCGCATCCGCCGCGAAGCCGTAGTAAGGCGTTAGATCCATGCCGCCGCCGAACCACCAGACAGGGGCTTCGCCGTTCTTGGTGGCGACGAAGCAGCGTACGTTCATGTGTGTGGTGGG
>JAIFMO010000145.1:15520-18249 GCA_020048435.1 Sulfuritalea sp.
GCGGGCATCGAGTCGCCGCTAACGTGCGAGAAATTGACGCCGCCGCGCTCGAAAAAGTTGCCTTCTTCAAGCAGGATCGAGGTGCCACGCCCCCAGGCGTCGCGACGGAACGGCTGGCCGTCGAAGACTTCGAGCGCCGCGACGATACGGTCTTGCAGTCCGGTGAGGTAATCCCGGATCGGGCCGGTATTCACTGAGAGCCTGTTAGCGCTTGATGGCGCGATGGCCAATATCGCGGCGGAATTGCATACCGTCAAAGCGAATGTCGTCAACGATTTCGTAGGCGCGCTTTTGCGCGGCGCGGACAGAATCACCCAATGCGGTAACGCACAACACGCGGCCGCCAGCGGTAACGACGTGCCCACCCTTATCGGTGGTGCCGGCATGGAAGACGTGCGTATCCGGGACGGACTGGCCGAGGCCGTGGATGACATCGCCCTTCCTTGGATTGTCCGGATAATCGTGAGCGGCAAGCACCACGCCCAAGGCGACGCGGCGATCCCATTGGGCCTCGGCCTTGTCGAGATGGCCGTTGATGGCGGCGTCGACCAGATCGGCCAGGTCGCTCTTGAGGCGGAGCATGATGGGCTGCGTCTCGGGGTCGCCCATGCGGCAGTTGAATTCAAGCACCCTTATCGACCCATTTGGCGAACCGTCGGGTTTGATCATCAGCCCGGCATAAAGGAAACCAGTGTAGAGGATGCCGTCCTTTTCCATACCGGCGAGCGTCGGCATGATCACCTCGCGCATGACGCGGGCGTGGATTTCCGGCGTTACCACCGGAGCGGGCGAATAGGCGCCCATGCCACCGGTGTTGGGACCCTCGTCGTCGTCCTTGAGTCGTTTGTGATCCTGGCTGGTGGCCAGCGCCAGCGCGTGGTGGCCGTCGGCCATGACGATAAAACTGGCTTCCTCGCCATCGAGAAATTCCTCGATGACGACGCGGTTGCCGGCTTCACCCAATTTATTGCCGGAGAGCATGGCGTCGATGGCGCGGTGGGCTTCGTCGGCGAACATCGCCACCACCACGCCCTTGCCGGCCGCCAAACCATCGGCCTTGACGACGATGGGCGCGCCCTCCGCCTCGATGTAGGCGTGCGCCTCGGCGGCATCGGTGAAGGTGCGAAACTTCGCCGTCGGGATGGCGTGACGGTGCATGAACTGCTTGGCGAAATCCTTGGAGCTTTCCAGTTGGGCGGCCTCGCGCGTCGGGCCAAAGATACGCAGTTCGGCCTCACGGAAGGCATCGACGATGCCAGCGGCCAGCGGCGCCTCGGGGCCAACCACGGTGGCGTGGATGGCGTTGTCGCGGGCAAAGGCGACCAGCGCGCGAATGTCCGTGATGGGCAGGTTTTCAAGGCCGTCCTCATGCGCCGTGCCGGCGTTGCCGGGGGCGACATAAACTTTCTGCACTTTCGGCGATTGCGCCAGCCGCCAGGCCAGCGCGTGCTCGCGACCACCGGAACCGATGACGAGAAGTTTCATGGCGTTAGTGGCGGAAGTGGCGGAAGCCGGTGACCACCATTGCGATATTCTGCTCATCGGCGGCGGCGATGACTTCGGCATCGCGCACCGAGCCGCCGGGCTGGATCACGGCCGTGGCTCCCGCCTGGGCCAGGACGTCGAGACCGTCACGGAAGGGGAAGAAGGCATCGGAGGCCACCACCGAACCCTTGACGCTCATCTTGTTGTTCTCGGCCTTGATGGCGGCAATGCGGGCGGAATCGACCCGGCTCATCTGGCCGGCGCCGACGCCGACCGTCATGCCGTCCTTGCAATAGACGATGGCGTTGGACTTGACGTATTTGGCAACGCGCCAGGCGAACAACAAATCCCGCATTTCCTGCTCGGTGGGCACCCGTTTGGTGACGACCTTGATGTCGCTCTGCGTGATGCGCGCCTCGTCGGCCGTCTGCACCAGCAGGCCGCCGCCGACGCGCTTGAAGTCGAAGGCGCCTTCATTCTTGCCCAAGGGCACGATCAGCACGCGCAGGTTTTGCTTGGCGGCAAAGACAGCACGGGCCTCCGGCGTGATTTCCGGGGCGATGATGACTTCGGCGAACTGGCCTGAAACGGCTTCAGCCGTGGCCTTGTCGATGGCGCAGTTGAAGGCGATGATACCGCCGAAGGCCGAGGTGGGATCGGTCGAGAAAGCCCGACGGTAGGCTGCCTCGGCCGTCGCGCCCAGCGCCACGCCGCAGGGATTGGCGTGCTTGACGATGACGCAGGTGGCCAGGCCGTCGGCTGCGTCAAAGGCCTTCACGGCTTCCCATGCCGCATCGGCATCGCCGATGTTGTTGTAGGAAAGTTCCTTGCCCTGCAGTTGCTGGTAGCTGGCAATCGTACCGGAGGGTGCCACCGGTTCGCGGTAGAAGGCGGCCTGCTGGTGCGGATTTTCGCCGTAGCGCATGGTATCGGCCTTGTCGAAGGCCAGTTGCAGACGCTCGGGGAAGGTGGTCGGCTTGTTGTCGGCGTCGAGGCTGGTCAGCCAGTTGGCGATGGCGCCGTCGTAGCGCGCAGTGTGCACGAAAGCTTTCTTGGCCAGGGCGAAGCGGGTGGCGTAAGAGATCGCGCCATTGTTGGCTTTCAATTCGGCGACGATGCCGGCGTAGTCGGCCGGCTCGGTGACGACAGTGCAGCCGCCTGTTTCGTTGCCATGATTCTTCGCGGCAGCACGCACCATGGTCGGGCCGCCGATGTCGATGTTCTCGATGGCATCGGTCAGCGTG
>JAIFMO010000047.1 GCA_020048435.1 Sulfuritalea sp.
CCCCTATTGATCAAGATCAAAGCAAGGTCGATATAGGCCTGCGTTTTACCCACGGGTGCATTAGCATTACCGCATTCAGGGTCTGACCCGCCGGCGGGTCTGGTCAGCCGGTCACGGAGTCGCTCACGATGAAACCATTCATGGCCTCGCTCATATCCTTGCTGCTGCCGCTGCTGCTAGCGGCCACGTCCGCCCACGCCGCCGAGGCCACGCCCTCCGATGTCTATGCCGAGGCGGTGCGCATCGATCATGAGATCGAAGCACTCCAGCGCCACTTCAAAGCCGTCGGGCAGGCCACGGTCGAGCTAAAGACCGGCGACCTCAAGCCGCAGCATACCTGGGCGAAGAGCTACACCCTGCTGCTCAAGATCGGCAAGCTGCGGCGCAAGCTGGGACTCACCTACATCCAGCCGGCAACTGTCGAGCCCATGCAGGAGATGCCGCCCAACCAGCCCTGGGGCATGACCCAGCGCATCCTCGCCGAAATCGCCATTCTCAAGCATTCCCTCGATATTCCCGGCCAGCCGCCGGCCGCGGTTCGGGTCAGCGGCAAACGCCCCATCGATGCCTACAACAAGTTGCATCAGCTCTCGGGCGAAATGGAACTGCTGGCCGGCGCGGTGACATCGAGCGAGGTCTATGGCGAGGTGAAGCGCCTCGACGAAGACATCAACGCCATCCTGCGCCACCAGCGCATTTTCGAGAAGGCCGTGCCGCCGCCACGGCGCGAGAACCTGCGGCCCAAGGATTCGTTACAGGCGGTATTCGCGCTGATGACCGAAATCCAGCGCTTGCAGCGCGTCCATGGTTTGCCGACGACCGACTTCAAGGGTTTCGACATGGGCGACAAGACGACGCCCGATGACGTCTTCGGCATGGTGGCGCTGGCACTGGTGGAACTGCAACGGGTCAAGGCCCGGATCGGCATGACCCACGCCATCACGCCGGCCGCGCCCTACGAAGAAAACAAGACGCCGACCGACGTCGTGCAACTGCTCGGCTACGTGACCGACAAACTGCGCGCCATCGGCACGAAGTAGGAGCCCGCATGCCAACCGAAAACTTCTCTGATCGCCTGCGCCAGGCTTTGCGCGGGCTCGTGGCGCTGTTGCCAGGCAAAGGCGCCTTCCGCGGCGCCGGCATCAGCACCAAGCTCAAGCTGCTGTTCTATTCGACCGCATTTTTTGCCATCGCCGCCATCGGCCTCTATGGCTACCTCAATGCCAGCACGGCCTATCGGGATCGCGCCGTCAAGTTGCTCGAAAGCAGTCGTAACGAGGTCACGGCCAACATCAACGAATTCATGGCGCTGCAGCAAAGCGACATCGGCTTCATCAACAATTTTTACGCCATCCTGCGCTATGCCTACTGGCGGGATCTGGGCGACGTGAACAAAATGGAGGAGTGGCGCAACGTGGCGGGCGATACCCTGCGCAACTTTGCCGAGAATTACCACCACTACTCGAAAATTCGCCTCATTGACCTCGCGGGGAACGAATTGCTCCATGTCGTGACTGACAACGCCAGCGGCAAGGCGCGGGTGCTGGACGACAACAAGTTGCTGAATGTGGCCGACCTTGATTACTTCATCGCGGGGCGCAAGCTCAAGCGTGGTGAACTCCATATCAGCGCACTCGACTTCGGCAGATACGAGGGCCGGGTTGAAAAGCCCTATGTGCCGGTGGTGCGTTTTATCGAACCGCTGGTCGGCGACAACAACATCACCTATGGCCTGACGGTTTCCAACATTCGTGCCAGTGCGATCTACGACTACATCCGCAAAGCCAACAAAAACGACCAGGGCCGCCAGTTCACCCTGATTGACACCAACGGCAATTACCTCTTTCATCCGGACGCGGACCAGCAGTTCGGCCACCTGCTCGGTCATGGCCACAATTTCGACAAGGACCATCACAACCTGATCGCCGAGATGCGCGGCAAGGCCGAGGGCGTGATCACGCGTGGCGGCCATATCCACGTTTTCCGCGCCATCCACCCGAATCTGCGCCAACCGGAACTGCAATGGTTCCTGGTCGGGGTGGTGGACGAAAATGTCGCCCTGGCCGAACTGAACAATTTCGTCATCGTTTTCCTTGGCCTGCTGGCGTTGCTGGTGGTGCTGGTGCTGGCGTCGACCCGCTACATGATCTCCGAGTTGATGACCCCCTTGCAGTTCGTCACCCGCCAGCTTGAACATCTGGCGCTCGGCGAGGCGCAGCCGGAAACCATCGAGTACCTGGCCCGGGACGACATCCGCCAGATGCTGAATTCCACCGAACGGGTGGTGACCAACATGGATGTTCTTGCCCGCCAGGCGGATGCCATCGCCAGCGGTGATTTTTCCGGACGGGTGATGCTCCTCTCCGAGAACGACCAGCTGGGCAACGCGCTCAACAACATGACCCTGCAACTGGCCGCGAGCCAGCGCGCCGACATGCAGCGCAACTGGCTCAAGGACGGGCTGAGCGAACTGGCCAAGGCCCTCACCGGCGACATGGAGCCGCAGCGCCTGGCCGAACTGGCCATCGGCCAGGTGGGCCGCACGCTGGAGGCCGGCCGTGGCGTGCTGTATGTCTGGAACGACGACGCGCAGGCCCTCGACCTGCTCGGCAGCTACATGTACACCGAACGCAACGCCCTCGGCGCCCGCGTCAAGCCGGGCGAAGGCGCCGTCGGCCAGGTGGCGCGCGAGCTGAAGCCCATCGTCCTGCATGCCTTCGAAGCCGGCGCACAGGCTGAACTGCCGCCGATCACCACCGGCACTCTCAGCGTGGCGCCCGTCATCACCTACACCTGGCCGCTGCAGCGCGAAGGCACGTTGCACGGTGTCATGGAGATCGCCCGCAGTGCGCCGCTGGAGCCGACGCAACTCGATTACCTCAACGCCGCCGCCGGCAGCATCGCTTCCTTCCTGCAAGCCGTACTGCAGCGCAGCCGCATCAAGGCGCTGCTGGTGATCTCGGAAGAAGCCACCCGCCAGGCGCAGGAGCAAAGCCGCCAGTTGCAGTTGGCCAACGCCCAGATGGAAGAGCAGCAACAGCAACTCCAGCAGCAGACCGCCGAATTGCAGGCGGCTAACAGCCAGATGGAGGAACAGCAGCAGCAATTGCAGCAACAGACCGCCGAATTGCAAGCCACCAACAGCCAGATGGAAGAGCAGCAACAACAATTGCAGCAGCAGACCGCCGAACTCCAGGCCGCCAACAGCCAGATGGAAGAAGCGCAGCAAACGCTTGAGCTGCGCAATCGCGACCTCCTGATCTCGCAAGAGGAACTGGACACACGGGCCAAGCAACTGGAATTGTCGAGCAAGTACAAGTCGGAATTTCTCGCCAACATGAGCCACGAGCTGCGCACGCCGCTCAACTCCATCATCCTGCTGGCGAAAATGATGGCCAGCAACGAGGACAAGCGACTGGGCGAGGAGGAGGTCAAACGTTCCGAAGTGATTTACCGCGCCGGGCAAGATCTGCTGCGCCTGATCAACGACGTGCTCGATCTGTCCAAGGTCGAGGCGGGCCGCATGGAACTGCACTCGGCCCCGGTTGCCAGCAGCGTGCTGGCCGATGAATTCACGGACCTGTTCACCGCGCCAGCGGGCGACAAGGGGTTGGAGCTGAAGGTCGAGGATACGATCGCCGCCGACATCGTGGTCGATCGCGACAAGCTGTCGCAAATCGTGCGCAACCTGCTGTCCAACGCCATCAAGTTCACCCGCAAGGGCAGCGTCACCCTGCGCTTCGAGCGCCGTCCGGGCACCCCGCTGCCCTTGCGCGTCAGCGTCGGCGATACTGGCATCGGCGTCGCGGCGGACAAGCAACGGCTCATTTTCGAGGCTTTCCAGCAGGCCGACGGCTCGACCAGCCGCGAATACGGCGGCACCGGTCTCGGCCTGTCGATCAGCCTTTCATTCGCCCACCTGATGGGCGGCACCATCGAACTGGCCAGCGCCCCGGAACAGGGCAGCATCTTTACCCTGCTGTTGCCGGACGAACCACCCGCCAGCGCGGTGCAACACGAAGCGCGCCTGCTCATGGCAGCCCGCCCCCACGCGGCCACTGCCGTACCGCTAGCGCCGACTTTTTCAACCAGTGCCCCCGCCAAGACGCCAGCGGCCGCCTTGCCCGCCCCGACAGCGAGCCCCTGGCCAACCGACGACCGCGCCCACATCGCCGGCAACGATCAGGTGTTGCTGCTCATCGACGACGATCCGGTGTTTGCCCAGGCCATTCTCGACATCAACCGCCGCATCGGCCACAAGACGCTGCTGGCCGGCAACGGCGCCGACGGGCTGGATCTGGCGCGCCGCTTCAATCCCAACGGCATTCTGCTCGATCTCGGCCTGCCCGACATCGACGGTAGCGCCGTGCTGCACCAGTTAAAATCCGCGCCCGAACTGGCCGACATCCCCGTCTATATCATCTCCGGCCGCGACCGCAACAACGCGCTATTGGGGCAGGGCGCCATGGGCTACCTGCACAAACCGGTCGACGCCGAACATATCACGCGCGCCGAGAGCGAATTGCTGGACCGGTTCAAGGCCCGGGCCGGTCACGACATCCTGCTCTTGACCAATGGCTCGCTGACCACGGCCGAGATCGCGCCCCTCGTCGGCAAGAGTGGCGGCAAGCTCGTCACGCTGTCCGTGGCCGATGTCGACGCGGACAAGATGGCCGAACTGGTCGCTACCGGCGGCAACCTCCGTTTCGCCATTCTCGACCTCGGCGTCGGCGCCACCAGCCTGGCAAACGCACGCCGGGTGGCCGGACAACTGCATGAGCAGATGCCGCGGCTCGGCCTGATGTTCTACAGCGGCGAAACCCTGGGTGACGAGGATGAGGCGCGCCTGCGCCAGTTTTCCGACAGCATCATCATCAAGACGCCGCAGTCCGAACGCCGCCTGCAAGAAAATATCGCGCATTTCCTGCAACAGGCGCCGCCACGCAGCCGGGGCCACACGACCCCCGCCGAACCCGCCGGCAGCGGCAAAAAGCGGCTGGCCGGCCGCCATATCCTGGTGGTTGATGACGATCCACGCAACCTGTTCGTCATCACCGCCGCGCTGGAGCAGCACGGGGCGCGGGTCGATAACGCCCTCAACGGGCGCAAAGCCCTCGAAATGCTGGCGACCATGAAGCCCGACCTGGTGGTGATGGACATCATGATGCCCGAGATGGACGGCTACAAGACCATCGAGGCCATGCGCGCCAATGCGCGCTTTGCCACCATTCCCGTCATGGCGCTCACCGCCAAGGCGCTGCCCAGCGACCGCGAAAAGGCGCTGGCCGCCGGCGCCGACGACTATCTGGCCAAGCCGGCCGACTATGACGTGCTGGTCAATATGGCCGCCGCCTGGTGTCAGGGGCGGCGATGAACCTGAGCCTGCAAAACGCGCGCTCGGCGGCCGGCACGGACATCCGCCGCATCAACCTGCTGGGGCGCCTTGAACAGCAGGCGGAGACGGCGGAGCTGTGCACCCTGCTGGCGACGTCATCGCCCGAACCTGTCGAAATCGTCTGTTTCGATGCCGACAGCCTGCCACCGGCGGTGGTCGAGGCCATCGTCGACGCCCTCGATCGCGGCATCGACGTCAAGGTGCGCGCCTATCGGCCCCTGCTGGCCTTCAGCCTGCTGCGTCTCTCGTTGCCGGTGCTGCCGGTGCCACCGCAGGCGCCGCATGCCCTGCTCGAATCCTGCCGCGCGGTGGCGCTGGCCGGTTCGGCCAACAGCCTGGACAAGATCCTCGCCATCGTGGAACGCCTGCCGGACAGCGATGCCGCCATTTTCATCGCCCAGCATGTGCAGGAAGACCAGCCCAACCTGCTCGACAAGCTGCTCAAGATGCACACCGAGTACAGCGTGGTGATGCCGCAGCATCTCATGAAGGTGCAGCCCCATACCATCTACGTCGCCCCGCCGGCTTTCCACATGCGGGTAGCGCACGGCATGGTCTATCTGACGCAAGACCGCAAGATCAGCTATTCGCGGCCCTCGATCGACGTATTGTTCGAGTCGGTGGCCGGCGAATATGGGGCCAGCGCCCTGGTCGCCCTCCTCTGCGGCTTTGGTCAGGATGGCGTGGCCGGCTGCGCCGCCGTGCGCGCCGCCGGCGGTTGCGCCCTGGTCGAAAACGGCAGCGAGTGCGACGGCGCCGGCATGATGCCCGACAACGCCTTCAGCGCCGGCCATTTTGATCATCAGCTCAAGCAGCGGGGCATTGCCAGCATCGTCGCGGCGGCAGTCTCGCCCCGCAGCCGCACGGCGAGCGCCGACGAGGGGCCGCTGCTCGATCTGTTTCTCGATGCCGTGCATGAACACACCGGCTACGATTTCCGCAGTTATCAGCGCGGCACGCTGGAGCGGCGCATCGCCAACCTGATCAGCCATGCCGGCTTCGCTTCGTTCTTCGATTTCCAGCGCGCGGTGCTGTCGAACCCGCAGATGACCCAGCGCCTGCTGACCGAATTGTCGATCAACGTCACCGAGTTCTTTCGCCACCCCGAGCAGTTCCGCCAGTTGCGCGAACAGGTGTTGCCCTATCTCGCCAGTTTTCCGCTGATCAAGGTCTGGTCGGCCGGTTGCGCCACCGGCGAGGAAGCCTACTCGCTGGCCATTCTGCTCGACGAACTGGGCCTGCTCGAAAAGAGCCGTATTTTCGCCACCGACATCAATCCCTATCTGCTTGAACTGGCCCAGGCCGGCCTCTTCCCCAAGGAGGTGCTGAAAAAAAGCCGTGCCAATTACCACGCCAGCGGCGGCGGCGACCTGTCGCGCCATATCGAGGATCGCGGCCGCTTTCTCAAGATCGCCGAACGACTGCGCGAACGGGTGCTGTTCCATCATCACGCGCTGGGGCAAGATGGCGGCTTCAATGAATTTCAACTCATTGTCTGCCGCAACGTCATGATCTATTTCGAACCGGACCTGCAACGCCGCGTTTTCGATCTCTTTGCCCAGTCGCTGCACCGCGAGGGCTTCCTGCTGCTCGGCCCCAGCGATGGCCTGCGCACGCTGGCACAAGAATGCCAGTTCAAACCCGAAGCCGCGGATGGGCATCTCTACAGATTTACCGGGAGTGCGCCATGAGCGAACCACGGGAATTGGACACGGCAATGAACACGCGATTCCTTATCCTGATCGTCGATGACAATCCCAACAACCTGTTCACCCTGCGGGCCTTGCTCAAGCGGCTCCACGACTGCGAAGTGATCGAAGCCGCCTCCGGCGAGGAAGCGTTGGGCCGTGTGGTGGAGCGCCCGGTGGACCTGATCCTGCTCGACGTGCAGATGCCGGGCATGGACGGTTTTGAAACGGCACGTCACCTGCAGATGACCGAGCGCACGCGCAATATCCCGATCATTTTCATCACCGCCGTTTTCAAGGCGGAAGAATTCATCCGGCGCGGCTATGACCTCGGCGCGGTGGACTACCTGACCAAACCCATCGACGACAACCTGCTGCTGAACCGCATCCGGCTCTATCAGGCGGTTCACCGCCGTGAGCACCAGCTGGCGTCGATGGTGAATGAATTGCAGCGCAACGAGCAGGCGCTTGCCTCGGCGCGCGATGCCGCCGAGGCGGCCAACCGTGCCAAGAGCATCTTCCTCGCCAACATGAGCCACGAGTTGCGCACGCCGCTCAACGCCATTCTCGGTTTCGCCCAGTTGATGGCGCGCGACCGCAACCTGTCGCCACAGCATCAACGCGACGTCGGGACCATCAACAAGAGCGGCCAGCATCTGCTCTCGCTCATCAACGACGTACTCGAAATTTCGCGCATCGAAAGTGGTCGCCAAGGCACCGTCATGCAGGCGTTCGACATCCAGACCCTGCTCAACAGCCTGCTCGACATCGTCAGCATTCCCGCCACGACAAAGGGCGTGCTGTTGCGCTTCGAAGCCAGCCCCCGGCTGCCGCGCCATGTGCGTACCGACCTGCCCAAGCTGCGCCAGATCGTTCTCAATCTGCTCGGTAACGCGGTGAAATACACCGACAAAGGCGAAATTGTCGTGGCAGTCGATGCCGACATACAGGGCGGGCAAGCCCTGCTGCGCATTGCCGTGCGCGATACCGGCGTAGGCATCGATGCCGCCGAACTGCCGCAACTGTTCAATGCATTTTTTCAGGCCAAGCACGGCGTCGCGAGTGGCGAGGGCACCGGGTTGGGGCTGGCCATCAGCCGCAGCTACGCCCGACTGCTCGGCGGCGACATCACGGTGGAAAGTACGCCGGGCCAAGGGTCCTGCTTCCGCCTTAGCCTGCCGGTCGAAATCGCCGAGGCCAGCGAAGCCGCCGAAGCCGACGGCCAGCGCCGCATCATCGGCCTGGCGCCAAATCAGCCGGAAGTGCGCGTACTGGTGGTGGAGGATGACGATGAAAACATGCGCCTGCTGGTGGAGTTGTTGAAGCGCGGCGGCTTCTGCGTCGCGACGGCGAAAAACGGACGCGAGGCCGTTGAAAAATTCACTTCATGGCAGCCGCATTTTGTCTGGATGGACATGAAGATGCCAGAAATGGACGGTTACGAGGCGACCCGCCGTATTCGCGAACTGCCCACGGGCGCGCATGTGCCGATCGTTTCCCTGACCGCGGCGGCGCTGGAGGAAGACCGCGTGCGGATAATGTCCGCCGGTTGCGACGAAGTGCAGACCAAGCCGCTCGACGAAGCCCTGATTTTCCAATCCCTCGCCCGTCACCTCGACTTCGCTTTTATCCATGAGACGCCCGATGATGCACCGGTCCAGCCCAAGGCAGCGCAAGTCGACCTGATGTGCCTGCCGGCGACGGAACGCCAGGAGATGCTGCGCGCCGCCGTCGAACTGGACCGCGAGAAGATAGAGTCAATCGCCGACAGCGTGGCCGCCAACTTTCCGGCACAAGCGGCAGCTATCCATCAGTTGGCGCAGTCTTATCTCTTCGATGATCTGGCCAGCCGCTTGGGCCAAGCGGCAAGTCAATAGCGAAATACCGCAATCTCAGGCCCAGGCGGCGATAAATTCTCGCCAGTGCGGGGCGTCGATAAGCTGAAGCTGGCTGCGCACGAATGCAACTTCGGCCGCATGCTCGGTGGCGGATAACCTTCCCCGCATCAACTGGAAGCGAAGATAGACGAGATATGTATTCACCACGTCGGTCTCGCAATAGTCACGGATGTCGTCGATCTTCCCCTCCAGCCACGCGCCCCAGACCGCGCTGCCGTCCATGCCCAGCTTGCCCGGCAGGCCCATCAGTTTGGCCAGTTGGTCGAGCGGTGCGGCAGCGCGCGGCTGATACATCGCCAGCAGGTCCATCAGGTCGAGATGACGCATGTGGTAGCGACTGATGTAGTTGTTCCACTTGAAGTCGCGGGCGTCGTAGCCGTCGCCTTCGCCCATTTCCCAATAGCGCGCCGCCTCGACACCGTGAATCAGGCCACGATAGTGCAGTACCGGCAGGTCGAAGCCGCCACCATTCCACGACACAATCTGCGGCGTGTATTTCTCTATGCCGCTGAAAAAGCGGCGGATGATCTCTGCCTCGCCATGCTTTGGCTCGGCCAGCGACCAGACCTTGAAGCCGCCATCTTCACCATGGGACCGCAGCACGCAGGAGATGACGGCGATGCGTTGCAGGTGATGCGGCAGGAAGTCGGAACCGTTCTTTGCCCGCTGTTTCTGGAAGGCAAGCTCGGCCACCTCGGCGTCGGCGAGTTCCTCCGGCAAATCATGCAGCGTGCGAATTCCGGCGACATCGGGGATCGTCTCGATGTCGAAAACGAGGACGGCGCTCATGCGAAAACAGCCACGCTACTTCTTTTGCCAGGCGCCCTGCGCGGTCTGGACCCACCAACCGGGCTGCGCCTTGTCGATCCACCGTTGCGCAAAGGTCGAGCGGATATCGGTCTCCCAACTGGGATTGCCGTTGGCCTTGGCGATTTCGCGGTAAAGCGCTGTTCGGTCGTTATTTTCCGCCGCCACCGCCGCCTGTACGGCGGCACGCTGCGCCAGCGGCACGGCATTGGGGTCGCGCAATTGCACCGACGCATCCTGCGCCAGACCCAGCGCGCCGCTGGCATAGTGCGGCGCCAGTTGTCCGTGCCGTACCGCCATCGCCGACTTTATTTGGGCAACGGCGGGGGTATTGATTTCGAGATTGCTCTGCGCCAAGGCAACACCACTGGCAAGCAACAGCAACCAAAGCAGGATGGTTTTCATTTTGTCTCCTTGGCCGGCGCGGTGACGTCCAGCTTCTTCTGCAATTGCCATACTTCGTCGATGATCTTGTCGGCGGCCTTTTCAGCGGCGGCCGCCGGAAAATAGATGTTGATGGTGACGCAACCGGCCAGCAGCCCGGCAACGGCAAACAGGGGCAGGACGGAACGTGGCATGGTTTCTCCTATTCGATGACGGGACGCGAATTACCGGCGGCGATCGCTTCGAGGCGCGACACCAGTTCTTCCCAACTGACGCGGCGATTGTAGCCGATGACACTGAGCGCCGGCAGGCCGCCGCCCTTCACCATCAGGTAGCCCGCCCTATCGCCTCCCTCGATTTCTTCGACGCCGCCCATCTCGCAGATGCCGCCAACCAGCCGGCATGTCAGGCCGATTTTTTCGTAGCCGAAGGTATCGAAGATGCGCAGGAAACTGCGCTGAATCGCCGCGCCAGCGCCGGCGCCGCCGAGCGAGGAGATATTCTGCACGGCGCGCTGGCTGATGCGCTTGCCGAATTCGCCGGGACTGGTTTCGATGCGCGCCACGAAGGACTGCGGCTGCCGCCCGACCATTTCGAGACCGCGCACGTCGGCATCGATGTAGCCCGTGATGCTGCCGAAGGAGAAGGTTTGGGTGAGCATCGCCAGGTCGAGATGGCGCGCATCGATGTCGGCGACCACGCGTGGCGCGTGGCCAACAGGATCGATCACCTTGAGTCCGGCGACGGACAGATAGCCGTCGAACGCGGAAACGATCAACGAGCCATTAAGCGTCAGCGTGCTATCCGCATACTCTATGCGCGGGATGGTTGCCGACAGCAGGCCTTCCATGCGCGGCAATCCGAGCGTTTTCGAGAGCAGCGGCATGGAAAGCGGATGCAGCGCCCCGGCCAGTTGCCAGCGCCACGCCGCCTCGCCTCCCTTCGCCCCGTCATTTACCTCTCGCTGTGCGGTGAAATTTTCGAACAACAGTCGGCCATCGAGCACGGGCAATTCGACCTTGTCGAAGCCAAAGCGCCAGCCCTCCATTGCCAGCGGCAAGCTGAACGCCCCGAGCGGCAATTCGCCAAGCTTGCCGCCACCCGAGCTTATTTGCGCCGTTGTCGCCGCATCACGCCGCCACGGCACGTTTGCGCGCAGGTCGGCCAGCACGAAACGTCCCTCGCTCACGTCGATGCCATGCAAGTCCAGGTCGAGGTCAAAGCTGCGTGTCGCGCTGGCGTCGATGGCCAGTGCAAAGCGCGCCGTGCCGTCCAGTTTTACGCGCGGAGTTTCACCCAGTAGCGGCTGGCCAAACTGCGCCCAGGCGGGGGCCACCTGCCAGGCATCGCTGGCGAGGCTCAGCGCGGTCAACACCCCACGCGGTCGATTCCAGCCGAGTTGCCCATCCAGCACACCGATGCCCGGCAGCACGGCATGCGCGGCATCGACCCGCACTTGGGTTGCATCGACTATGCCACTAGCCGTGATCGTCTGCCCCGCGCCCTTGAGATACCATGGCTGCCAATAGACCTCACCCCCCTGCCACGCGATGCTGGCCTGCCATTGCCGGGTATCAGCAACATCCCGCACCGTGCCGGCGACATGCAGCATCATGCCTTCCCCCGCCTGCGTGCCGGCGACATTGGCGAAGGCCAGCATGCTCGTGTCGAGCTTGAAATTCGCCTTCGACCCGGCCAGATGCAGGGTGGCGGAGAATTTACCCTGCGGTCGCCAGGCAGCCAGTTCAGGGAGCAGACCCGCCAGACTCGCGGCCGAGGCGTCGCGTAGCGTGAGGTCGAGTGTCTTGCTCGCAGCAACGTAGTTGAAATCAATAGGTACCGTGTTGTCAGCGCCGACTTTTAGCGCGCCGCCAGCACAGCGGATGTTTCCGCTGGCCCAGTCAAAATCGCGGCACTTGAGTCGCAAATCGCGAATTTGCCGCCCCCCACCGCGCAACACGCCGATGCTCAGCAGTACGCCCCCCGCCTCAGGTTGCATGCGGATACGCTCGGCTTCAAACGCCGGATGATGAATGCTGCCCAGTTCAAGGGAAAGTTGGAGTGCCGCGGTGGCGACACTGCTGAACAGCAGCAAAACGGCCGCAAGCAAATCGGCCGCAAGCAAATTCATGTGGCCGTCGTCATCCCAGCCCATCCGCTTGCGCCGCAGGGTGCCAACCACGCCACTAATCCACGACCGGAACACCTGCTCAATTTGCTTCGGATCAAGGATGCGAAAGATCCGGTTAGCGGTATCGTGGGACGGGATACCGTTCTCGAGGCGCAGGAACCGCGTCAAACCACCAGACTTCTCTGCTTTTTCGTAGCCATGTTCTCTCTTCGAAAAATAGAGAGTAGCCCTGATTGCAGTAGAGCAAACAAGATGTATACATAACCACATGATTAGGAACGATTTTTTTGTTAGGTCAACTACGTTGGCATTTTTGTTGTTCTCATGACTTCCGAGTGCGATTGCCCCGGGAATCTACCGTACCGAGAATCACTTGGTGCAAGGTGTCTCAGCAGACATACATAAAAAGACGATGAATGTATTCTGGATTTCTAGGGTTAGTGGAGACGGCAAGGAAGCAAATTCTAAACAGCATCAGCCCCGGTCTGTCGCTCCCAAACTTATCACATGAAGGAATGTCAATGAACAAGTTCAGCATAAATATGATTACGCTTTTGCTATTTATTTCGCTCGCATTTGGTTACACGCTCAGCGCTGACGCAACGGTGAATGTCGCATCTCTAACGAGCATAAGATCACCCTCAGTATTCGCGCGGAGGGTGATACGCACGGTGACAATCAAGCCGCAGACCACGACATGGGCTGTGATGAAAAATACACCCCGTTTGGGCTGGTGGATGAAGATAGCGGGAAACTGAGG
>JAIFMO010000105.1 GCA_020048435.1 Sulfuritalea sp.
GCGAATACACCAAGTTCGAGAATTTTGCATCGGGTTCGTATTGAGCCCAATGCAAAAAGTCGGCGCTAGCGGTACGGCGCCAACAGGCCTCTTCAGAGCACCTCTGCCGCGTGATCGGCTAGTCGCGAACGTTCGCCGCGCTGCAAAGTGACGTGGCCGGAATGCGACCAACCCTTGAAACGATCCACGACATAGGTCAGGCCTGACGAACCCTCGGTCAGGTAAGGCGTGTCGATCTGGGCGATGTTGCCGAGGCAGACCACCTTGGTGCCGGGGCCGGCGCGGGTGATCAGGGTTTTCATCTGTTTCGGCGTCAGGTTCTGCGCCTCGTCGATGATGAGGAACTTGTTGATGAAGGTGCGGCCGCGCATGAAGTTGAGCGACTTGACCTTCAGCCGGCTCTTGATCAGGTCCATGGTCGCCTGGCGGCCCCACTCGCCACCAAAATTGCTGCTGTAGTTAACGCCGGAGTTGCCGGAGCTGCCGCTGGGCGAATGCGCCGACTTGTCGCCAGCCGGGCCGGTGCCGCCGCCCTCGGTGGGTTTGTTGAGGACGTCGAGGTTGTCCTCGATGGCGCCCATCCATGGCGTCATTTTTTCTTCCTCGGTGCCCGGCAGGAAGCCGATATCTTCGCCGACCGGCACGGTGACACGGGTGACGATGATTTCCGCATAACGCTTGGTTTCCAGCGTCTGCGTCAGCGCCGCCGCCAGCGTCAGCAGCGTCTTGCCGGTGCCGGCTTGTCCCAGCAGCGTGATGAAGTCGATCTCGGGGTCCATCAGCAGATTGAGCGCGAAATTTTGTTCGCGGTTTCTGGACAGGATGCCCCAGACGGCGTTCTTCTGGTGGCTGTAGTCGATCAGCGTCGAGATGACCGCGGTCTTGGCCGAGCCCTCGCGTACGATGGCGTGAAAGGGTTTATCGTTCTTCGGCCCGGCTTCGAGATAGACGAACTCGTTGACCAGCATGTTGGGGCACAGCGGCCCGGCCACCTTGTAGAGCGTGCGGCCGTCCGCCTTCCACGACTTCATATCCTGGCCGTGGCTTTCCCAGAAGTCGGCCGGCAGTTCCATGGTGCCGGAAAACAGCAGGTCGGTGTCTTCCAGCACCTTGTCGTTGAAGTAATCCTGCGATGCCAGGCCCAGTGCACGGGCCTTGATGCGCATGTTGATGTCCTTCGACACCAAAATGACCTGCCGCTTGGGGAAGGCCTCGCTAAGGTACATCACTACGCCGAGGATCTGGTTGTCACCCTTGGTGGTCGGCAGCGAGGCGGGAATGTGCCCGATCATTGCCTCGGTTTGGAGGAACAGGCGGCCGGAGGCCATTTCGCGCGAGGGGGCGAGCAGAGAGACGCCCTCCTTGATCGCATCTTCGCAGCCGGACACCACTTCGTCGAGCAGGCGGCTGGCCTGGCGGGCGTTGCGCGCCACTTCCGACATGCCTTTCTTGTGCGCATCCAACTCTTCCAGCGTCATCATCGGCAGAAAGATGTCGTGCTCTTCGAAGCGGTAAAGGCTGGTGGGATCGTGCATCAGTACGTTGGTATCGAGCACGAAAAGCTTGGTGGTCGGGGATTTCGCGGTGCGTTTGGCGTTCATGGCAACCCTCTGCTGAGTGGATGTCGACACGATAGCCGCCGCAGGGATGGCCGCGGTCGGCGGGGAAACAAGGGATTTCGGTATCAGTTCACCTTATTGTTATGTCAGCGCGTGCAGCGTGGCGAGAACCTCGGCGGCATGCCCCTCGGCCTTGACCTTGCGCCACTCATTGCGCAGCACACCGTCCTTGTCGATCAGGAAGGTGCTGCGCTCGATGCCTCTGACCTGCTTGCCGTACATGCTTTTCATCTTGATGACGTCGAACATCACGCAGGCCATTTCATCGGCATCGACCAGCAGTTCGAAAGGCAGGCACTGCTTGCTTTTGAAACTTTCATGCGACTTGAGGCTGTCGCGCGAGATGCCGAAGATGGCGCAGCCGAGCCGGGCGAATTCGCCGTGCAGGTCGCGGAACTGCTGCGCCTCAACGGTGCAGCCCGGCGTGCTGTCCTTGGGGTAGAAATAGAGTACGACGGGGTGGCCACGCTGGGCTGCAAGCGTGAAGGTTGCGCCATGAGTGGCGGGCAGGCTGAAGTCGGGGACGGTGAGGCCGATGGCGGAGGCGGTCATGAGTTTTCCTTGGTGGAGACTTTGGGCGTTTTGATGAACAGGAGCGAGAGCGCACCGGCCGCCCCCTGCGCCACGGCGAAGAGCCCGTAGAGCATCGCGGCGGCGATGGCCAGTTCGGTCGAGGCGACCATGTTACTCAGGTGGCCAAGGGTGACGGCGGCGGCGGCTTCGCGTGTGCCCCAGCCGCCGATGCCCACCGGCAGTGCGGCGAGGATGAAGACGGGGCCGGCGGCGATGACGTACAGCCAGAAAGGCAGGTCGAGGCCTACAGCGCGGCCGGCGCAGGCGAAGGTGATGATCGAAAAGCCCTGCACCGCGGCCGACCAAGCAAACTGAGCCACCAGATGCGCCTGCGGCGCGGGCCGATCATGTAAGGCCGCCAGCGCCTGCTCGATGCGTGTGGGCAGATGCACATGCCAGGCGGCGCTGGCCTGCCACAGAAAAGTCGGCGCTAGCGATACGGCAAGGGCTAGAACCAAGGTGACGACAGCCGGCAGCGGCAGCAGTTGCGCGGGCAGCAGTCCGGAAAATTGTGCGCCGGCCGTCGTCGTCAGCGACAGCACCAGCAGCACCCACAGCCCGCTCATGCGGTCGAGTACCACGCTGGCGGCACTGGCGGCGAGCGGATGACCGGCGCGCTGGAGATGCAGCGCCCGCAAGGTATCGCCGCCGAGCGTGGCGCCTGGTAGCACGGTATTGGCGGCGATAGCGCGGAAATAGGCGACGATCAATGCCGTGCGCGACGTGATCAGTCCGATCCATCCGGCCATCGCATGCCAGCGCAAGGCGCTCAACACGCTTGCCGTCACCGCGCTGGCCAGTGCCGCGGTTAGCCAGACCGCATCGGCCCGGGCAACAGCGGCAAAAATTCGCGCCGGCCCGGCGAAGTAGAAGACCAGCGCCAGCAGTCCAATACTGGTCGCCGCGCGAAGAACGGTCTTGCTCACAGTTCGGGCGGAAGCCGCAGCCGGTATTGGTCGCGTCCCTCGGGTTCGTGGTAAATGCGGATGAGGATTTCGCCGAGCAGTCCGATTGCGATCAACTGCACACCCATTAGCGCCAGCATGATGCCCAGCAGCAGCAGTGGACGGCCACCGATGTTTTCACCGAACAGTTTGATGATCGCCAGATAGCCGAGAATGCCCGCGCCCGGCATCAGCATCCACAGACCGATGCCGCCGAAGGCATGCAGCGGCCGGTGCAGGTAGCGCAGCATGAATTTCATCAGCAGCAAATCGAGCAGCACGCGGAAGGTACGGTCGATGCCGTACTTGGACTGGCCGCGCGTGCGCGCGTGGTGGCGTACCGGCACTTCGATAATCTTCGCGCCGGCTTCGAAGGCCATCGCCGGGATGAAGCGGTGCAGTTCGCCGTAGAGGCGGATGCGCTTTATCACTTCGGTGCGGTAGGCCTTGAGGGCGCAGCCGTAGTCATGCAGGCTCACGCCAGTGGCCCATGAGATCAGGCGATTGGCCAGCATCGACGGCAATTTTCGCGACAAAGCCTTGTCCTGCCGATCCTTGCGCCAGCCCGAAATCATGCTGATGTCGCTGCGCGACTCGAGCGTGAGGATCAAGTCGGGAATGTCGAGCGGATCGTTCTGCAGGTCGCCGTCGAGCGTTACCGTGTAGCGGCCACCGACGGCATCGAAGCCCGCCTGCAAGGCCGCCGTCTGGCCGTAGTTGCGCATGAGATAGCGCGGCTTCAGCCACGGCGTCTTGGCCGCAATCTGCGCCAGTACACGGGCCGAATCATCACGCGAGCCATCGTCGATGCAGATCAGTTCGAAGGAAAAGCCCGAAGGCAGCATCGCCTCGCCGACGCGGGCAACGAGATCGGGGAGGTTAAGTTCCTCGTTGTAGACAGGGATGACGATGGAGACGTCACAGATGGGGGGCGCTGTTGGTTCGGTCATGTTGTTTCGACGGTTTGCGGGTGAGTGTGTGCGTAATCAGGGAACAGACCACGTTTATAGGCGATAACTCGCCCGATATCCAAAAATGAAAACTAGATAGATTGTTGCAGTGGTGACTATGTCGCTGTTAAGCATAGCAGGGGGGAGTTCAGATTCGCCGCCATGTCGATCGACAATGCGAGTAAAGGTGGTCCAAGGCAGAAAATCCATCAATTGGGCGAACAGTGCCTTGCCAGTGTTCATGATCGGTTCCAGGTGCGCTATCCCCGAAAATCGCCCGGAGCTCCATTTTGCATTTCAAATCTACACCACCCTTCGTCACCCGGAGGCCCTCGTTAGTTAGGGCTTCCAGCGATTCGCCATCACTTTTAACCGGACAGTAGTGATCCACTTTAGTGTCTGTCGAAATGTTGTAGGTCAAAATTGACCGGCCGATTCGTACGCCGGTATAATCCGCTCCCTTCCCAATAGACTTAGAGAGAACAGGCAGCCATGGCCCGAACCAAACTTGTCGCCGGTAACTGGAAAATGCATGGCCAGATCGCCGGAAATCTCACCCTTCTTACCGCGCTGAAAGACGGCGTAGCCGCCAGTCGTGCCGAACTGGCTGTTTGCGTACCGTTCCCCTACCTGGCCCAGGCGCGTTCCGCGCTGGCCGGTACGCCCATCGCGTGCGATGCTGAATGATTTCGGTTGCCGCTATGCTATCGTCGGCCATTCCGAGCGTCGCGCCTATCACGGCGAAACCGACCAGGTTGTCGCCACCAAGGCAGAGGCGGCCATCAAGGCCGGCCTGATTCCCATCATCTGCGTCGGCGAGACATTGGCCGAGCGCGAAGGCAACATTACCGCCGAGGTTGTCACTCGTCAGCTCGACGCGGTGATCGCATGCATCGGCGCCGCCGGCGTAGCGAAGTCTGTCATCGCCTACGAGCCGGTCTGGGCCATCGGTACCGGCAAGACGGCGTCGCCCGAACAAGCACAGGAGGTACATGCGCTGATCCGCTCTCGTGTGGCGCAAGCCGACAAGACCGTGGCCGAGGGCGTCCGTATTCTCTATGGTGGTAGCATGAAGCCGAGCAATGCCAAGGAACTCATGGGGCAGGCCGACATCGATGGTGGTCTTATCGGCGGTGCAGCGCTGGTTGCGGCCGACTTCCTTGCCATTGGCGTGGCGGCCTAAGGAAAATCACGACATGACGTATCTTTTCCCGCTGGTGCTGACAGCGCACATCCTGGTCGGACTCTCCGTTATCGGGCTTGTATTGCTACAGCATGGCAAGGGCGCTGACATGGGCGCTGCCTTCGGTAGTGGCGCGTCGGGTAGTTTGTTTGGTGCATCTGGGTCCGCGAATTTCCTTTCGCGGACGACCGGCGTTCTCGCGGCGGTGTTTTTTGTGACCAGTCTTGGCCTAGCTTACCTTGCCAACGCCAAACCTGCGGTTTCGGGTAGTGTCATGGATGCGGCCGTTCAGTCGTTGCCGTCGTCCGATTCGACTGCCAAGCCGGCAACCGAATCCGCTGCGAACCCTGCCGCACCCGCACCCGTTCCGGCATCAAACGATTCGAAGGCAAAAGATATCCCGAAATAGGTCAGTTGGTAATGCCCGGAATCGGGTCTAGCGGGCCATCGCCTGAAACAACTAAGATATAATCGCGCCCAGAAATTTTTGGCATCTTTTGTTACTTGTCGGGATATTTACACGCCGTCGTGGTGAAATTGGTAGACACGCTATCTTGAGGGGGTAGTGGCGAAAGCTGTGCGAGTTCGAGTCTCGCCGACGGCACCAGTTGATTTGATCGAAATTATTGGGTTGATCATCACAGAGACAAAACGCGGCGCGAGCTGCAAAAATAAATGCTGGAACACTATTTTCCAATTCTCGTATTCCTGATCGTCGGCTTGATCTTTGGCTTCGTGCCGATTGTCATTGGTCGTGTGCTAGGACCGTATCGGCCCGATGCCGAAAAGAATTCAGCTTTCGAGTGCGGCTTCGAGGCCTTCGAAGATGCCCGAATGAAGTTTGATGTTCGCTACTATCTGGTGGCGATCATATTTATCCTGTTTGATCTCGAAATTGCGTTTCTCTTCCCTTGGGCTACGATTTTCAAGGAGATCGTGGAAACGGAGGCGGTCAAGTTCTTTGGCTTTATCGAGATGTTGGTCTTCATTGCAATCCTCGTCGTGGGCTACGTTTATGCCTGGGCGAAGGGCGCCCTGGATTGGGAATGATTGTGGAGGCTTGGGCGTGAGTATCGAAGGCGTGCTGCAAGAGGGGTTTGTTACCACCTCGCTCGATAAGTTGATCAACTGGACGCGCACCGGGTCGCTCTGGCCGATGACCTTTGGTTTGGCCTGCTGCGCCGTTGAGATGATTCATGCCGGTGTCTCGCGTTATGACCTTGACCGCTTTGGTGTGGTATTCAGGCCGAGTCCGCGTCAGTCCGACGTGATGATCGTCGCCGGTACGCTGACCAACAAGATGGCACCGGCCC
The DNA here is from genome assembly GCA_020048435.1 of Sulfuritalea sp. Lineage (GTDB taxonomy): Bacteria > Pseudomonadota > Gammaproteobacteria > Burkholderiales > Rhodocyclaceae > Sulfurisoma. The sequence goes on from JAIFMO010000105.1 coordinate 6,583, forward strand.
TGCGCAAGGTGTACGACCAGATGACCGAGCCGCGCTGGGTCATATCGATGGGGTCATGCGCCAACGGCGGTGGCTATTATCACTATTCGTATGCGGTGGTTCGCGGTTGCGACCGCATCGTGCCTGTCGATATTTATGTGCCGGGTTGTCCGCCCACGGCCGAGGCGTTGCTTTACGGTATTGTTCAGTTGCAAAACAAGATCAAGCGCACTTACACCATCGCCCGCTGACATCACTATTGCCCATGAGCGCCAAGCTGAACAAGCTATGTGAGACCCTGAAGGCCGTTTTCGGTGAGCGTATTGCCGAAATCTCGGTGGGGCATGGCGAGGTAACCGCCGTCGTCGATGCGTCCGAATACTTGGCCGTGGCTCGCGAGTTGCGCGACCACGCCGATCTGCATTTCGAGCAGTTGCTTGATATTTCAGGTGTCGATTACTCCACCTATTCAGGCTGGACCGGCAAACGCTATGCGGTGGCCTGTCACCTGATTTCGCTGGTGCACAATGTGCGCTTGCGACTCAAGACCTTTGTGGTTGATGATGCTTTCCCTGTCGTACCGTCGCTGACGGGTATCTGGAGTAGCGCTAACTGGCACGAGCGCGAAGCCTTCGATATGTTTGGCGTTCTGTTTGAGGGGCATGACGATCTGCGTCGTATCCTGACCGACTATGGTTTCGTCGGTCACCCGTTCCGCAAGGACTTCCCAATTTCGGGGTATGTCGAGATGCGTTACGATCCGGCGCAACGGCGGGTGGTCTATCAGCCGGTGACAATCGAACCGCGCGAGGTAACGCCGCGCATCGTGCGCGAAAATAGCTATGGGGATGTCGGCAATGGCTGAGATCCGCAACTACACAATTAACTTTGGCCCGCAGCATCCTGCGGCGCACGGCGTTTTGCGTCTGGTGCTGGAACTTGATGGCGAAGTGGTGGTGCGCGCCGACCCGCACGTCGGTCTGTTGCATCGGGGCACGGAAAAACTCGCCGAGACGCGTACCTGGGTGCAGGCCATGCCCTACATGGATCGCCTCGACTACGTCTCGATGATGTGCAACGAGCACGCCTATTGTCTGGCGGTCGAGCGTCTGCTAGGGGTAGATGTTCCCGAGCGAGCCCAGTACATCCGTGTGCTGATGGACGAAGTTACCCGCATTCTCAATCACCTCCTCAACATTGGTACCCACGCGCTTGATATCGGTGCGATGGCGATGGTGCTCTATACCTTCCGCGAGCGCGAGGACCTGATGGATGTCTATGAGGCCGTTTCGGGCGCGCGCTTGCATGCGGCCTACTATCGGCCAGGTGGCGTCTATCGGGATCTGCCGGACAGCATGCCGTGCTACGAGGTCAATAGTTTCAAGAACGCGCAGACCGTCAAGGAACTCAACGCGGCGCGCCAAGGGTCAGTGCTCGACTTCCTCGAAGATTTCACCAATCGCTTTCCCTCTATCCTCGACGAATACGAAACCCTGCTTACCGACAACCGCATCTGGAAGCAGCGGACCGTCGGCATTGGCGTGGTGACCCCCGAACGTGCGCTGGCGCTGGGTTTTACCGGCCCCATGCTACGCGGCTCCGGTATCGAGTGGGACCTGCGTAAAAAAATGCCATATGAAGTCTATGATCGTATGGACTTCGATATTGCCGTCGGTACCAACGGCGACAGTTATGATCGTTACCTCGTGCGCATGGAAGAAATGCGCCAGGCCAATCGCATCGTCAAACAGTGCATCGACTGGTTGCGCAAGAATCCGGGACCGGTAATTACCGCCAATCACAAGGTGGCGCCGCCGTCTCGTGAGAAAATGAAGTCGAACATGGAAGAGTTGATTCACCATTTCAAGCTCTTCTCCGAGGGAATTCATGTGCCGCCGGGAGAGGTTTATGCTGGTATTGAGCACCCGAAAGGCGAGTTCGGCGTATATATGATTTCCGATGGCGCTAATAAGCCTTACCGCATGAAGTTACGGGCACCCGGCTTCCAGCATCTTGCCGCAACCGATGAAATGTCGCGCGGGCACATGCTGGCCGACGTTACCGCCATCATCGGCACCATCGACTTGGTGCTGGGCGACGTGGACAGATAATAGAATGCTCAGCGAAGTTACTCTCAGGAAGATTGACCGCGAGGTCGCCAAGTACCCGGCCAGCCATAAGCAGTCGGCTGTAATGGCTGCGCTGGCTTTTACCCAGGATGAACTGGGTTGGTTGTCGAAAGACGCCATTGCCTTCGTTGCCGGCTACCTGGAGATGCCTCCGCTGGCTGCCTACGAGGTGGCGAGTTTCTACAATATGTACGATCTGGAGCCAGTCGGTAAATACAAGCTGACGGTTTGCACCAATCTGCCGTGTGCCTTGTCCGGCGGGGTTCACGCCGCCGATTATCTCAAGCACAAACTGGGTATCGACTTCAACGAAACGACGGCCGACGGCAAATTCACGTTGAAAGAGGGCGAGTGCATGGGAGCCTGTGGTGACGCGCCGGTAATCCTTACCAATAACAAGCGCATGCATTGCTTCATGACGCCGGAAGAAATCGATCGATTGCTGGAGGAGTGCAAGTAATGGCGCTGCTGGAAGCAATCAATCCGTTGCTGTCGGCCGGCTGGCAACAGGGTGGCCATGAGTGGCGTCTTGAGCGTGATGCTGGCTGGCGCCTCAAGGACTATGAATCGCGCGGCGGCTACGAGTCCTTGAAAAAAATCATCGTTGGTCGGTTGACTCCCGACGAGGTCATTGCTGAAGTCAAGAAATCGGTGCTACGCGGCCGTGGTGGCGCGGGTTTCCCCACGGGTCTCAAGTGGAGTTTCATGCCCAAGGCCGCGCCGGAAAAATATATTGTCTGCAACACCGACGAGGGTGAGCCCGGCACTTTCAAGGATCGCGACATCCAGCGCTACGATCCGCATGCCATCATCGAAGGCATGATCATCGCGGCCTATGCTGTCGGTGCCGTTCGTGGCTACAACTATATCCACGGCGAGATTTACGAGTTGTACCAGCGTTTCGAGGAAGCACTGGACGAGGCACGTGCCGCCGGCTATCTCGGCCAGAACATCCTTGGCGCTAGTTTCTGCTTTGATCTGTTCGCGCATCATGGTTGGGGCGCCTACATCTGCGGCGAGGAATCGGCCTTGCTTGAATCGATCGAGGGCAAGAAGGGGCAACCGCGCTTCAAACCGCCGTTCCCGGCACAGGTCGGCCTCTATGGCAAACCGACCACGATCAACAATACCGAAAGCTTTGCGTCGATCCCGTTCATTTTTCGCATCGGCGGCGAGGGGTTCCTTGAACTCGGCAAGCCGAATAATGGTGGCACCAAACTATTTTCGGTTTCCGGCCATGTCAATCGCCCGGGCAATTACGAAGTTCCGATGGGGACGCCTTTCGCCAAACTGCTTGAGATGGCTGGCGGTGTCCGTGGCGGACGCAAGTTGAAGGCGGTCATTCCAGGCGGATCATCGGCTCCCGTGTTACCGGCCGACGTGATCATGGATTGCACTCTGGACTACGACTCGATTGCCAAGGCCGGTTCTATGCTCGGTTCCGGCGCGGTCATCGTCATGGACGAGACGACTTGCGTGGTTAAGGCGCTGGAGCGCCTAGCGTACTTTTATTACGAAGAATCCTGCGGGCAATGTACGCCGTGCCGTGAGGGTACCGGCTGGCTCTACAAAATCATTCATCGCATCGAGCATGGTGAGGGCCGCCCGGATGATCTCGACCTGTTGCTCAACCTTGGCGGCAATATTGCGGGCCGGACCATCTGCGCGCTTGGCGATGCGGCCGTATTGCCGATTCAGGGATTCCTCAAGCATTTTCGGTCCGAGTTCGAATATCACATCGAGCACAAGAAGTGCTTGGTTCCACCAGATGTTCAGCGCGAAGGCAGCAAGATATTCACGCGCGCCACGCGGGTTGAAGGGCCGACGTCATGATTGAGCTTGAACTCGACGGCAAGGCGCTCTCAATGCCCGATGGCAGCACCGTGTTTGACGCCGCGCAGCAAGCCGGCGTCTACATCCCGCACTTCTGCTACCACAAGAAGCTATCCATTGCGGCCAACTGCCGCATGTGTCTGGTCGAGGTCGAGAAGGCACCCAAGCCCCTGCCGGCCTGCGCCACCCCTGTTACCAAGGGCATGAAGGTGTTCACGCACTCGCCTATGGCGGTCACCGCCCAAAAAGGGGTGATGGAGTTCCTGCTGATGAACCATCCGCTCGATTGCCCGATCTGTGATCAGGGCGGCGAATGTCAGTTGCAGGATGTCGCCGTTGGCTATGGCGCTGGCGCATCGCGTTACCAGGAAGACAAGCGGGTGGTGACCAACAAGGATCTCGGTCCGCTGGTCAGTACCGACATGACGCGATGCATCAACTGCACCCGTTGCGTGCGTTTTACTCAGGAAATTGCCGGTCTCATGGAACTCGGCCAGGCTTTCCGCGGTGATCGCGCCGAGATCATGCCTTATGTCGAACGCGCGTTTGAATCCGAACTGTCTGGCAATATCATCGACCTCTGCCCTGTCGGCGCACTGACGTCAAAGCCCTTCCGTTATTCCGCGCGCACCTGGGAACTGGCACGACGCAAATCGGTTAGCCCGCACGACGGCCTCGGCAGCAATCTCATCGTCCAGGTCAAGCATGAGCGCGTGATGCGGGTCTTGCCGCTGGAAAACGAACTGATCAACGAGTGCTGGTTATCGGATAAGGATCGCTTCTCCTACGAAGGACTGAACTCCGCCGAGCGTTTGACGAAACCGATGGTCAAGCAGGGGGGTAAGTGGCAGGAAGTGGATTGGAATGTTGCCCTCGATTACGCTGCCCATGCGCTGCGCGACGTGGCGAAGAATGATGGCGGCGCCAGCATCGGTGCCTTGGTTAGCCCCCATGCAACGCTGGAGGAAATGGCGCTTGCGGCCAAACTGATGCGTGGCCTGGGTTCCCAGAACATTGATTGCCGCCTGCGTCACAGCGACTTCTCGGCCGATGGCAAGCGCAAGGGAACGCCCTGGCTGGGAATGAAGATCGCCGAGATCGGTGCCCTTGATCGCGTTTTGGTCGTTGGCAGTTTCCTGCGCAAGGACCATCCCTTGATTGCCCAGCGCCTGCGCCAGTCGGCCAAAAAGGGCGCTCAGGTCAACATCCTGCATGCCACCGCCGACGATCAACTGATCAAGCTCCATGCCCGCGCAATCGTACCGCCGTCGCAGATGCCCGCCATGCTTGCCCGGATCGTCAAGGCTGTGGCCGAACTGAAAGGTGCTGTCGTCAGTGCCGATCTTGAAAAAGTCGGCGCTAGCGGTACGGCACAACAAAGCATGGCACAGCAGATCGCGGCAAGCTTGGTATCCGGTGCGAATATCGGCATTCTGCTCGGCAACTTTGCCCAGCAGCATCCCCATGCGACTGCGCTCAATGTGCTGGCACAGCAACTTGCAGGCTTGCTCGGCGGCAAATTTGGTTTTCTCGGTGAGGCAGCCAACAGCGTCGGCGCTTATGCCGCGCAGGCCGTGCCGAGCGGCGATGGCGAGAAAGTTGGCCTCAGCGCGGCAGCGATGCTGGCCAATCCGCGCAAGGTATACGTCTTGCTGGGTGTCGAACCGGAACTGGATTGCGCCGACGGCACGGTGGCCATGGTCGCCATGAAGCAGGCCAGCAGCGTGATCGTACTGTCGTCCTTCAAGTCGCAAGTGGCGCTCGATTTCGCCGATGTGATGTTGCCGGTTTCACCTTTCAGCGAAACCTCGGGCACTTTTGTCAATACCGAGGGCCGCGTACAGAGTTTTTACGCCGTGGCAAAGCCGCAAGGAGACGCGCGCCCCACCTGGAAAGTGCTGCGAGTGCTGGGCAACCTGCTTGATCTGGCGGGTTTTGACTACGAAACGTCCGAAGCGGTTCGCGATGAAGTCCTTGCCGGCAAGCCCGAATTCATGAGCGACCTCGACAATGCCGTCGACTATGTTTTGGCTGATATTGCCATCGCACCGACGGCGGTCACCGCGTCCATGCTCGAGCGCGTTGCCGATGTTCCGATTTATTTCGCCGACGCGCTGGTGCGGCGTGCGTACGGTTGCCAGGCCAGCCCCGATGCCGCGCAGCCGACAGCCCGCATGAATGCGGCTACGCTGGCGCAACTGGCGATAGCTTCAGGTGACAAGGTGAACATCGAATCCGGCGGTTCAGCGCAAACAGCGACCCTGATAGCGCAACTTGATGCCGGATTAGCCGACGGTTGTATCCGTGTCGCCGCAGCCCATGCGACGACCGTGCCTTTGGGTGCCATGTTTGGAAACCTGAGCGTGGAGCGCGCATGATGGAAGCTCAGGTTCTTCAATTCTTCCAGACTCTCTGGGGGCCGTTGTGGGCACCAATCTGGACATGGGTGCAACCGGTCTGGCCCCTGATCTGGGTTATGGTCAAGATTGTGGCGATTCTTGCTCCGGTGGTTGCGGCCGTGGCCTACCTGCCTTATTTCGAGCGCAAGGTCATCGCCTATATGCATGTGCGTATTGGCCCCAACCGTGTCGGCCCGATTGGCCTTTTGCAACCAATCGCCGATGCCTTGAAACTGCTCTTCAAGGAAATCATCATTCCGACGAAGGCCAGCAAGGCGCTCTTCATCGTGGGTCCGATCGTGGCATTAGCCCCCGCGCTGGTGGCGTGGGCAGTGATTCCCTTCAGCGAGGGCTTGGTGCTGGCCAATATCGACGCCGGTGTGCTCTATCTGCTGGCGATCAGTTCCGTCGGCGTCTACGGTATTCTCGTCTCCGGTTGGGCATCGAACTCGAAGTATCCCTTCCTTGGTGCGATGCGTTCGGCGGCGCAGATGGTTTCATACGAAATCGCCATGGGCATGGCGCTGATCGTTGTGCTGATGGTTTCGAACAGCCTTAATCTGTCCGACATCGTTCATTCGCAAGGCAAGGGCATGTTTGTTAACATGGGCGTCGGCGCGCTTTCCTGGAACTGGTTGCCGTTACTGCCAATGTTCCTGGTGTACCTGATCTCCGGCGTAGCCGAAACCAACCGGGCGCCGTTTGATGTAGTCGAGGGCGAATCCGAGATTGTCGCGGGTCACATGGTCGAGTATTCGGGCATGGCCTTTGCGCTGTTTTTCCTTGCCGAATACGCCAACATGATCTTGGTCTCGGCGATGACCGCGATCTTCTTCCTTGGCGGCTGGCTCTCGCCGGTGGGGTTCTTGCCCGATAGTTTCTTCTGGCTGGCGTTGAAGATTTCCGCCATTCTGTTCCTGTTTCTCTGGTTGCGTGCCACCTTCCCGCGCTATCGCTATGATCAAATCATGCGTTTGGGCTGGAAGGTATTCCTCCCGCTATGCTTTGTCTGGATTGTCGTTGTCGGCGCCTGGATGATGTCGCCGCTCAACATCTGGAAGTGAGGCGCCCACGACCATGAGTGCAATAAAAGACTATATCGGCAGCCTCTTCCTCAAGGAACTGCTACAAGGCATGCGGGTGACGCTTGGCTACCTGTTTGCCCGCAAGATCACCATCCAGTACCCGGAGGAGAAGACGCCGCAAAGTTTCCGTTTCCGTGGTTTGCATGCCTTGCGCCGCTATCCAAATGGCGAGGAACGCTGTATCTCCTGCAAATTGTGCGAGGCCGTCTGTCCGGCGATGGCCATTACCATCGAAGGCGCCGAGCGCGTGGATGCGCCCGGCCAAAGTTCGCGTCGCACCACCCGCTACGACATCGATCTTACTAAGTGCATCTTCTGTGGTTTCTGCGAAGAGGCTTGCCCTGTCGATGCCATTGTTGAAACGCGTGTTTTCGAATACCACGGTGAAACGCGTGGTGACCTTTACTACACCAAGCAAATGCTCCTGGCCAACGGTGATCGCTACGAAGCGCAGATAGCCGCCGACCGCGAGCTTGACGCAAGGTACCGCTGAGAGAAGGCCCCGATGGAATTCAAGACCTTCATTTTTTACATGCTGGCGACCATCATGGTGCTAGCCGGGTTGCGCGTGATTACCGCGAAGAACCCCGTGCATGCCGCCCTAGCGCTGGTGCTGGTGTTTTTCAATGCCGCAGGCATATGGTTGCTGCTCCATGCCGAATTTCTTGCCCTCGCACTGATCATGGTTTACGTCGGCGCGGTCATGGTGCTCTTTCTGTTTGTGGTGATGATGCTCGACATCAACATTGACCGTTTGCGCCAGCGTTTCTGGCATTACCTGCCGGTGGGCGGTTTGATCGGACTGTTGCTGGTGATGGAAATGGCCGTCGTGCTCGGTGGCAACTATTTCAGTCTGGAAAGCTTGGTTCCGCCCGAGGTACCCGCCGATTACAGCAACACGAAGACGCTGGGCCGCCTGCTGTTCACCGACTATGTCTATCCGTTCGAACTGGCTTCCATCATCCTGCTGGTTGGCATTGTTGCCGCAGTGATGCTCACCCTGCGCCAGCGCAAGGATACCAAGTACATGCAGCCCGCTGACCAGGTCAAGGTCAGGCGAAACGACCGCCTGCGCATCGTCTCGATGCCAGCCGAGAAAGAATCAGGAGAGTAAGCATGCTTTCCCTCTCCCACTACCTGATTCTTGGCGCGATCCTGTTTTCCATCGGCATCGTCGGAATTTTCCTCAATCGCAAGAATCTGATCGTGCTGCTGATGGCCATCGAGATGATCCTGTTGGCGGTCAATATGAACTTTGTCGCCTTTTCCTTCTACCTGAATGACGCCGCCGGCCAGATATTCGTCTTCTTCATCCTGACGGTCGCCGCCGCCGAAGCGGCCATCGGTCTGGCGATTCTTGTCGTGCTGTTCCGCAACCTCGCCACCATCCATGTCGATGACCTCGACAGCTTGAAGGGATAGATCGATGAAAACAATCTATCTCATCATTCCCTTCGCGCCCTTGGTGGGCGCCATCATTGCCGGCTTTCTCGGCCGGGCCATTGGTCGCGCTGGCTCGCATTGGATCACCATTCTGGGTGTCGCTATTTCCTTCATCTGCTCGGTGATGGTGTTCCAGGATGTGATGGCGGGTGAAACCTTCAACGGCGCCTTGTATACTTGGCTCGAATCGGGTGGCATGAAGTTTCAGATCGGCTTTCTCATTGACCGCCTTACCGCGATCATGATGATCGTTGTTACCTTCGTTTCGCTGATGGTGCATGTCTATACCATCGGTTATATGGCTGAAGATCCCGGCTATCAGCGCTTCTTCAGCTACATTTCATTGTTTACCTTCTCGATGTTGATGCTGGTGATGGCCAACAACTTCGTCCAGCTGTTTTTCGGCTGGGAAGCCGTCGGCCTGGTGTCCTACCTGCTGATTGGCTTCTGGTATACACGGCCGACGGCAACCTATGCCAACCTCAAGGCCTTTCTGGTCAACCGTGTCGGTGACTTCGGTTTCCTGCTGGGCATCGGACTTATCGCCGCTTACGCCGGATCACTCGACTACATGGAGGTTTTCGCCAAGGGCAAGCAACTCGCGGAAACCAGCGTTGAATTGATCCCCGGAAGCACCTGGGCGCTGATTTCCGTCATCTGTATCGGCCTCTTTATCGGCGCGATGGGCAAGTCGGCACAGTTCCCGTTGCACGTCTGGCTGCCCGATTCGATGGAAGGCCCGACCCCGATCTCCGCACTGATTCACGCCGCCACCATGGTAACAGCGGGTATCTTCATGGTCTCGCGCATGTCGCCGCTGTTTGAACTTTCGGAAGCCGCGCTCTCCTTTGTTATTGTCATCGGCGCCATCACTGCGCTGTTCATGGCGTTGATTGCCATTGTGCAAACCGACATCAAACGCGTAGTCGCCTATTCGACGCTGTCGCAGCTCGGTTACATGACGGTAGCCCTAGGCGCTTCGGCCTACTCGGTAGCGATCTTCCACCTGATGACCCATGCTTTCTTTAAGGCCGTGCTTTTCCTTGGCGCGGGTTCGGTCATCATCGCCATGCACCATGAGCAGGACATGCGCCGCATGGGCGGCCTGCGCAAGTACATGCCGATTACCTACCTGACCGTGCTGATCGGCGCTATTGCCAACGCCGGCCTGCCGCCTTTCGCTGGATTCTTCTCCAAGGATTCGATCATCGAGGCGGTTCAACTGTCACACATTCCGGGTGCCAGCTTCGCCTACTTCGCCGTGCTTGCCGGTGTTTTCATTGGAGGCCTCTATTCCTTCCGCCTAGTGTTTTTCGCCTTTCATGGCGAAGAGCGTTTCCGCCACGCTGCTGCTCATAACGACCATGCCCATGATGATCATGGCCACGGTGTTCACGAGCCGCACGAATCGCCAAAGGTTGTAACCGTGCCGTTGATCCTGTTGGCGATCCCTGCCATAGCCTCGGGTTGGTTTATAGGCCCACTGCTGTTTGGCGGCTATTTCGGCGACTCGATTTTTATCGCGCATGATCATTACGGCCTTGCCCACATGCAAGAAAAGTTTCACGGCGTCTTAGCCATGATGCTGCACGCTACCGGTACGATGCCTTTCTGGCTGGCGATTTCTGGCGCGACGACTGCCTGGTTCCTCTACATCAAGCGTCCCGACTTGCCAGCGGTGATCAAAATACGCCTAGCCCCGCTTGTCTGGGTGCTGGAAAAGAAATATGGCTTTGATGATTTCAACGACTGGTTCTTTGCTGGCGGTGCCCGTCTGCTGGGCCGCGGACTGTGGAAGGTCGGGGATCAGATATTGATCGACGGCGTTGCTGTTAACGGTACGGCGCGGCTGGTCGGGCGTATTGCCGGCGTGGTGCGCCTGCTGCAATCGGGCCACATTTACCAGTACGCATTTTCGATGATCATCGGCGTCTTCGTGCTGCTGACGCTGTGGCTGAACCGCTCCTGATGGCGCGCGATAGGAAAAGAGACAGATGAGTTCATCCCTCCTGAGCCTCGCGATCTGGGTACCGATACTCGGTGCGCTGCCCGTGCTCGCCATCGGTTCCGAGCGCCGCGAAGCTGTTCGCTGGCTGTCGCTGGCTGTCGCCATTGCCGGCTTTCTGGTGACGCTGCCACTTTATGTTGGTTTCGATACCCATCAGGCCGGCATGCAGTTTGTCGAACAAGCGACGTGGATTCCCCGCTACAACATCTTCTACCTGCTCGGCGTGGAC
>JAIFMO010000204.1 GCA_020048435.1 Sulfuritalea sp.
GATGTCACGGCCTATGAAATCGACAGTAAGCTACTCGCCCATCTGGACGACACCCTCGCCGCCCATGCCGAGCACCTGTCGCTGGGCTGGGACATTCGCACCGAAGACTTCATCGAAGACGCGGTCAACCTGCTTCAGTTCGGCAACGAACGATACACCCATGCCATTCTGAATCCGCCCTACAAAAAAATCGGCAGCCACTCCAGCCACCGTCTGCTGCTGCGCCGTTTGGGTATCGAAACCGTCAATCTCTATTCCGCCTTCATCGCGCTCGCCCTGTCCCTGCTGGCGCCAGGCGGCCAACTGGTCGCCATCGTACCTCGCAGTTTCTGCAATGGCCCTTACTACCGTCCATTCCGTGAATTTATCCTGGCGCGGGCCGCGCTACGCCACCTGCATCTATTCACCGCGCGTGATAAGGCATTCAGCGATGACGGCGTGCTGCAGGAAAACATCATCCTGCTGCTTGAAAAAGGTGCCCGCCAAGGCGTCGTCGCCCTATCTCAAGCCACCGACTCTAATTTTGCCGACCATGCGACGCAGGCCTTTCCTTTCGAACGCATCGTCCTTGCCAACGATCCTGAACGTTGCATTCATATCCCCACATCCAGCCAGGCCGATCCGCTCGGCGATTCGCCTGTGTTCCGGCATTCGCTGGCGGACATCGGCATCGATGTCTCGACCGGGCCAGTCGTCGACTTTCGCCTGCGCAACCACTTGCGCGACGCACTCGAAGACGACGCGGTTCCCCTGCTCTATCCCTGTCATTTCAGCGGCGGCGCTCTCGACTGGCCCAAAGCCGACAGCCGCAAGCCAAATGCCTTGGCGCACAATACCGAAACCGTAAAGTGGCTGTATCCAAACGGCTTCTACACCGTGGTAAAACGCTTTTCGTCCAAGGAAGAAAGACGCCGCATCGTTGCCAGCGTGGTTTCGCCCCACGCCTTCGATTCACCGCTGCTGGGGTTCGAAAACCATCTCAACGTCTTTCATCAAAACAAGATGGGAATCCCGGAAGTCCTGGCGCACGGCCTTGCTGTCTTCCTCAATTCGACCGCAGTGGACGTCCACTTTCGCCGTTTCAGCGGACACACCCAGGTCAACGTCGCCGACTTGCGGCGCATGAAATTTCCCGACCGCGCAGGCCTGGCGGAACTGGGCCGCTGGGGCATGGAAACCGGTTCGCCGACGCAAGCGCAGATCGATAACAAGATGGCGGACATCGGGCTGGAATGCATGGCATGAGCGAACACAAACACATCGCCACCACGTTGCGCATTCTCGCCGAACTCGGCCTGCCTCGCGCCCAACAAAATGAACGCTCCGCGCTCTGCCTGCTCGCCCTGCTCGACCTTGCGCCGGACAAGCGGTGGACGCAAGCAGTGCGTCCCCTGGTTGGCATCACCCCCATCATGGACTGGGTGCGCCTGCACTACGGCAAGGACTATGCACCCAACACGAGGGAAACCATTCGCCGTCAAAGCATGCACCAGTTCGTCGCCGCCGGTATCGCCCGCTATAACCCGGACAGCCCCGCCCGTCCCGTCAATAGCCCCAAGGCGGTTTACCAGATTGAAGAGGAAACCCTGATGCTGCTTCGCACACAGGGCACGAAAAACTGGAAAGCCGACCTGTCAGCCTACCTCGCACGAAGGAAAACCTTGACCGAGCGCTATGCCCATGAACGGGAACTCAATCTCGTCCCGGTGAAAATTGCGCCCCGCAAGAAAATTCGCTTGAGCCCCGGCGAGCACAGCGATCTGATCAAGGCCATCGTCGAAGAATTCGCCCCCCGCTTCGTTCCCGGCGGCACACTCATCTACGCGGGCGACACCGGCGAAAAATGGGGATACTTTGACGCGCCCTTGTTGAAGGGGCTAGGGGTCAGCGTTGACCCGCACGGCAAGATGCCCGACGTCATCCTGCATTACCCTCGGGAAGACTGGCTGCTGCTGATCGAAGCGGTTACCAGCCATGGCCCCGTTGATGGCAAGCGCCACGCCGAACTCAAGCGCCTGTTTGCCGACTCGTCGTCCGGACTCGTTTACGTCACGGCCTTCCCCAACCGCGCCGTCATGGCCCGCCATCTGGGCAACATCGCGTGGGAAACCGAAGTATGGGTCGCCGATGCCCCGTCCCACCTGATCCATTTCAACGGCAGCCGCTTTCTCGGCCCTTACAATCCGGAAAACAGCGCCGTGAAGACTCGCCATCCATGATCAACAATTCACCCTACTTCCGCCAGCCGGCCAGTGTGCGCAGCGTCATGCTGCGCGTGCTGGTTGCCCTGCTGCCGGGCCTTGCCGCCTATGTCTGGTTTTTCGGCGCGGCCGTTCTTATTCAGATCGCGTTGTGCTCCGTCGCCGCCCTGGCCGGCGAATGGGCGATGCTGGCCATCCGCAAGAAGCCGGCGTGGCTGTTCCTCTCTGATGGCAGCGCGCTGGTCACAGCCTGGCTGATTGCGCTGACCTTTCCACCCATCGCGCCGTGGTGGCTGGGCGTGGCGGCGACGCTGTTCGCCATCGTCATCGTCAAGCACCTGTACGGCGGGCTCGGCCAGAACCCCTTCAACCCGGCGATGGCGGCCTACTGCCTGATGATCGTTGCCTATCCGCAACTGATGTCGCAGTGGCCGGCAGCCGGTTTCACCGATATTTCCGCGCAATTCACGGCGATTTTCGGCTCATTGGTCGGCGCGGAGCGCCATATCGACGCCATCGTCATGGCCACGCCGCTCGACGCCATGCGCACTCAATTGCACACGGCGGATGCCCGCACGACGGTGGCCGGCATCTTCGGCGCCCACGCCACCTTCGGCAACATCGGCGGCAGGGGCTGGGAATGGATCGCTTTCGGTTATTTGATCGGTGGCCTCTGGCTGATCCGGCAGCGCATCATCACCTGGCACATTCCCACCGCTTTCCTCGCCACGCTGGCAATCATCGCCGGCATCGCCAGCTTCGCCAACCCCGCCATCCATGCCGGGCCGCTCTTTCAGGTCTTCACCGGCGGCGCCATGCTTTGCGCTTTTTTCATCGCCACCGACCCGGTCTCGAGCACGTCCACGCCACGCGGCAAGCTGATCTTCGCCGCCGGCATCGCCATCCTGGCGTGGATCATCCGCACCTTTGGCGCCTATCCGGACGGTATCGCCTTCGCCACGCTGCTGATGAACATCCTGGCGCCATTGATCGATCTATGGACACAGCCGCCGGTTTTCGGTCACAAAAAAAGCACGCCGGGCAAATCATGAGCGAGCAAAACCAATCCATTCCCCCGGCACATGAATCCTTCGCCGTGCAGCCTGCGATGCCGTCGTCGGTCGTGCGCATTTCATCGCGCACGGCGGCGATCCTGATGATCTACACCGTCGCCTTCACCGCCCTGATGGCGGTGACCTATTTCGCCACCAAGCCAGCCATCGACGCCAGCGCCCTGGCCGAGAAACAGGCGCTCATCGGCGAGGTGCTGCCGAAAACCGCCTACGATAACGACCTGCTCGCCGACTTCATCCTGCTGCCACCACAGGCAAAGCTCGGCCTCGACGACACCAGCAAACTCTACCGCGCCCGCCGTGGCGGCCAACCGGTGGCGCTGGTGCTGGAAGCCGCCGCCCCCGACGGCTATTCCGGCCGCATCAATCTGCTCCTCGCTGTCGCCGCCGACGGTCGCCTGCTGGCACAGCGCGTCACCCTGCACAAGGAAACCCCGGGCCTGGGCGACTACATCGACCCGAAAAAGGACAAGAACAAACAAAACCCCTGGATCAAGCAGTTCGACGGCATCGGCTTCGACGCCGTGCTGGGCGGCACCTGGAAGGTAAAGAAGGACGGTGGCCGTTTCGACGCCCACACCGGCGCCACCATCTCGGCGCGCGCCGTCACCAACGCCTCGGGCCGGGCATTGCTCTGGGCGCACGAACACAGCCAGTCATTGTTCGATCTGCCAACCGGGACTCCGTTCGAGGAGGCGAAGAAATGAGCCTATACACCGACATCATCCGCAACAGCCTGTGGAAACAGAACCCCATCCTGTCCCAGGTGCTGGGTCTGTGTCCGGCCCTGGCCGTCACCACCAGTTTCACCAACGCCTTCAGTCTTGGCCTGGCCACTGTCCTCGTCATGGCCATGTCCAACTTCGCCGTTTCGTCCCTGCGCGCCTTTATCCCCTACGAAATCCGCATCCCGGTGTTCATCCTGATCATCGCGGCGCTGACCACGGTGGTCGACCTCGCCTTCAACGCCTGGCTGCACGACCTCTACCTCGTACTCGGCATCTTCATCCCGCTGATCGTCACCAACTGCATCGTGCTGGCCCGCGTCGAAGCCTTCGCCGCCAAGAACGCCGTCGCCGCCTCGACGCTGGACGGCGCCATGATGGGACTGGGACTCACCGCCGTCATCAGCGTACTTGGCGCGGCACGCGAACTGATCGGCCAGGGCACGCTTTTTTCCGGCATCGACATGCTCATTCCCGGCGCCCACGAGTTGCAAATCCTGCCGGCAGACTACCCCGGTTTCCTGGTCAGCATGTTGCCGCCCGGCGCCTTCATCCTGCTCGGCCTGATGATTGCCGCCAGCAACTGGCTCAACCACCGCGCCAGCCAGCGCATCCCGACCGAAAAAACGGTAGCGACGCCTGCCACCTGAATAGCCATGGACGGCCCCACTGCAACGATTTCTCCCGAGTCCCGCCAACTGGCTGAATTGATGGAAACGCTGGTCAAGGAAAATCGCGCCCACATGGCTGATTTCGTCGAGGCCATGCGCCTGCGCGACGAGTTCAGCACGCGCATCGGCCGCCGCACGACCCAGATCATCCGCTTCAGCGCCGCCGCCCTGGTCGTCATGGGCACCGGCATGATGGTCCTGATCTTGACGCTGATTCTCCACATGAACGAAATCACGCATCGCATGGACGACATGACGGGGCACATGGCCAGCATGCGAAACGATTTTAGCCAGGTCGCCGGCAACGTGAATAACATGGATAACAAGATCAGCATGATCAATAGCCAGTTCAGTGTCCTGACGGGCCAGATGAACTACATGACGCGCGACCTCAACACCATGTCCTCGCCCATGCGCCTGATGCCGTTCCGTCCATAGCGCAGCGGCGGGACCGGACGATTCTTCACCGGGCTTGCCATTCCGCCCGTGTGTAGGCAGGATGTCGGTGATCAACCCCATAACAACAACGATCAGTCGAGGAACTCCCCCATGAAACCCAGCATTCTCAAGACCCTGCTGATGTCATCCCTTGCCTTCGGGCTGACCATCGGGTTGATCTTTCCCTTCTACGCCAATCTCTTCGTCACCTGGAAGCCGGGCATGTATGGCTGGTTTTTCGCCTCCTGCCTGGTCGCTGGCGCGATGATCGGCCTTGCCAACTACTGGTTCGTTAATACCATCCTGTTATCCAAGTTGCGGCGCATCGCCGTCGTCGCCAACGAAATCTCGTCGGGCAACCTGACGCATAACTGCGCGATGGAAAGCCACGACACCGTCGGCGAGATCATCACCTCGTTCAACAAGATGAGCGAAAACCTGCGGACCCTCATTGGCAAGGTAGCCACCGCCGGGCATGAGGTCGAAAGCGGCGTCGGCAGCATCCAGCATCTGATCGGTGGCGTGCGGGAACAGTTCAGCGAACAGCATGAGAGCTCGCGGCAGATCGTCGGCGCGGTCGACCGGCTTTCCGTCACGGTTGCCGACATCACCGACACGGCCCGCCAGGTAGCGACGTCGGCGCAAACCGCGCTGGATATCGCCAACTCCGGCCAGCGCGTGGTCGAGCAGTCCATCAGCGGCATGGGCGAGATCGAACGTTCGGTGGCGCAGGCCTCCGGCGATGTACATCAACTCGGCCAGCGCTCCGAGCAGATTGGCGCCATTATCGCCACCATTCGCGGCATCGCCGACCAGACCAATCTGCTGGCGCTCAACGCCGCCATCGAAGCCGCCCGCGCCGGCGAGCAGGGGCGCGGCTTTGCCGTGGTGGCCGACGAGGTGCGCAAACTCGCAGAAAAAACCGGCTCGTCCACACAGGAAATCGGCCAGATGATCAACGGCATCCAGGATCAGGTGCGGCAAACCGTCGTCAGCATGGAAACCAGCCAGAGCCTGGTGCAGTCCGGCGTCGACCGCGCCCAGAAAGCCGGCACCTCGCTCAAGGACATTCTCGACAGCGTGCGCGATGTCTCCTCGATGATGGATCGCATTGCCAGCGCAGCCAGTGATCAGCACGGCATGGTCGGCGACATTTTGCAGCGCGTCCAGACCATCGACAGCGGCACCGAGCAAACGCTGGCCAGCACGACGAGTTGCGACAATGCCTGCCGCACACTGGGCGACAGTGCCAGCGCGCTCAACAGCGAGGTCCGCCAATTCAAGCTGGGATGACGCCAATCAAGCGCCGGGAGTTTTTCTCCCGCCTCGCCGCGGCCAACCCGGAACCGGCAACCGAGCTGGAATACGCCACGCCTTTCCAACTGCTGGTCGCCGTAATTCTCTCGGCGCAGGCCACCGACCGTGGTGTCAACCTCACTACCCG
This sequence comes from Sulfuritalea sp., assembly GCA_020048435.1. Taxonomy (GTDB): domain Bacteria; phylum Pseudomonadota; class Gammaproteobacteria; order Burkholderiales; family Rhodocyclaceae; genus Sulfurisoma. Next base: position 6,553 of record JAIFMO010000204.1, read on the forward strand.
CCCGCTGTTTCACGACGCCCCCACGCCGCCCGCCATCGCCGCGCTCGGCGAAGCCCGCCTGGCCGAATACATCAAGACCATCGGCCTCTACAAAACCAAGGCGAAGAACGTGCTGGCGACGGCCACGCTGCTGCAAGAACGGCATGGCGGCGAAGTGCCGCATGATCGCGCCGCCCTCGAAGCCCTGCCTGGCGTCGGCCGCAAGACCGCCAATGTCGTGCTCAGCGTCATCTTTGGCGAACCCACCATCGCGGTCGATACCCATGTTTTCCGCGTCGCCAACCGCACCGGCCTCGCACCGGGCAAGGACGTGCGCACGGTCGAGAACAAGCTGCTGCGCGTCGTGCCGGCAGAATTCCGCCACCACGCCCATCATTGGCTTATCCTGCACGGCCGCCATGTGTGCAAGGCGCGCAAGCCCGACTGTCCGGCCTGCCCCGTGCGCGATCTCTGCCAATACAAGGAAAAATCCGCATGAACGCAATGGCTGTGCCCCCGCGCAGCGCCGCCACCGGCTTCGCTTCCAGCAGCGAAGCGCGCCCCGACAACCTCCACGAACTGGCCGCCCAGGCGGTCGGCATGGCGCTGGAGCGTTGCGGCACGGATGTCGCCCGCGGCATCGTACTGCTGCTCACGCCCCACTTCGCCCGCGCCCCGCAGGCCGCCGTCACCGCCGCCGCTCGCGCGGGCCGTTGCTTGCAGGTGGTCGGCGCCACCTGCCCCGGCATCTTTACCGAACAGGCCTGGACGCTTGACCAGCCCGCCGCCGCCGCGCTGGTGCTGAATGGCGACATCGCGCTGGTCGCGCCCGACCCGGCCGCCAACGCGCCCCGCCTCTCCTTCAGCATGCCCGACGGGCTCGATAGCGACTGGCTGCGCATCGCCCAGCCGCGCTTCGGCGCGCTGGCCACGGGTAACGAACATTACGCCATCAGCGCCGTCTGGAATCACGGCAAATGGCAGCCCGAAGGGCGGACCGAAACAGAACTGCGCGGCGCCACGCTTGGACTGGCCGTATCGCGCGGCATGCAGCCCATCTCGGAGCCGCTCGAAGTCAGCGAGGTCGACGGCTACGAACTGCTGCTACTCGGCGACGAAGCACCGCTATCGACCTTGCTGTCGCGCCTGCCGGTCGAACTGCGCGAGGAAGACAAGATTCCGCTCGGCCTCATCTTTGCCGCCGCCTTCGACAGCGACATCGGCCTTGAGCGATCCGTGGCCGAGGGCCGCTATTCCCTGATTCCCATTCTCGGCGTCAACGCCGAAGGCGGCACACTGACCCTCGGCGCCTCGCTCGATGCGGGGATGAACATCTTCTGGGCGCTGCGGCATCCCCTGTCGGCCGAGATGGAATTGCGCCACGGCGTTACGCATCTCCATGAGCAGCATGCAGTGGCGCCCGATTTTGCGGTAATGTTTTCCTGCATCGGTCGCGGCCCCTACTTCTACGGCGGCAACGACCACGACCTCGCCGTGCTGCTCAACGCCTATCCCGACTTGCCTGTATTGGGTGGCTATTGCGGCGGCGAAATCGCGCCGCTTAGCGGCGGCAATGCCGTCATTTCGTACAGCACCGTCGCGGCGCTGGCCTACCCCGAGCGGACCGGCGATGTTTAATCCCAGCCGTGACCAGGCGCGCCGCTTCCTGATCGACGCCTGGAAAAAACGCCGCGACGCCCTGCTGGCAACCCCCCTCGAAACGCTTGCCGCCGACCTGATTGCGCTGCACCCGGAATACCACGGCTTGCTCGAAGCCGGCGATGGAGGCGATGACGCCCTGGCTCGCGAGTGGACACCCGAGCACGGCGAGGCCAATCCCTTCCTGCATCTCTCGCTGCACCTTGCCGTGGAAGAGCAGCTTTCCATCGACCAGCCACCGGGCATCCGCGCCGCCTTTGAAAGTCGGCGCCAGCGGCACGGCGAACGTCACGCCGCACTGCACGACGTCCTCGACTGTCTCGGCGAAACCCTCTGGCACGCCCAGAACGCGCGCCAGCCACTCGACGCCGAGGCCTACCTCGACTGCGTCCGCCGGCGAAACTAACCCCACGCCATGAACGCGCCGCCGTCCGACCCTGTGCGTCAATTGCACCGATTGCGTCGACTGCGCCTGCGTACCCGCTTTTCGGTCACGCTGCTTGCGCTCTTCGCACTGACCGGCGTGGTCGCCTTCTGGGTCGCCAGCACCACGACCGGCGGTATCGTCGACCAACTCGCCCGCCGCTTCGCCTCGCGCCAGGTGCTGCTTGACCGCGAACGCATCCTGGCCCCGATCATGACCGAGGTCACGCTGTCGCTGCAAATGGCCGCCTCGCCGCTGCTGCGCTCCTGGGCACGCAATGAGAACGACGCCCGCCTCAAGCAGTTGGCACTGGCGGAACTTGACAGCTACCGCAAGTCTTTCCGCGATGGCAGCTGGTTCTACATCATCGATCCCTCCAGACACTATTACTTCAATGACCGCAACGACGCCTATCGCGGCCGCGAACTAACCCAAACGCTTGATCCGGAGCGACCATCGGACGCCTGGTATTTTGGCGTCGGCAAGATTCCGGGCCGCTACCAGCTCAACCCCGATATCGATGCCGTACTCAACGTGACCAAGGTCTGGATCAACGTGCCCGTGCGCGATGGGCAGGGGCCGGATGGCGGCGCCCTGCTTGGCGTCGTCGGCTCGGGCATCGACATCAGCGAGTTCGTCAGGATGTTGATCCGCGAGGACCAACCCGACGCCTATTCGCTGCTGATCAACGGCGACGGCGCGATCCAGGCCCACCCCAACCACGCGCTGATCGACCTCAATGCCGAAAACCGGGGCGCCGACCAGCGACGCACGCTGTTTTCGTTGCTGCCGGACGACGCCCAGCGTTTCGAGCTAAAGCAGGCCATGACGCGCCTGGCCGCCGCGGGCAACGACATCAGCGCCACGGAAACGCTGTATCTCACCCTCGACGGTAAACGGCAACTCGTCGCGCTGGCCCACATCGGCGAGATTGGTTGGTACGCCCTTACCGTGATGGACAGCGCCGGGCTGGTCGGCAACCGTCTGACGGCGCCCTTCCTGGCCGTATTCGCCTTCGCCGGCACCACACTGTTGTTGCTCGTCATGTGGCTGCTCAACCGCATGGTGCTACGCCGTGTCGAGCGCCTTGCCGCCGGTGCGGCAGCCATCGCCGCCGGTGACTACTCGGCGCGGGTGAGTTGCAAGGGTAATGTGGCGGGCGACGAAATCGGCACGCTGACCGAAGCCTTCAACCGCATGGCCGCCACCGTCGAGGACAGTACCGCCCACCTCGAAGCCCGCGTTGCCGAGCGGACGGCGGAACTGTCGGCAACCAATGCCGAACTGGCCCTTGCGCGTGACGCCGCCGAAGAAGCCACGCGGGCAAAAAGCGAGTTCCTGGCCAACATGAGCCACGAGATCCGCACGCCGATGAATGGCGTGATCGGCATGAGCCAACTCCTCTCCGATTCCGCGCTATCGCGGGAACAGCATCACTACGCCGAAGTGATCCGCTCTTCGGCCGAGTCACTGCTGACCATCATCAATGACATCCTTGATTTTTCCAAGATCGAGGCCCACAAGCTGGAAATCGAGCAACTCGACTTCAACCTTCGCACTGTGATGGATGACTTTTCCGACCTGATCGCCTTGCGCGCGGCCGAGAAGGGTCTCGAATTCAACTGTGTGATAGCGCCGGACGTGCCGGCCCAACTGGTCGGCGATCCCAACCGCTTGCGCCAGGTGCTGACCAACTTCGTCGGCAACGCCCTCAAGTTCACCGAGCGCGGCGAAATTGCGGTCAGGATCACGGCCATCGAATGCACCCCTGAAGCGGCCAAGTTGCGTTTCGACGTTCGCGACACCGGCATTGGTATCCCGTCCGCAATGCAGGCCAAGCTGTTCGCCGCCTTCACCCAGGTCGACGGCTCGACCAGCCGCAAATATGGCGGAACCGGTCTCGGTCTTGCCATCAGCAAACAACTGGCGCAATTGATGGATGGTCAGGTGGGTCTGGACAGCGAGCCTGGCCGGGGCTCAAGCTTCTGGTTTACCGCGCGCTTTCAACGCCAGCAGGGTGCCGAAGCCGCGCCCGTCATGGCGGTAACACTTTCGCCCGGGCGGCGCGCGCAACTGCGCATCCTTGCAGTGGACGACAACGATACCGCCCGTGAACTCATCGATATCCAACTGAGCCGGCTGGGATTTCCCCACCAGGTTGTCGCTGATGGCGCGGCGGCACTGGCGGCGCTTCACCAAGCCAGCGCGGCCAACCAGCCATTCGACGTTGCCATCCTCGACAAATTGATGCCGGAAATGGATGGCGAAGAACTCGGCCGACGCATCGCGGCAGAGCCGTCACTGGCCGGAATGCGCCTGATCCTGGTCACGGCGTCGCCCCTGCCGGGCGACGCCCGCCGCGCCGAAGCCGAAGGCTTTGCCGCCTATCTCACCAAGCCCATCCGCGACGCCCTGCTGCTCGATACGCTGGCGGCGGTGCTGGCCAAGGACAGCCACGGAGCCGGCGCGGGGCAGGCGCAAGCCGCCCACATCCTCATCCGCGACAACATTATCGAGACGCCACCCACGCGACACGCTCGCGTGCTGATCGCCGAAGACAATCGCGTCAACCAGATGGTGGCCCTGGGCATGTTGAAAAAGCTCGGTATCACCAACGCGAAAATTGCAGCCAACGGCCGCGAAGCCGTCGCCGCAGTCGCCACGGACGAATACGATCTGGTGCTGATGGACTGCCAGATGCCGGAAATGGACGGTTTTGAAGCCACCGCCGCGCTGCGCGCCCAGGGCTGCACGCTACCGGTGATCGCCATGACCGCCAACGCCATGCAGGGTGATCGTGAAAAATGTCTTGCCGCCGGCATGGACGACTATCTATCCAAGCCGGTATCGCGCGACGCACTCGAACACGTCCTGGCCCGCTGGCTCGACGACGCCCCCTGACGCTCACCCAAAGGAGATATTGATGCCCGCCCGATCCCGGCTTCCGCTGCTCGCCCTTGTTCTTGTGCTTGCCCTGCCGCTCGTGTCCATGGCAAAGGAACCCGCCAATCCGCCGGGCCGCCTCGACCGTGTCAAGGCGGCCAAGGCCGTGCGCGTCTGCATCTGGCCAGACTATTACGGCATTACCTACCGCAACCCGAAAACACAACAGCTTTCCGGCATTGACATCGATATGGCGGGCGAACTCGGCAAGGATCTCGGCGTTGCGGTGCAGTTCGTCGACAGCTCTTTCGCCAAGCTGATCGACGACGTCACCCAGGACCGCTGCGACGTCGCCATGTTCGCCATCGGCATTACGCCGACGCGTGCCGAGAAGCTGCGTTTTACCCGGCCGCACCTGGCCAGCGACATCTACGCCATCACCACCAGGACCAATCGCCGCATCAAGGACTGGAACGACATCGACAAGGCCGGCTCGGTCGTGGCCGTCGCCAAGGGCACGCTGCACGAACCGGTGATGAAGGAAAAGCTGAAGGCGGCGCAATTGCTGATTCTCGACACGCCCTTCGCCCGCGAGCAGGAGGTGCAGTCGGGCCGCGCCGATGTCTTCATGACCGACTATCCCTACAGCCAGCGCTTCCTCGCCAACGCCGACTGGGCGCGCCTGGTGTCGCCCATCGGCGCTTACCACATCACGCCCTACGCTTACGCCATGAAGCCCGGCGACGACACCTGGTATGCCCGTATCGAACGCTTCATGAGCGACATCAAGCGCGACGGCCGCCTGCTGGATGCAGCCCGGCGGCACAAGCTCGACGCCATCGTCGCCCGCTGAGCGTCCACTACATGCAGCGACAGGATGACAAAGCGATAGACTGACCCGATGAATCAACGCGCGCGGTTGCTGCGCCGCACCTTCCTTGCCGTCCTGCTGCTAATCGTCGGCAGCATGCTGGCTGTCACGGCCTACACGCTGTGGCGGCTGCGCGTGGATGCCATCGCCAACGCCCTTGAAATATCCGCGATGCACGCGCGCAGTTTCGAGGATTTCGTGACGCAAAACCTGCACGTCACCGAACTCATCGCCGCCAACACCCTGGCGCGGGAAGCGCGCCCGCCCGATCCGCGCCAAATCGAGCGCACCTTCACCACCACCCTGCGCCATGTGCCCTTCCTGCGCTCGATGTCGCTGCTGGGTGACAACGGCCGCATCGTCGCCAGTTCCAATCCCGCCAATGTCGGCGTCAGCGTGCCAACAGAAGGTTTTCTGCCACCCGCGATCGCCACGCCGGGCATCTTGCGCATCGGCCCGCCCTGGGTCGGGCGCGATTTCGCCGACGGCCGCCTCGCTACCGACCAGGCACCCGTGGCTGCCGATGTCCAGAGCTTCATTCCCATGACGCGAACACTGACGGACGCCGGACAGCCCGCGTTGACACTGCTCGGCACGCTCAATCCCGACTATTTCGTCAATCACTTTTCCCGCAAGCTCGATGCCGTGGAAGGTTCGGTCGACGTACTGCGCTACGACGGCACGCTGCTGCTGTCCACCGATCCCGCCAAACATCCCGGCTCGCGACAAGATTACGTCGTGCGCGACCTCCATCTGGACGCGGTTGAATCCGGCCAGTTCGAACGGCGCCATGACGACGGCCGTCACCTGCTTACCGCCTTCCGCGCCTCGCGTCTGTACCCTTTCGTCATCATCACGCATATCGATCGCAACCATGCCCTGCGCTACTGGCGCGCGGAGACCAAAACTCTCCTCGGCGTCGTCGTGCCGGTGTTGCTGGCCATCACGCTGCTGGCCCTGGTCTTTTACCGCCGCCAGATGCAACTGGCCGCCCAACGCGCCGAAGCCGAGCGCCTGCAACAGATCAACGCCACCGTGTTCGGCGCCAGCGCCGACGCCATCATCATCACCGATCTTGACGCCAACATCATTTCCACCAACGCCGCCTTCACCCGCATCACCGGCTACGGCGCCGAAGAAGCGCTCGGCCGCAACCCCCGTCTGGTCGCCTCGGGCCAGCAGGACAAGGAATTTTATGAGCGCATGTGGCGCGACATCATGCAAGACGGCGTCTGGCGCGGAGAGTTTGTGAACCGCCGTAAAGATGGCAGCCTCTACGATGTCCAGGCCACGATCACCGCCGCCCGCGATCACGATGGGCACGTGCGGCATTTCATCGGCGTCACCACCGACATCACCGAGCGCAAGCGCCACGAGGCCGAACTGCTCGCCGCCAAGGAGCGGGCCGAGCAGGCGGCACGGGTCAAAACGGTGTTCCTGGCTACGATGAGCCACGAAATCCGCACGCCGATGAACGGCATCATCGGCATGACCGAACTGGCGTTGATGGATTGCGTCAGCGACGGGCAGCGCGAACATCTGAACCTGGCCAAGGCATCGGCCGACGCCCTGCTGACCATCCTTAACGAGATTCTCGACTATTCCAAGATCGAAGCCGGCAAGGTGGAAATCGAATCCATCCCCTTCCACGTCGGCAACCTCATGCGCGAGGTCGCGTCGATCAACGCACCGCTGGTGGCAGGCAGGGGACTGACACTCCGGCTCGAACTCGACCCAAACCTGCCCGACATCCTCATTGGCGACCCGGTGCGCCTGCGCCAGATCATCGGCAATCTGCTCAACAACGCGATCAAGTTCACCCATCAGGGCGGCATCGTCATTGAGTGTCGCGAGTGTAGCCCGTTGACCATGACGACTGCGGCGACCGCGGCAACTGAGGCAACCGAGGCAAACGTGACCGATGAACGCCACCGCATCGCCTTCAGCGTCACCGACACGGGCATTGGCGTGCCGGTTGACCGCGCCGCCTTCATTTTCGACGCCTTCTCGCAGGCCGACAACTCGACGACCCGCCGCTACGGCGGCACCGGACTCGGCCTGGCAATTTGCCGGCGCTTGGTTGACCTCATGGACGGAACGATCAGTCTCGACAGCACGCCGGGCCAGGGCAGCCGCTTCACGGTCGAAATGCCCTTCCGTGTTCTTGCCGGCGAACCGGCCCGGCCCACGCCCACCGCGACCGTCACCACCACGCCTGCCGTCGCCACTATTCCGGTTGCCAACCATGCCACCACCACCCGTGCCGTCGCACCGGGCCGGCGTATTCTGGTCGCCGAGGATGTCGCCACCAATCAGGCCATGATGCGCGCGCTGCTCGGCAAGCGTGGCCACGCGGTCACCATCGCCGCCGATGGCGCCGAGGCCATCGCCGCTTTCGAGCGCGGCGGCTTCGACCTGATTTTCATGGATATGCAGATGCCGAACGTCGATGGCATCGAAGCCACCCGGCGCATCCGTCAGATTGAAACTCAGCGCGAGGCCAGGAACAAGGGTGTATCTCGCATCCCCATCATCGCGCTCACCGCCAATGCCTTCGAATCCGATCGCGAGGCCTGCCTGGCGGCCGGCATGGATGACTTTCTGGCCAAGCCGGTCAGTGCCGCCCGGCTCAACGCAATCATCGACACGCTCTCCTTCGGCAACAATGCCTGATACGGAAAGGAATCCGACCATGAACCGCCCCAATGCCGTTCCGCTAGCGCCGACTTTTTCAGGGCGGCCGTCACAGCCCCGTCGCCACCTGTTGCGCGCACTCGCCGCCGCCGGCATTCTCACCGCCGCTGACCGGCTGGGCCTCATTCGCGCCGCGCTGGCGGCGGGCGTCAACCCGGTACCGCCGGGCCTGCACAGGCTCAAGGGGACGGTAACGGTCAATGGCAAGACGGCGCGCGAAGGCCTGCTGGTCAAGCCCGGCGATACCGTAATCACCGGCCCTGGCGCCGAGGCGCTGTACGTGATCGGCCAGGACGCCTTCCTGCAACGCGAGTCGAGCACCGTCAGCTTCGGCCCCGACATGGCCAGTTTCATGCGCGTCATCACCGGCAAACTGCTCTCGGTTTTCAGCAAGGGCGAACGCAGCATCACGGTCAGCACCGCCACCATCGGCATTCGTGGCACGGCCTGCTACATTGAGGAAGGCGTCGCGAAAAAAGTCGGCACTAGCGGTACGGCAACCTACTTCTGCCTCTGCTACGGCGAAGCCAGGATCATTCCCGCGGCGGCGCCGCAAAAGTGGGAGACGGTGCTCACCACCCACCACGACCATCCATTGTGGCTACACGACGACAAGAACATGCCGAGCATGATGGTAAGTGCGCCGGTGATCAACCATACCGACGCCGAATTGACGCTGCTCGAAAACCTCGTCGGCCGCTGGCCGCCGTTCTACGGCAAGGTCGATACGGGCTACATTCTCTGATTACACCGATCAGGGCGCGCGGTAGTTGGACTGGGTCATGTTGTCGACGCCGCACTGTACGGTTTCCAGCCAGTCGATCAGGCGTTTGCACATCGGCTTGCCGACGAAGCGTTGCCCGTGCTGCGGCACGATTTGCTCGATGTCGAGGCCGCGCACCATCGCCGCCCAGAAACGCATGATCTTGTTCGATACCATGTAGCGCCGGTGAAAAGGCTCCATCAGCGGAATGTGGGCATCGAAATCGGTCACCGGCTGGGCCGCCCGCGTGTGGTCGACCAGCGAGACGCCGAGGTCGCCCGAAAAGAGAATTTTCGACTTGACATCGTAAAACTGGAAGTTGCCTTCGGCGTGCATGAAATGCGCCGGCAGCGCCTTGATCACCGAATTACCCAGCGTGATGTTCATGCCCGGGTCAGGAATGCCCAGAATACGACCGCTGATGTCGCGACCGGTGGTGAAATGGGGAATGAAGCGCGTCCATAAGGTAGAGATCAACAACTTGCAAGGCGAGGCGACAAACCACTTGTTGATCGAGGCAACGATGTCCGGGTCAGGGTGCGAGGCCAGCACGTAGTTCAGTTCCTTCGACGGAAAATACTTCTGCATCGCCATCAGCAGGGCGTTATAGGTCATGTTGCCGCCGGGATCGATCAGCGCGCCATGACCGGAATCGGCCACCAGGAACTGATTGCACTGCACGGCATGATCGTGTTCTTCGTCGACGAGGTCGTAAAAAGCCAGGCAGGTGTGCTGGCCATCGTTATAAAGTTCGACTGACATGGTATTCCCGGATCAAAGCCCCACGAGAGGCGGGGTCAAGCCGAATCTTACCGCTTGAGCCGAATCAATATCCAGAAAGTAATAGGCCGGCCGAAATTTTTGATTGATATTCCGGTCGTCGACAACGGGCATCGCACCATCGCGGTGGCGACTCAGCCGACTGCGTGAGGCTGGTCGGAAACGATTTCCCCGTCGATGAGTTCGATGATGCGGTCGCAACGCTGGGCCAGACGCGGATCGTGGGTGACGATCAGGAAGGTCGTCCGCAGCCGGACGTTAACCTCGCGCATCAAGGCAAAGACATCATCTGCCGAATGTGTGTCGAGGTTACCGGTCGGTTCGTCGGCCAGCACCAGCGAAGGGCTCATGGCCAGGGCGCGGGCGATGGCGACGCGCTGCTGCTGGCCACCGGAAAGGCGGTTGGCGAGGTACTGCTTGCGCTCGGCGAGGCCGACCTGGTCGAGCAAGTCGCCGGCAATGGAGAACATCGCTGCATCCGGTCGGCCACGCGCGACCAGCAAGGGCATGGCGACATTTTCCAGTGCGGTGAAGGCAGGAATCAGGTTGTGATGCTGAAAGACGAAACCGATGCGCTGGCCGCGCAGGCGCGTCAGGCCGGTGTCGTCGAGCTGGCCGGTTTCCTGGCCGTCGATGAACAACTGGCCGCCGGTGGGGCGGTCGAGCAGGCCGATCAGGTTAAGCAGGGTGCTCTTGCCCGAACCGGAAGGACCGATCAGCGCCGCAAACTCGCCACGCGCCAGGTGCAGGTCAATACCGTGGAGGATTTCGCTCTCGGTCTCGCCGCAGCCGTAACACTTGCGGATACCGACGAGTTGCAGGACAGGATCAGTCATCGAATTCAGCCGCGGATGGCCTCGACCGGGTCGAGCGCGGCAGCGCGGCGGGCCGGCAGCAGCGCGGCGACAATGCCGACCAGACTGGCGCCGCCAGCGGCGATAAGCACCAACCCCGGTTCGACGCCGATCACGAACAACGGCGTGCCATCCGGATTGAACCAAAGAAACCGACGATGCCTCCCTGCAACAGGAAAATGCGCCGCATTTGCACCTGCGTCGCCCCCATCGCGCGCAGGATGCCGATTTCCTTGCTGCGCTGGATCACCGAAACGACCAGCACGCTGGCAATGCCGAAGGCTACCGATAGCCCGATAAAAAAGCGGATCACGTTGCTCGAAACAGTCTGCGAGGTCAGCGCGGTGACGAACTGGGCATTGGTCTTGATCCAGCTATCCGCCGTCAGCCCGGTTTCGCCGGCGATGCGCTGGGCTAGCGCCTCGGCGAGATTGAGGTCGTGCAGGGCAAGGTCGATGCTGGAAACGCCGCCAACCAGGTTGAGCAGCGTCTGCGCCGTGCGCAGGCCGACATAGACATTGCGCGCATTGACGCCCTTGTTGCCAAGGTCGAACAAGCCGGTGATGGTCAGTGTTTCGCTGGCGCCGGCAGCGGTGGCGATGCGCAGCTTGTCGCCGACGTCGGCGCCCAGATCCTTGGCCAGTTCGATGCCGATCACCGTCTCGCCGGCGCCGACGCGCAACTCGCCGCGGGTGATGCGCTCGGCCAGCGAAATCACCTGGTTGTAGCGTTCCGGCTCGATGCCGACCAGGGTGACAGACTTGTTGGCGTCGCCGCGCACGGCAAACGCCGGGCCGGAGGCCAGCGGCGATACAGCAGCGATTTCGGGCCATTTTTGGAGGCGGTCCCGCACCTGCTGCCACTGATCGATCGAGCGCAGGCGCTGGGCCTGTTTTTGCAGGCGCAACGCCGTGTGATCCAGCGCCACCTGCGGCCGGGCGACTTCTTCGGGTGGCAGCAGCGTGATGTGCGCCTGGGAACTGAGGGTGCGTTTGATCAGATTGGATTGCAAGCCCGCGAGCAGGGCCGACATAAAAACGATGACGGCGACGCCCACCCCCACGCCGACGATGATCAGCAGCGACTGCATCCGCCCCTCGCGCAGGAAGCGGATGGCGGCAATCCACTCGAACGGCATCCAGGGTTTCATGGCTTGCCTGTTTTCAGTGGCATTGCAACGACATTTCAGCGATCAAGCGCCCGCACCTTGCGCCCTTCCGGCAAAGTTACGGCCGCCGGAACCAGCGCCTCGCCGTCCGCGATGCCGTCGAGGATTTCCACCTTGCCGGCGCCGCGCACGCCCAGCCGCACCGGCTGGCGCTGCGTACGGCCATCACGGACGACCATTATCCAGGGCTGCGGGCCGTTCGCCTCGCGCACGCTATCGAAGGGCGCGATGATGGCCTGCGCGCGGCGTGCGGACTCGATATCGATCGAGACGGTCATTTCGTGTTTCAGATAGCCCGGCGGTTGCGGCACGCGCAGACGAATCTCGACCGAGCCACGCTGGGCATCGACCGAAGGCGCGATATAGCTGACGACCGCCTTGAACCGCTCGCCGGGATAAGCGTCGGCCGAGGCCAGGGCCGGCTGGCCGAGGGTGAGCAGGCCGAGGTTCTTTTCGTCGATCTGCACTGTCAGTTCGGTGTCACCCGTTGGCGCCAGCGTCAGCAGCAGCTTGCCCGGCTGTGCGGTGTCGCCCGGCTCGACCGCTCGCGTCAGCACGGTAGCGGCCACCGGCGCGCGCAGCGTCGCATAGGCCAGCCGCGCCGCGGCAACGGCCAGCGCGGCGCGCGCCTGATCGACGTTACCGCGGGCAACGCGGGCATCGCCCCCGTCCGGCCGGTTGCTGGCAACCTGGAGTTGGGCCGAACGCCACTGGCTGTCGGCGACATCGCGGCCACGCCTCGCATCGTCGAGCTGGGCCGCACTGTAAAAACCCTTGGCGACCAGTTCGCCAACCCGCTCGAACTGCTTGCGGGCCTGCGTTGCGGTGGCTTCCGCCTGGCGCAGGCTCTGCTCGGCAACCGGTAGCCCGAGTTCGCCAACCTGGCGCAGGCGGACTTCGTTTTGCGTCAGCGTCGCCCGCGCCTGGGCGACACCGGCTTTCAATTCACTGTCGTCGAGACGCAGCATTATCTGGCCGGGCGTTAGCGTGGCGCCTTCCGGCACCTCGACGGCGATCACGCGGCCGGTGATCTGCGCCGCCACCTCGATGCGTTGCGGTGTCCGCACGCGACCGCTGGCAACCACGGACTGGCGCAATTCGCCCCGCTCGGCACGAGCAAGCTTGACGGCATCGCCGCGTAGCCAGACGAACCCGGCGACGGCCACGACAAGCGCAGCAATGACGAAAAGAACGATGGGACGTTTAAGATTTTTCAATGCGCGTGATCATGCACTATCAAGTGGCGGCGCCACCTTGACGATTTCGTCGATGGTGGTCAGCCCGGCCGCCACCTTGCGCGCGCCGGAGATGCGCAGTGGCTTCATGCCTTCGCGCGCGGCCTGCTCGCGCAGGCTGGCGATGTCGGTGTGGGCCGTCACCAGCTTCTTGATTTCCGGTGACATCACCAGTATTTCGTAGAGGCCCATGCGTCCCTGATAGCCGGTGTTGCGGCAATCGAGGCAGCCGACCGGATGATAGAGCGTGGAGGGCCGGGTCGATTTCCAGGGCGCCACCAGCCCCTGCCATGCGATCTCGTCTTCCGTGCGCAGGCCGCCGGCCCGCTTGCACTTCGGGCAGAGCGTGCGCACCAACCGCTGGGCCATGACGCCCAGCAGGGTCGATTGCAACAGATAGGCCGGCACGCCGAGATCGAGCAGGCGCGTGATGGCCGCCGGGGCGTCGTTGGTGTGCAGGGTCGTCAGCACCAGGTGGCCGGTCAGGGCCGCCTGGATGGCCATGTCGGCCGTTTCCAGATCGCGAATTTCGCCGACCATGATGATGTCCGGGTCTTGCCGCATCAACGCGCGAATGCCCTCGGCGAAGCCCATGCCGATATCGCTCTGAATCTGCACCTGATTGAAAGAGGCCTCGATCATTTCGATCGGATCTTCCAGCGTGCAGACGTTGACCTCGGGTGTCGCCAGGTGCTTGAGCGTCGTGTAGAGCGTCGTCGTCTTGCCCGAACCGGTGGGGCCGGTAACCAGCACGATGCCGTTGGGCCGCGCGGTCATTTCGCGCCAGCGCCCCGCGTCCTCGTCGGAAAAACCGAGATCGGCGAAGTCGCGCACCAGCACTTCCGGATCGAAAATTCGCATCACCAGCTTCTCGCCGAAGGCGGTTGGCAGGGTCGATAAACGCAGTTCAACCTCCTGCCCGCCTGGCGTGCGGGTCTTGATGCGGCCATCTTGCGGCCGCCGCTTTTCCACCACGTCCATGCGGCCGAGAATCTTGATGCGGCTGGTCATGGCGGTCAGCACCGTCATGGGGATCTGGTAAACCTCGTGCAGCACGCCGTCGATGCGAAAACGCACCAGTCCCAGTTCGCGCCGGGGCTCCATGTGGATGTCCGACGCGCGCTGTTCGAAGGCATATTGCCAGAGCCAGTCGACGATGCGCACGATATGCTGGTCGTTGGCGTCGAACTGTTTGTTGGACTTGCCGAGTTCGACCAGTTGCTCGAAGTTCGAAATACCGGACGTCGATTCGCCCTTGTGCAGCGCGCCCTTGACCGACTTGGCCAGGTTGTAGAACTCGACCTGGAAACGCGCGATGTCGTCGGGGTTGCAGATGACGCGGCGGATCTCCTTGCGCAGGATGGGCTTGAGTTCGGCTTCCCAGGCGCGTTGCCAGGGCTCGGCCGTGGCGATCACCACTTCGTGCGCCTTCACCTCCACCGGCAGGATACGGAAGCGCGTCGCGTAGGCGATGCTCATCACCTCGGTCACCGCCGTGAAATTGATCTTCAGCGGGTCGATGTGCAGGTAGTCGAGGCCGCTCCACCCGGCCAGCCATTGCGTCAGCGCATCGAGGTCGAGCAAGCGATTCGGCGGCAAGGCCGACTTCCAGCGCTGCTCGGCAATCACCGTCAGCGGATGGGCGTCGCCCTTGAAATAGCGCCTTTCCTGCTTGAAGCGCGCCGCCTCGGCGGCATCGACGAGCCCCTCGGTCGCAAGCGCCTCGATCACCTCGACGAGGGTCAGGCGCCGTTCTTCGGTCGGCGGGTGCGGGTGAGCTGGAGCGTGCGCCGGTGAATGCGCCGGGGGATGGGTGGGATTGCTCATGTTGCTGTTTCTCCCTGCACGGTCTCTCCCCGCGCGATCTCGTTTTCGGCCAGCACATAACAGCCGCGGCCAGACTGCTTGGCCCGGTACATGGCCTGATCGGCGGTCAGCAACAGGTCGTGGGGGTTGCCACCGCCGTCGCCCAGCGCAATCCCCACCGACGCGCCCAGCAGGCAGGTCTCGCCGAGAATGTCGAACGGCCGCGCCAGCGCCTCGATGCACTTGGCAGCCACCGTACCGGCCGCCACGGCGGCCAGATGCGTTTCCTTGTCCAGATCAGCCATCACCACCACGAATTCGTCGCCGCCAACGCGTGCCAGCGTATCGGACTCGCGCACTAGATGACCCAGGCGCTCCGCCACCTGCACCAGCGCGGCATCGCCCGCCTCGTGGCCGAACTTGTCGTTGATCGGCTTGAAACCATCGAGATCGAGGAACAACACCGCCAAGCGCGTGCCGTTGCGCTCCGCCCGCGCCAGCACCTGGCGCAGGCGATCGGCCAGCAGCAGGCGGTTGGGCAGGTTGGTCAGCGCGTCGTGATGCGCCATGCGCGCCAGTTCCGCCTGCGTGGCGAACAGCTTGGCCAACAGGCGGTTGAATGCCGCGGTCAGATGGCCAACCTCGTCGTCGCGCACCACCGTCAGCGGTTCCAGCGGCGCTTCGCCAAGCGTCATGCGGTCGGCGTGGCGCGCGGCCCTGAACAGGGGCCGAAACACGAGCAGCAAAGCCGCCGCAACAAACACCAGGAGGAACAAAATCACCCCGACGACATTGGCGATGACGTAACGCTGCGCCCGCACGACGGTGACGAAGACCTCTGCCGTGGGTAGCCGGGCGACGACGAACCAGCCGGTACTGGGCACCGAGACCATGGCGGAAATCTCTTCGACACCCTGGGCATTGACGGTGATGCCGCTGCCACGAAAGCCTGCCATGGCGCGGTCGTGCAGGGCATTTACGCCCGGCGGCGGCGTTGGCTTGAGTACCATTTCGGGCTGGGTGGAGGCCACGAACAGTTTGTCGCGCGGCGAGATCAGCAGGAAACCGCCCGCATTGCCAATGCGGCCCTGCTGCAACAGATCGATGAAGCCCGGCGCGGCTAGTGGCGTAATGCCGACCAGCACCGCGCGCACCTGTCCGCCGGCATCCTTCACCGGTACAGCCAGCGGCAACACCGGTATTTTCGCCACCCGTCCGACGACGGGGCGGCCGACAAAGGCCTCGCCGGCCAGGGCGGCGCGAACATAGTCGCGGTCGGCGTAGTCGATGCCCGCACGTTCCGGCCGCGCGGGATAGTCGGTCACCACCTTGCCCGTGACATCGACAATGAACACGCCATGTGAAAACAGGGGCAGCAGTTCGTGGCGCTCGCCCAACCATGCGCGCAGGGCCTCCGGCCGGGCCAGCAGTTCCAGCGGCAGCGTCGCCGCCAGTCGCCCAAGCATGGCCTGGCGCTCGGTAATCTTGTGTTCGATATCGCGCGCGACATAACTGGCCATCACCAGTTGCTGCGAGGCCACCACCGCGCCCAAGTCCTCACGCAGGAAATGCGTCAGCATGAAATAGCGCACGACCGAGCCCATGACCGTGATGGCGATAGCCAACAAGACCAGGCGGGTGACGATGCTATGGGCGACGAGGCGAAAATTCATGCGGGGCATGATAGCCCAAGGGCCCGTCAAAAAGTCGGCGCTAGCGGTACGGCAACAATTGTAAGAACATCTTGCAGCGGCCGGCCCGTCGGTCGCGATGCGCTAATATTCGGCCATTACCTCGACGAGGAGATTGATAGTGCGGCACAGTCAAACTTTGATGGTCGGCGGCTTGGTTGCGGCAATACTGTCTTTTACCGCCTTCGCCCAGACGGGATCGGTCGACACCATGACCGACATAACGACCGACACAATGGCCGGCAGATTGAGTACGGAAATGGTGGGCGTTGAATCCCAGTCAGACAAGTCTTACCCCGAATGCGTCACGGCGCGCAACCCGCAACGCTGCGAGATTCGCCTGCGGGCCATGGATACCTGCAAGGACAAGCGCGGTCGCGATCTTCGCGCCTGCATCGAAGACAACATGCCGCCGCCCGATTGCAGCCAGCATCCCGACCCCCAACGCTGCGAGTCCATGCAGGCGATCCGCGAAAGCTGCAAGGGCAAGGTCGCCGCCGAACGCAAAACCTGCATGGGCGAACTGGCGACAAAGAAGGCCAGCAAGCAGGTCAAGCAGACTAAGCAGACCAAGCAGACCACCAAACGGACCAAAGCAAAGCCAACCAAGAAAAAGGCTTCAAAAACAAAGGCAACCAAAGCAAAAACGAACAAAGCAAAGCCAGCCCAAAAAAAAACCACGGATAGCGGCAAATAAGTGGCAGCACGCCCCAGCCACGGCGAGCAGCGGACACCTTGAATCTCTCACCCGAACGTGAACGTCTGCTGCTGCTGACCCTGGCCGGCATACAGTTCGCGCACATCGTTGACTTCATGGTGATGATGCCGCTGGGGCCGATCCTGATGCGCGAACTGGCCGTGGGCACGCACGAATTCGGCCTGCTCGTCTCGGCCTACACCTTCACGGCCGCGGTTTCCGGCGTACTTGTCGCCACCTTTGTCGACCGTTTCGAGCGCAAGCGACTGATGATGGTCATGATCGGGCTGTTTGGACTGGCAACGCTGTTCTGCGCGCTGGCGCCCGGCTTTACCTCCCTGCTCATCGCCCGCGGCACGGCCGGCGCTTTCGGGGGCGTGCTGGGCGGCATGGTGCAGACGATGGTGGGCGACCTGATACCGTTCCAGCGGCGCGGCCGGGCCAGCGGCACCATCATGGCGGCGTTTTCGGTCGCCACGGTGGCTGGCGTGCCCGCCTCGCTCTACCTCGCCAACCATTTCGGCTGGCGCTTCCCTTTCCTGTTCATCGCCACCGTCGCCTGCGGCCTGCTGCTGCTGGCCTGGCGCGTGCTGCCGGTGCTGCGCGGCCATCTTGCCACCGATGGCGAACGCCCTCACCCGCTGGCGGCAATGGCGGCCGCGCTGCGCGACGGCAACCACCTGCGCGCACTGACTTTCATGGCGCTGCTGGTGTTCGCCAGCTTCATGGTGATTCCATTTATCACCATCTTCATCGTCGGCAACGTCCGCGTGGCGCAGGCCGACATCCCGCTGATCTATCTCTGCGGCGGTGTCGCCTCGTTCTTTTCGTCGCGCTGGATCGGGCGACTGGCCGACCGTCACGGCAAGGTCCGCGTCTATCGATTCGTCGCCGCCGGATCGATCCTGCCGCTGCTGCTGGTGACTCACCTTGGGCCAGCGCCACTGGCCGTCGTGCTGGCCTGCACCACGCTGTTCTTCGTCCTGGTGCCGGGCCGCATGGTGCCGGCCATGGCCATTGTCACCTCGGCGGCGCAACCGGCGCTGCGCGGCACCTTCCTCGCCATCAACGCCGCCGTCCTGCAATTCGCCTCGGGCCTGGCCGCGGTTGTCGGCGGCCTCGTCATCGCCACCGACGCCGCCGGCGGCATCGTGCGCTACAACTGGACGGGCTACCTGGCAACGGCCATAACCCTGCTGGGCATCTTTGCCGTAGGGCGGATCAGGATGAAAATCTGAGTCAGCCCGGGCCGGAACCAGCCGGGCGCACTCGGGACGGGAAGTGCGACGATTGACCATTGTGCTACCGTGTACTAACCGTGTAATACATCAAGGTGCTGTCATGAGCGAAGCAACGTTTACCTTTCGCGTCGACGAAGGACTGAAAGAACAGTTTTCCACGGCCGCGAAGTCCCGCGACCGTACCGGCGCACAACTCTTGCGCGACTTCATGCGTGACTTCGTGAAGCAACAGCAAGAGGCCGCAGAGTATGACTCCTGGTTCCGGCGTGAGGTTCAAATCGGCCTCGACGCGGCCACTGCCGGCGATTTGGTTTCATCCGAAGAGGTTGAAGTTGAAGCAGCTGCCTGGCGCGCAGAGACACGGCGAAAGATGGCCAGCGCCAACTCATGAAGCTGGTTTGGACGCTGCCGGCGCGAGAAGATCGAAAGGCAATTCGCGAGTACATCGCCTCTGATAGCCCGAGCGCCGCGCTCGATCTC
>JAIFMO010000176.1 GCA_020048435.1 Sulfuritalea sp.
CGTTCATGTTGGTCAGTCCGAGACGCCCGAGATCCAGGCTAACGCCCTGACTACCACGATTGATGCTGAGTACTTGCGCCAGTTCAAGCGCCGTGGCATCGACGCCAGACTCGCCCTGCTTGGCGCTGATTGACAGTTGGTAGGTACCACTGACTGCCTTGGCACCTCCGTCGCTAATGCCGTCCCAGGTGAAGTTGTGTTGCCCGGCATCGAGACCGCCAAGGTTCAGGGTCTTCACCACCAGGCCATTAGCGTCTTTAACCGTGACGACCACCTTGTCGGCCCCCGACCTCAGTTCCATGCCACCAACGGCGCCGGCTTCGGTCAGCGTCAGGCCATTACCCGCCACCATAACTTGATGACCGACCAGCGCAGCGGCCTGCATGGCTTCGGCATCGACGCTGCTCGATACCAGTTTCTGCAGGGTTTCGTTAAGCTTCGTGATGCCATCGACCGTGCTGATTTGCGCCAGTTGCGACGTCATCTGGGCGTTATCCATCGGATTCAGCGGATCCTGGTTCTTGAGCTGGGTGGTCAGCAGCTTCAGGAAGCGATCTTGGGTATCGGCGGTGGCGCTGGTCGTCTTGGCCTTGCTGCTCGAACCGTTAACCGAGTCCAGCAGCGCCTGCGTTGTTGCTGTTGAAGACTGTATCGCTGTTGTCATTTCATATCTCCTTCAAGGCCTTACTGCCCAATTGCCAGAGTTTTCTGCAACAAGGACTTGGCCGTGTTCATTACTTCGGCGTTGTTCTGATAAGCGCGCGACGCGGATATCATGTTCACCATCTCGTCGACGACATTTACGTTCGGCATCGACACATAACCCTGTTCGTTCGCCGCCGGGTTGGCGGGGTCGTATTGCAGTCGCAGGGGAGCGGCGCTGTCGACCACCTGCGTTACTCTCACCCCCACGCCACCACCTTCGACCGCCGTCGCCTTGAACACTACCTGCTTTGCGCGGTAGGGCTGACCATCGGCGCCAACGATACTGTCGGCATTGGCGAGGTTGCTCGCCACCGCGTTGAGGCGGGCCGACTGGGCCGTCAGGGCGGATCCGGCAATGTGGAACACGTTGAAGACACTCATTTAATGTTCCTCACTGTCCCTGAATAGCGCTGGCCAGCGTCTTGAAGCGGCCGTTGATGAAGGTCAGCATCGCCTCATACTGGACGGAGTTCTCGGCAAAGGCCGCGCGCTCGACATCCATATTTACCGTGTTGCCATCCACCGCGCCCTGAAACTCCGCACGGTATTTGAGCGATGCGGCAAAGGGGCCGCCATCGGGCTGACCCGCCAGATGGCCAGGCTGAGTCCGCCTGATCTCCACCGGGGGAATGTGTCCCGCCTGCGTGCGCGCCATCTGCCCGCTACCCTTGCCGGACAGCGCATCGTTCAGCGCGGATTTGAAATCGACGTCGCGCGCCTTGTAATTAGGCGTATCGGCGTTGGCGATGTTCGACGCGAGCAATTCCTGACGATAGGCGCGGAGATTCAACGCCGTTCGCTGGAAGCCGATTTCGTTGTCGATGCGGTCGATCATGGTTGCCGGTATTGATTCATGTTGATGCGAGTACTGCCGTAATGCACGGGGCGTGCCAGTGGCGGCCAAGACAGCCTTAAACATGAATTGCGGCCGTTTTCCGCCTGTGATCGCGGCGGCGCCCGGCAAGCCGCGCCAAAGCTCGGCAAATCTTGCCGTAGACTGCTCCGCACGCCCACGCATCTTGCCCGGCACGTCCTCCTTGTGTTTGAATCGGCGCATGCGCATATTTCGTTTCGTTTTCATCGCCTGCTTGCTGGCCTCTGCCGGCGCTAGCACCTCCAGCCTGGCCCGACAGGATCCTGCGCCAGTCAGGCGCGCCGTGGAAAATTTCCTGAGCGTCCAGACCAAGGGCTTGCCGGGACAAGTCAGCTACACGGTTGGCGCCATCGATCCCAATAATCAACTGGCGCCCTGCACCAGCTTCAACGCCTCGATGCCACCCGGCGCCCGCCCCTGGGGCCGGACCCAGGTCGTTGTCCGCTGCCAGGCGCAGGAGGGATGGAGCCTGTTCGTCGCCGTCGATATTAAAGTAAGTGGTGACTATCTCGTCAGTGCCCGTCCCATCTCGCAGGGGCAGGTTATTCAGGAAGCCGACCTCGGCCACCAGGCCGGCGACCTGACGCTGATGCCGACCGGCATCGTCACCGATCCGGCGCAAGCGCTAGGTCGCACGCTGGCGGTGTCACTGCCGGCGGGCCGACCGCTGCGCAGCGACATGCTGCGTCTGCCCACTGTCGTCCGCCAGAACCAGAGCATCAAACTCATCTCGCGTGGCCCGGGTTTTGCTGTGACCAACGAAGGCAAGGCGCTGACCAATGCCGTTGCCGGGCAGGTCGTGCAGGTGCGACTGGCGAGCGGGCAGATGGTCAGTGGCGTCGCCCTGGCCGACGGCAGCGTCGAAGTGAATTACTAGTCATGTAGAATCATGGCCTTATTTGATAGATTGCCCCGTCGAATGAATGGTTAAAGTTTCGGTGCGAAATGCCGATAATCAAGACAGCTAGCCGGGCTTTGGTCTCGGCAAACAGTTGAAAAAAGGATTCCACCGTGAAGATCGATAGCGGAGTCAAATCAGTAGGCTCACCCGTAGCGGCAAGTCGTGGCGGCACGCCCGGCAGTACTGCGGCTGCCCTGCGCCAGCCCGAAGGCGGCGACGCTGCGCGAGTCGAGATTTCATCCCTCTCGGCACGGATGCAGGCAGTCGGCGCCACCATGGAACCGGGTGCGCCGGCCAATGCGGCGCGTGTCGCCGAGATCAAGCAGGCCATCGCCGAAGGTCGCTTCAGCATCAATCCGGAACGCATCGCCGACGGTCTGTTGCAGAGCGTGCGCGATATGCTGGGCCAGCGTGGCTAGGTGACAACAGCCAAGCCACCAGCACAGCCTCGCGCACCAGCGCATCCACTCGCTGTACTGCTGGCGGACGAACTGCGCGATTTGCGCGAGTTTGTCGCCCTTCTCAAAGTAGAACAAACCACGCTGATCGACGGCAACGCCGATGCCTTGTCCGCGTTGATCGATAAAAAGTCGGCGCTAGCGACACGGCTCACCGCGCAGGCGCAGGGTCGCGAGACGGCTTTGGCCTCGGCGCGTTTGCCCACCGGCCGCGAAGGTATGGAAGCCTGGCTGGCCGCATCACCCCACGACACGACAAGTCGGCGGAATTGGCAGGAATTGCTGCCGCTGGCCGGCGAAGCGCGCCGCCTAAACGAACTCAATGGCAAACTGATCGGAACACGCATGCAGCACACCCAGCAGGCGTTGGCCGCCTTGATGGGCGCCACCCAACACGCCATGACCTATGGCCCGGACGGTCATACCCAAACCAAGGGCCCCGGCGGCCGCATGCTTGGCTCGGCCTGAAGCGCCGCGCCCGCGAACCCTGGCCCTGATCCAGCCGGCCCCGATCCGGCTCCGAATCTACTGCTTCGCTGGCGCAGCCGGCACCGGCACTTCTACCAGTTTATCCGGCACCATCGCATCGATATTGATCGCCACCCGCCGGTTGCGTTGACGACCATCCTGCGCACCGTTGTCGGCAACCGGACGCTGATCGGCAAAGCTGAGGGCAGTGAGCCGGCGGGCATCGACGCCAGCGTCGATAAACAACCTCACCACGCTGGCGGCACGCGCACCGGACAGTTCCCAGTTTGATGGAAATTGCGGCGTGCTGATTGGCGCGTTATCCGTATGGCCTTCCACGGTCACGGGGAAGTCGGTCGGCACCAGCACTTGCGCCACGGCAAACAGGGCGCGCACGGCGACCGGGTCGAGCCGCGCATCCCCCGAGGCAAACAGCACGCTGGCGTTGATCTCGATGGTAATACCCATGGCTCCTTCGGTCACGCGCACCTGGCCGCCCTGCACCAAAGGCCCCAGCGCCTCCATCAACTCCTTGGCCATGTTGCGCATTTTTTCCTTGTTCTGGCGCTTGGTTTCCTCAACCTTGAGCTGGGCCGGATTCTTGCGAACCGGAATGGCCAGCGGGCTGGGCGCATTGGGATTGACCTGCACCAGCGCACCCGAAGCACTAACGCCCGCATTGGGACGAAAGGCCGTGGCCAGGGTGTCCGACAGTACGCGGTACTTGCCCTCGTTGATCTGCGAGATGGCGTACATCACGACGAAAAAGGCGAATAGCAGGGTAATGAAGTCGGCGTAGGAAACCAGCCAGCGTTCGTGATTTTCATGCTCTTCGGCGTGGCGGCGACGATTCCTCAAGCGCGCAGCCTCAACCGAAATAACCCTGTAGCCGGCTTTCGATGATCCGGGGATTTTCACCATTGGCAATTCCCACCAGGCCATCGAGCATCATCTCGCGTACGCCGACCAGACGCTCGATGTTGGCCAGCAACTTCTTGGCGACAGGCAGGAAAATCAGGTTGGCCGAACCGACTCCATAGATAGTGGCTACGAATGCAACAGCAATGCCCGCGCCCAGCTTGGATGGATCGGACAGGTTTTCCATCACATGAATAAGGCCCATTACTGCGCCCAGAATGCCGATGGTCGGCGCATAGCCACCCGCCGATTCCCAAATTTTTGCCGAAAGTTTGAGCTGCGCCTCATAGGTGCCGATATCCACTTCCAGCACCTCGCGCAAGCGGTCGGGCTCGGCGCCATCAATAAGCAGCTGCAAACCCTTGCGCGAGAAGGGATCGCGCAGGGCGGCGATCTGTCCTTCGAGCGCCAGGAGTCCTTCCTTGCGCGACAAATGGCTCCATTTGGTGATCTGGTCGATCACCCCTTTGGGTGAAATCGGCGGCGGCACGAAAACCCACCGTACCATGCGCATGCCGTCCATGAAGGTGCTGAGTGGACTTTGCAGCATCACCGCACCTAACGTCCCGCCAATCACGATCAGCAAGGCGGTCGGCTGGAATAGGGAGCCGATATGCCCACCTTCGAGCACCTGCCCGAGTACGATGGTGCCAATGCCAAGCACCAGTCCAACGATACTGATCTTGTCCATGTCGGTGGTTTACACCACCACCTCCCGCACTTTGGGCGGGCGGCCGCGACGCTTCTTGATCGGCGCCTCATCCCCAACCACCACGGCCGCGCGCAGGCGCGCCACCGCCTGGGTGTGCAACTGGCAAACGCGGGATTCGGTCACGCTCATCACCGCGCCGATTTCACGCAGATTAAGATCCTGTTCGTAATACAGGGCCATGACCATTTTCTCGCGTTCCGGCAGCGCCGCGATCGCCACTACCAGCGCGTTGCGCACACTGGCCTCTTCCAGCACCGCAAGGGGATCCTGCGAGGGACCCGAGGCGTGGCGCTCCAGATAGCCTTCCTCGCCGCCATCGCCGAGATCTTCGAGGTGAACCAACTGGTGGCCGCGGGCATCGCCCAACAGCTTCTGGTAATCAGCCAGAGCCATGTCGAGCGCGGTGGCGAGTTCCTGCTCGGAAGGCTGCCGCCCGAGTTGGTGTTCGAGTTGCTGGATCGCCGATTCAACCCGGCGCATTTCCCGGCGCACGCCGCGCGGCAGCCAGTCGTTCTCGCGCAGGCCGTCAAGCATGGCGCCACGCACCCGCTGCACCGCATAGGTTTCAAACTGGGCGCCGAGACCATCCTCGAAACGCTGGATGGCGTCGAGCAGGCCAATCATGCCGTTCTGGATCAGGTCGTCGACCTGCACGCTCGCCGGCAACTTGGCCATCAGGTGAAAAGCCAGCCGCTTGACGAGAGGCGCATATTGCGCAATCAGCTGTTCCTTGTCGGGTGAACCCTGGGGCGTGTACATCGAGAAGATCGTGGCGCGAGGGGACTAGTGGCAGGACGCTAGAGTGGCGGTAAGGGGCAGCTAGTGGCAGCGGATGGCAGCCAACTATACCATCGATTCAAACGCATTCTCGTCGAGGATGCCGGGGCTGCGACGCTCAAATCTGTCGGGCGCCTTGCTCCAGAGATTCAGGCCATCGCCAAGGTAGGTGCCACCGATACCACTGCCGTCCCCCGTCATCGTGGGCAACCGCAGCCGCAATGCATCGGCCAGATCTGCCGTCACGGGTACACAGGCGTCACCCAGATAGTCGAGGCGCACCCCGAGGTGCTCGCGAGCCACTCGCTGCATGTTCTCGAAAATGGCCTGCGCCTCTTCAGGCGAACGTGCCCGGGTGATGGCAATCTGGAAATTCCCCTGCGGTCGTTCCTGGGCGATGCTCTTGATCAGGGCGTAAGCATGCGTAATGGCGCTGCCCTGCGCCGCCACCACCACCGCAATGTGCCTGGCCGAGCGCGCCAGCGCCGAAAGATGACCGCCACGCCGAGTGGCGCAGTCGATCAACACGAAATTGGCGCCATCCTGCAGTTCGTCGAGACAATCGGTCAGCCGCAAGCGGGTATTGCGGTCGATATGGTCAAGTTCGCGTGCCGCCCGCGCCGCCGGCACGATGCGCACCAGTGGCGCGGCCGCCAGTTCAACGTGGCGCAACGTCCGCACACCGCTGATCGCATGCATCAGGTCATGGCGCGCCGTCAGACCAAAGGCAGCAATGGCGTTGTTGGGCGCGGCGTTCTCGTCGATAACGACGACACCCTGACCCTGTTGCGCCAGGGCTGCGGCGGTTTGAACGACGAGAGTGGTACGGCCGCAAGCCTCGCGGCCGGACGCGAAGGCGACCACCTGTGGCGGCCGCGCACCGAACAGGCGGCGCAAGCCCGCGGCCTGATCGCCCCGCCGGGAAATATCAGACAAGGGCGGCCCTCAGGTCGCTGGATGCCTCCGGCTGCATGGACAAGCCGATCTCCTCTTCGCGTAGCCGATGCGGCGATTCGGCCTGCTGCAGCTTGAAGGCCCGATGCAGCAAATAGGATCGATTCGGCAGATGCAGGTCTTCCGGCACCCGCTGACCATTGGCGACGTGGGTCAGTAGCAGCCCATGACGCACCACCGCATCGAGCGCTGGCGCCAGCGAAGCCGCTTCGTCGATCTTGGTGAGGATCACCCCGGCCAGATCCTCGCCCGAATAGGCGCGGATAACATCGTCGAGCGTGTCGCCACGACTCGTGGCGGAAAGCAGCAGCAAACGATTGACCTCGCCGCCGCGCGTCAGCATCGCAGCCTGCTCGGCCACCATACGGTCGCGCTGACTCATGCCGACGGTGTCGATCAGCACCATGTGGCGGTTGCGCAATTCATGCAGGGTACGGCGCAGATCCTCGCTGTCCCTGACCACATGCACGGCAACGCCAAGAATGCGGCCGTAGATGCGCAGTTGTTCATGGGCGCCGATCCGGTACGAATCCGTAGTCAGCAACGCCAGGCGATCAGCACCGTAACGCACCACGCAGCGCGCCGCCAGCTTGGCGGTGGTGGTGGTCTTGCCTACACCGGTAGGGCCGACCAAGGCAAAGACACCGCCCCGATCGATGATGTCGGCATCGGTCGCCAGCGTGCGCAGACGTCGATTGATGCCAGCCTGCAACCATTTGCGGCCCGCCTCGGCGGGCAGGTCTGGCGGCATCCCCTCGATCAGCCGGCGGGCAAGCTGGCCGGAGAAACCAGCGTCGAGCATTTCAGCCATCAGCAGCGCCTTGACGGGCGTGTCGCGCGACAAGTCGCCCCACGCAAAGCCGGACAACTGGCGCTCCAGCAGGGTCTTGATCGCGTGCATCTCCGCCATCAACTGGGTCGCGGGAACCTCGCCACCCAGTGTGCGCATCGGCGCCTGGTCGACGAAGGATTTGAGCCGTTGGGCTTCGGCATTCATCCCATCGGAATTCATGCCGCCCAAGGTGTCGGCAACCTGCGATTCCGACTGAATCCGCTCGGACTGACGACCTGGCAACGGCCGCAGGCGTGGCCGCTCGGCGCCGCTACCGTTGCCAAACTCGGTTACGGTGGCGGAATGCACCTGCGCACGCTCTGACGGCGCTGCCGCCGCAGGCCGTGGTGACAGGGCATCGGGTGGCGCAGCCTGTCCCGAGGGCTGCCAGGCGCGAAACGGCGCCTGGGCGCGCGCCTTGCTTGACAGGCTGACGGTGTAGTCGTCGTCCGGTAAAGCCGCCGCGTAGGCAGAAACAGCGGGCGCCGAGCGAGTAGCGGCCTGGAATGCGGCGTCATGCGACATGGGACGGGGACTGGACGAGGCAGCCGCAGAAAGAGAGGGCGCGATCATCGTCGGCGCCCGCTGATCGCCCGGGTTCCGGGGTTGCGACTGGGACGGAGGCGAAGCCTGGCGCGGCGCGGTTTGCTGCGATAGCGCATCGAGGCTGTCGGCGGACATGGCGACGATTTCGACACCGCCCTCCACCGCCTTGTTGGAAACCACAATGGCATCGGAGCCAAGTTCGGCCTTTACTTTGCGCAAGGCTTCACGCGCATTGGCGGCAACGAATTTTCTAACGGTCATGACACCCCCTCATCATCTTCTGCATGCATTTGTTCATTGTTCATTGTTTGGCGCCGATGATTGTCGTCACCTTGATCGTGCGCGAATCGGGAATCTCGGCATTGGCCAACACCTTGAGGTTGGTGTAAGCGCGGCGTAGGAAGCGCGACAACAGCCAGCGGAGATTGCCCGGCACCAGCAGCACCGGCGGCAAGCCGACTTCTTCCTGACGGGCGGCGGCGGCGGCTGTCTCGCGCAGCAGCGTATCCGCCAGACCCGGCTCGATGCCGCCACTGTCACCACCCGGGCCACCCGCCATGGCTTGGCCAAGGATGCGTTCCAGTCCCGGCTCCAGCGCCATCACTTGCAGTTCGGCGCTGCCCGGGAAAAGCTGCTGCACGATGGCACGGCCGAGGGCAATGCGCACCTGCGTGGTCAATTCCACGGGGTCTTGCGAGCGCGGTGCGTTTTCCGCGAGGGTTTCGATGATCGTACGCACGTCGCGAATATTGACGCCTTCCTCCAGCAGATTCTGGAGTACGCGCTGCACCACCGACAACGACAGCAGCTTGGGTACGAGATCCTCGACCAGTTTCGGTGATTCGGCGGCGATATGGTCAAGTAACGCCTGTGTCTCCATGCGGCCAAGCAATTCTGCGGCGTGGGAAAGGATGACGTGATTGAGATGGGTCGCAATCACCGTACCCGCATCGACGACGGTATAACCCAGCGCATGGGCCTGCTCGCGCAGACTGTTCTCGATCCATACCGCCGGCAGGCCGAAGGCCGGGTCCTGCGTCGGCGTCCCTGGCAACGTGCCGGCGACCCGCCCCGGATTGATGGCGAGGTGCATACCAGGATAAGCCTCGCCCGCGCCGATCTCGACGCCCTTGAGCGTCAAGCGGTAGCCATTGGGCTTGAGTTCAAGATTGTCACGGATATGCACTGGCGCCGCGAGGAAACCGACTTCCTGGGCAAACTTCTTGCGCAGACCGCGTATGCGTTTGAGCAACTCGCCGTCCATGCCTTTGTCGACCAGGGGGATCAGGCGATAGCCTACTTCAAGACCAAGAACATCGACGGCGGCGACGTCGGCCCAACTCGCTTCGACGGCATCGGGTGTCGCAGTAGCGGCCTGCGTGGGAACCGTGGCCTGTTTTACGGCTGCCAGTTGTTGGTTACGCAACATCCACCAGGCCAGGGAACCGGTGGCGGTCGCCAATAGCAGAAAGACAACATGCGGCATACCGGGAATCAGGCCCATCACGCCCAGAATTCCGGAGGTCAGCATCATCACCGTCGGATTGCCAAAAACCTGCGCACCCACTTGCTGCCCGATATCGCGTTCGTCGCCGCCGACCCGTGTGACCACCAGGCCGGCCGCAGTGGAGATGATCAACGCCGGAATCTGCGCCACCAGGCCATCGCCGATCGTCAGCATGGTGTAGATGTGAGCGGCCTTGCCGATTTCCATGTCATGCTGGATCACGCCAATGATAAGGCCGCCGATGATGTTGATCAGCAGGATCAGGATGCCTGCCACGGCATCGCCGCGCACGAATTTCGAGGCGCCATCCATCGAGCCGTAAAAGTCGGCTTCCTGGGCGATTTCCTTGCGGCGACGCCGCGCTTCATCTTCGCCGATAAGGCCGGCATTGAGGTCGGCGTCGATCGCCATCTGCTTGCCGGGCATTGCGTCCAGCGTAAAGCGCGCCGTTACCTCGGCGATGCGGCCGGCGCCCTTGGTGATAACAACGAAGTTGATAATCGTCAAGATGATGAAGACAACCAGGCCAACCGCCGCGTTGCCGCCCACGAGGAAATTACCGAAGGCCTCGATAACCTTGCCCGCTGCATCTGGCCCCGTGTGACCTTCGATCAGCACGATCCGGGTTGAGGCCACGTTGAGGGAGAGTCGCAGCAGGGTAGTGACCAGCAGCACGGTCGGGAACACCGAGAAATCGAGCGGCTTCATCAGGGTCATCGACACCAGCAGGACAATGATCGCCATCGCGATGTTAAAGGTGAAGAACACGTCCAGCACGAATGACGGCAGCGGCATCACCATCATCGACAGAATGGCGATGATGAGCACCGGCGGCGCCAGTTGGCGCAAATTGGCCCGGGCGAAAATGACGTCGAACGGCAGCCCGGTAGCGTTAGCAGCCATCAGTTAACTACCCCGGGATCGAGGTCGGCCGGCACGGCAATGGCATTCGGCACCTGGGGCACCAGGCCGCCACTGGCGGCGTACTGGTTCAATTGATAGACATAGGCCATTACCTCGGCGACAGCAGTGTAGAGCGTTGCTGGAATCTGATCGCCCAGTTCGGCATGGCGATGCAGCGCCCGCGCCAGCGGTGGCGCCTCCAGGACAGGCACGGCGTTTTCTTCGGCGATTTCGCGAATCCGCAGAGCGACCAGATTCATGCCCTTGGCGACCACGATTGGCGCCCCCATCTTGCTGGCGTCGTACTTCAGGGCCACGGCAAAGTGGGTCGGGTTGGTTACCACCACGTCGGCCTTCGGCACTTCGGCCATCATGCGCCGGCGAGCCACCTCGCGTTGCTGGCTGCGTATACGCGCCTTCAAATGCGGGTCACCTTCCATTTCCTTGTATTCCTGCCGCAGTTCTTCGCGCGTCATCTTGAGTCGCGAGTAGTACTGCCAGAGCTGGAAAGGAACATCCATCGCGGCGATCAGCGCCAGGCCCGCTACCATCGCCAGGGCCGCGTAGATGAGGATGTGGCCGGTCGAGGCCAGCGCGATTTCCACGGGTTGCGAGATCAAGGCAAATAGCTGATCCTGTTCTTTGCGCACCACCCACCAGATGATGCCGCCTATCAATAATGCCTTCAGCACGCTCTTAACCAGTTCCGCCACGCTTTGCCAGGAGAACATGCGCGCGAGACCTTTGAGCGGATCCATCCGGTTCAGGTCAAGCGCCAGCGCCTTGCTGCTGAATATCCAGCCACCGAGCGAAAACGGTGCGAGCAGGGCCGCCACAATAGTCAGCAAAAAGATCGGGGCAAGTAGCGTCAGCGCCTCGATCGACAGGTTGACGAAGGACACCCCCATGAACTCCGTATCGAAGGCAGCTTTGCGGTCAAAGGCCAGGCCGTGCGACAGAATGTCACCGGCGCGGTGCGTCAGCCAGCCGCCCATGGCCCAAAGCCCACCCACGCCGGAAGCGAGCACCATGAACGCCACCAGTTCGCGCGACTGCGGAACCTGACCCTCGGCCCGCGCCTGTTCAATGCGTCGGGTCGATGCTGGTTCGGTTCTTTCGAGATCGCTTTCTTCAGCCAAGGACAGTCCACTCCATGGCGGCAATTATTGCCGCCGATGTCAAGCGGAAACCCGGGATTACGGCTGGATTAGCGGGTCAATTCGGAACGCGCGGGAAGCGCGGAACACGCGAAACGAGGGTGCGTGGCGCGTGCAGGGCACCAGAAACGAACTACGCCGCCAGCTGGTCGTGACGAACAAACGCCGACCGTGGCACGCCACGAGCCTCACCCATGTCGCCGAGCAGTTCTTTCATGTCGAGAATCAGCACAATCTGTCCATTGGACAGCGTGGTGACGCCAGCAACACCCTTGGGCCGGAAGTCTTCGAGCGACTTGATCACCGCATCTTCACGCCCCATGAAACCATCGATGGCGAGAATGAAGGTCTGGTCCGCTGTCTGCATCAGCACGCCGTATTCGGCAACCCGCTCCAGCGACCAGCCGAGCAGATTGCACAACGGGTAGATCGGCATGACTTCGCCACGCACGACCATGGTCGCACGGCCACCGACCTCCTGAATCTGCTCGATCTCGATGGGCAGGATTTCGCGCACCATCGACAGCGGCACGGCAAAGGGCTGCTGTCCAAGCTGCACCAGCAACACCGGCAGAATCGCCAGTGTCAGCGGCAGTGAAATGACGAAACTGGTGCCTTTGCCAGGGACGCACTTGATTTCGATCGAGCCGTTGAGCTTCTGGATGTTGGTTTTGACCACATCCATGCCGACGCCCCGACCGGACACGTCAGAGGCGACGTCCTTGGTCGAGAAACCCGGCAAAAAGACGAGATGCAGGCTCTGCCGCTCGTCCATGGTATTGGCTTCCTCGTCGGAGATGAGGCCTTTTTCCAGCGCCTTGGCACGCAACTTCTCGGGGTTCATGCCTTTGCCGTCGTCAGCGACAATCAGCACGATGTGATCGCCTTCCTGGCGTGCTTCCAGTCGAACCTGCGACTTCTCGGGCTTGCCGGCGGCCTTGCGTTCTTCCGGCCCCTCGACGCCATGATCGACGGCATTGCGAATCAAGTGCACGATCGGATCGGACAGATCCTCGATCATGGTCTTGTCAATCTCGGTGTCTTCGCCGACAAGCAGCAACTCGACGTCCTTGCCCAGGCTACGCGCCAGGTCGCGCGCGATGCGCGGATATTTCTGGAACAAGCGACCGATCGGCTGCATGCGCGTCTTCATGACGGCGTTTTGCAGATCGGATACCAGCAGGTCGAGCTGGCTGACCGCCTGATCGAGCGCATG
>JAIFMO010000136.1 GCA_020048435.1 Sulfuritalea sp.
CGGGTCATCGGCGGCAGGATGCCGGGCAGGCGCTGCGCCAGCATGGACTTGCCGCTGCCCGGCGGGCCGGACATCAGCAGCGAATGGTTGCCGGCAGCGGCGACTTCCAGCGCGCGTTTGGCCGGGGCCTGGCCCCGCACTTCGGCAAGATCGGGATAGGCCGAAAAAGTCGGCGCTGGCGGTACGGCAGCGAGCGCCAACGTGGCCTGGCCACCGAGGTGGGCGCACACGTCGAGCAGGGAGCGCGCCGGCACGACGGCAATGCCGTCGACCAGCGAGGCCTCGGCTGCGCTTTCGGCAGGAAGAATAAAGTTGCGGCCGCTGCCGGCGACGGCGACGCACATGGCCAGCGCGCCGCGGATGGGACGTAGTTCGCCCGAGAGGGAAAGCTCGCCGGCAAACTCGTGGGCGGCGAGGTCGAAGCCCGGCATGGGCGCGATTTGCCCCGAGGCGATGAGAATGCCGAGCGCGATGGGCAGGTCGAAGCGACCGGATTCCTTGGGCAGGTCGGCCGGCGCCAGATTGACGGTGATGCGGCGGGCGGGGAATTCAAAACGACTGTTTTGCAGCGCGGCGCGCACCCGGTCGCGCGCTTCCTTGACTTCGGTGTCGGGTAAACCGACCAGCATAAAAGAAGGCAGGCCGGCGGCAAGATGCACTTCGACGGTAACTTCCGGTGCCGCCATGCCGGCCAGCGCGCGCGATTTCAGGATGCAGAGCGACATGGGCGGAGGGCTTTCCGTGATGCGACCGCCCTGATGCTATCGCGTTGGCGGCGGCCGGAAATGAGGCAGAAAACAGGGCTGAAAGCGAGGCGGAAAACGAGCCGGCTTATCTGGCTTTTTCGAGTTCGGCAACGCGCGCTTCAAGCGCGGTGAGCTGGCGGCGCGCCTCGGCCAACATGTCGCGCTGGACGTCGAACTCTTCGCGGGTGACGAGATTGAGGCGGCCAAAGCCGCTATTCAGCAAGGCGCGGACATTTTTCTCGATGTCGCCGGCGGGTGAGGACGCGAGCATCGCCGAGAACTTCGCACCGAATTCTTCGAGGGCTTTGGGGTCGAGCATGGCGGTTGAAACGCGGCAGGCGCGGAAGAAGAAGACGCGCCGAGTGTAGCACGCAGCCAAGCCGGGCCGATCTCTGCACCGGCTTGGTGCAGTCGCCGTCATTGGCGTGGCGTATTGGTGCGCCGCATCGGGGTCATCTCCGAAATAAAATCGTAATTTATTGATTAAAATAGCATTTTTATGCTGGCATGCTCCGTGCAGTAAGTGAGGCGTAGCGGAACTGTGCATCCACTCGATTTGATTCAGCCAAATAAAGGAGCAGAAATGAAACTGGTAACCGCCATCATCAAGCCGTTCAAGCTTGACGAGGTGCGCGAGGCGCTGGCCGCCGTGGGCGTGCAGGGCATCACCGTCACCGAAGTCAAGGGTTTCGGCCGCCAGAAAGGCCACACGGAACTCTATCGCGGCGCCGAGTACGTCGTCGATTTCCTGCCCAAGGTCAAGGTCGAAGCCGCCGTGCGCGATGACCTGATCGACGGCGTCATCGAGGCCATCGAGAAGTCGGCCAGCACCGGCAAGATTGGCGACGGCAAGATCTTCGTCTTCAATCTCGAACAGTGCATCCGCATTCGTACCGGCGAGTCCGGCGACGAAGCGCTCTGATCTCAAGGGGAATTCAAATGAAGAAATTCATCGCAATGCTGCTGACGGTCGTCGCCGTCGGCATGAGCGGAGTGGCCGTGGCCGAACCCGCGTCGCCCATGCTGATCGCTCAGGCTGCCGCACCCGCGACACCGGTCGGCATGAGCGGCATGGTCGCCGAGGCCAAACCAGCCGAAGCCAACCCGGCCGCGACATTGGCGGCACCTGCGGCGGCAGCGCCGACACCCGCCGCCGCCCCTGCGCCTACCGTCAATAAGGGGGACAACGCCTGGATTCTCGTCGCCACCGCCTTTGTCATGTTGATGAGCATCCCCGGCCTCGCGCTGTTCTACGGCGGCCTGGTGCGCACCAAAAACATGCTGTCGGTGCTGATGCAGGTATTCGTCACCTTCTCGGTAATCAGCGTGTTGTGGGCCGTCTACGGTTACAGCATCGCCTTTACCGAGGGCAACGCCTTCTTCGGCAGTCTCGACAAGCTGTTCCTCAAGGGCATCACGCCCGACTCGATCGCCGCCACGTTCAGCAAGGGCGTCGGCATCTCCGAGTTCATTTTCGTCGCCTTCCAGGGTGCCTTCGCCGCCATCACTTGCGGGCTGATCGTCGGTGCCTTTGCCGAGCGTATCAAGTTCTCGGCCGTGCTGCTGTTCATGGTGCTGTGGTTTACCTTCAGCTACCTGCCGATCACGCACATGGTCTGGTACTGGGCCGGTCCGGATGGTTACGTTAGTGCCGAAGCGGCCGACAAGCTCAACGCCACTGCCGGCTTCATGTTTGCCAAAGGCGCGCTCGACTTCGCTGGCGGCACCGTGGTGCATATCAACGCCGCCATTGCCGGCTTGATCGGCGCCTACATGATCGGCAAGCGCGTCGGTTACGGCCGCGACTCGATGGCTCCGCACTCGCTCACCTTCACCATGATCGGCGCCTCGCTGCTGTGGTTTGGCTGGTTCGGCTTCAACGCCGGCTCTGCCCTTGAAGCCAACGGCACGGCGGCTCTGGCCTTCGTGAATACATGGCTGGCGACCGCGATGGCGGCTTCCTCCTGGATGGTGGCGGAATGGCTGCTCAAGGGCAAGCCGTCGATGCTCGGTGCGGCTTCCGGCGCGGTGGCGGGACTGGTGGCGATTACCCCGGCGGCCGGTTTCGTCGGCGTGGTCGGTGCGCTGACCATCGGCCTCCTGGCAGGCGTGATCTGCTTCTGGGGCGTCAATGGCCTCAAGAAGCTGCTCGGCGCGGATGATTCGCTCGACGTGTTCGGCGTGCATGGCGTCGGCGGCATCCTCGGTGCCCTGCTGACCGGCGTGTTTGCCGCGCCCAGCCTCGGCGGCACGGGCGTCTACGACTACGTCGCCAACAAGGTCGCCGACAACTACGACATCATGGCCCAGGTCACGGTCCAGGCCACCGGCGTAGGCGTTACGCTGGTGTGGTCGGGCGTGGTTGCTTTCATCAGCTACAAGATCGTCGATATCTTCATCGGCCTGCGCGTGGCGGAAGACGAGGAACGCGAAGGTCTCGATATCGTGTCCCACGGCGAAAGCGCTTACCACCACTAAGCAACATTTACCCCCGACCTTCCTTGCGAAGGTCGGGGCGAACTTCTCCTCCAGCGAACTTTGGGCGCCCCCGTGGCGCCCGTTTTTTTGGTGGTCGCCCAGCTCGTAAGGCTAGACGAAAGCTAAAGTTTTCTTGATAATTGACGTTAAGCAAGTTGCGCAATCACATGAATTAATTAAGAAACAATTACATGCGAACTTTCCTGCGGGTTTTTCGTGGCATGTCCAGCCTTGCCGTCATCCTTGCCGTGATGGGCGCCGCCATCCCGGCCGGTGCAGCCACGGCACGTGACCAGCAGCCGGCTGCGCACAAGCGTACCGCTGCAACCAAACCCGCCAAGGTGAAGAAAGTTGCTGTACGGAAGCCAGCCAGGCTCAAGGTAAAGGCGAAAGTGAAGTCTGCCAAGGCGATAAAGCCCCCGCGGTTTGTCGCTGTTGCGAATCACACGCGTAATCCCGCAATTATTCCCATGGCTAGTCGCGCGACAAATCGCAGCGTGACGCCTATCGTGACCGCAATCCCCGTCCAGCAGATTGCGCAGGCCGATACCAACGCCTCCTTGCGCACGTCTTCGGCAGCGTCAATTCCCGCCGGCAAGGAGGGCATCACTGCGCGAATGGCCGAACTTGTTCGTGACAACCGTTACGCCGAAGCTTACGAACTGGGCAAATCGGCATCCCGCTACTTCGGCGACGCCGGCTTTGATTTGAACTATGGCATTGCCGCCGTCAATTCCGGCCACCCCTCGCAGGGCGTGCTGGCACTGGAACGGAGCATTCGGCTACAGCCTGAAAATTCCCGTGCCCGCCTGGAGATGGGCAAGGGGTTTTTTGCGCTGGCCGAAGACAGCCGCGCCCGCCGCGAACTTGAACAAGCCCTTCAATCGGCCACGCCGGCGGAAAAAATTGCCATCGACGATTTGCTTGCGGCCATCGAGCGTCGGCGCCCTGCCGAAAAAATCGCGACGGCGGGCCGCAAGGCCTCGGCGTCTAAGTCCAATGCCTTTGCCGAATTCGGCATCGGTCACGATAGCAATATCAACAATGGCCCCAGCGAGACCAATGTTTCCCTGCCGACTTTCGGCGCGGTTTCAATCCCCGCCGGTGGTCGTGCCGTCCGGGCCGATTACGGCACGTTGCGCGCCGGTGGGTCTGGCAGTACCGAGCTTGATCCGGGCTTGCAGGCGTTTGGCGCATTCGATGCGCGCAGCCGTTTTATTTTTACCAGCAACCTGAAAGCCTACGATCAGAATCAGTTGAACGGCGCCGCGGGACTGGTCTGGGACGGTGGCGCTACCCGCTATCGCGCGGGTATCGGCGGCGGCATCTTGCAGTATGCCAACGCGCCTTACATGGACAGCGTCGGTGTCTTTGGCGATATCGAGCACATGCTCGATGCGACGCAAACCATCGGTGGCGGCATCCAGTTCGCCCAGATGAATTACGCGTCGCTCAATGCCGCGCGCAACGCCGATTACGCTGGTATCCAGACCCTCTACCGCACCACCGTAACCGGCGGACCGGTATCCGCCATCGTTGCCGTTACCGGCGCGCTCGGCCAGGAAACCAATAGCGCCGGCCGCCCCGACCTGGGCCGCACCATTACCTCGGCCAATGCCAGCGCAACGGCACCGCTGGCGCCCGGCATCGAGGGGGGCTTCCGTTTCGGCATTCAACAAAGCCAGTACAGCGCCGCCGACGTCATGCTGAACACCACCCGTGCCGACGATCTCTGGTTGACCGGCGCCAACATGGTTTATCACTATTCGCCCTCCATTTCGGTGGGAAGCGAAGTGGCCTATTCCAACAACCGGTCGAATATTGCGATCTACTCCTACGAGCGCAGCACAATAGATGTCAAGGTACGCTATGATTTCTGAGTTCCATAGCGTAGAGACCTGCCATGAATCAGCCGCCCAACCGCCCAGCCGGCAAAGTGCTGGCGCTTTCCGTCCTGCTGGGCGCGATCGTTCTGAGTTCTCCATCGACATTCGCGGCAATGGTCGCGGGTCGTGTCATCGCCGCGCACGGTGAAGCCGCGGCGACGCGCGCCAACCTTGATATTCCGCTCAGCCTCGACGCCGCTGTCGAGATCGGCGATCTGCTGAAGACAGGCGCCAATGGCTATATCCAGGTACTGTTCAGCGACGAAGCGCTGCTGGCACTGAAACCGCGCAGCGTTTTCCAGGTGATCGACTACACCCACGCGCCGGGTGAGGCCGCCCGCGACAACGTGGTGATGCGCTTGGTGAGCGGAGGTTTTCGCACCATTACCGGCGTCGTCGGCAAACTTAATCAAAAAGCCTATGAGGTGCGGACCGCCGATGCCGTCTTCGGCTTGCGCGGCACTACCTATCAATTGGTCACTTGTCAAAGTGACTGTTTGGGCGACGACGGCGCACCCGTGTCGAATGGCACATACGGCGCGGTGATCGATGGCCGGATTGCAGTGACCAACGATACCGGCGAATATTTGTTCCAGCCCGACCAGTTTTTTGTCGTGCGGGGCCGCGACATGGCGCCCGAGACCCTGGCCGCACCCCCGGGTTTTCTCTATGAAAAAATCGGGCGTGGCAAGTCGCCCGTGCCGGGCGCGGCAGTGGTGGCGGCACCAGTAAAGGCAACAACCGCTACCGCCGCCACGTTACCGCCGAACCAGGATGTCGCCATTACCGCGCCCACCGGGTTACCGCTACGGATTGGCGGCGCCGTGGTTTCTGAAAATACCGCAACGACTTACAGTTCCGACTATGTCGGCATCGACATCACCCTGCCGATTACCGAGGCGGAATTGAGCGAGGCGCAAAAACAGAATGGCGATGGCACGATTTTCTGGACATCGGGAATGTTTGACGGCTATGCCGTGGGTTTCATCGCCGGTCCGCCGGCCAGCGCCATTCCGGGCAGCGGTTCCGCGTCGTTCTTGCCCATTGGCGGCCCGATGGCGACCGGGGTGACGGGCGCCATCAATGTCAATTTTGCCTCGCGCGCGGTTAGCCTCAACAACCTCGGCCTGACCCAGGATGGCTTCACCTTCTCCGGTCTTAACGGCAGTGGCACCTATGACGCCGCCGGCTGGGTGCAGGGCGGGCAGTTCACCTCTGGCGCATGCAGCGGCCGCTGCACTACCCTTTCCACGACGGCTAGCGATTGGGGTGGCGCGTTGATGGGCAAGGGCGCGACACACTTCGGCCTTGGCTACGCGCTATCGACCAACCTGGGCACCGTCAGCGGCGTACACGGTTTCAGGCGTTAATAGCCGCCTTGCGCTATCCTCGCGGCCATGATTCCACTGCCGCCCTGGCTTGCCGTGTTGTTCACGCGCAAGATGCTGATTTGCGTGTTCACCGGTTTTGCCTCGGGCTTGCCGCTTTACCTGTTGCTCAACCTGCTGCCGGCCTGGCTGCGCACCGAGGGCATCAGCCTCAAGGCGATCGGCCTGTTTGCGCTGATCCAGTTTCCTTACACCTGGAAATTCCTCTGGTCGCCCTTCCTCGACCGTTACGCCCTGCCGTGGCTTGGTCGCCGGCGCGGCTGGATGTTCGTCACCCAGGTCGGGCTGCTGGTGCTGATCGCCGCGCTCGGCGCGTTTGCGCCGCAAACCGGATTGCAGGGCATCGTCGTCATCGCCGCGCTGCTGGCCTTTGTTTCGGCAACGCAGGACATCGTACTCGATGCCTATCGCCGTGAGTTGCTGTCCGATATCGAGCTTGGCCTGGGCAATTCGGTGCACGTCAATGCCTATCGTATCGCCGGGCTGGTGCCGGGCTCGCTCTCCCTGATTCTTGCCGACCACCTGCCGTGGGATCAGGTATTCGCCATCACGGCCTTGTTCATGTTGCCCGGCATGGCGATGACGCTGCTGATTACGGAACCCGCCATCAACGGCAGCCAGCCGAAGACCTTGCGCGCGGCGGTGGTCGAACCCTTTCGCGAGTTCATCCAGCGCGCCGGCGTGCGCGAGGCAACGATGCTGCTGGCCTTTATCTTCCTCTACAAACTCGGCGATTCGATGTGCACCGCGCTGGCCACGCCCTTCTATCTCGACATGGGCTTCACCAAGTCGGAGATCGGGTTGGTGGCGAAGCACGCCGGCCTGTGGCCGGCCGTGATCGGTGGCCTGGTCGGTGGCCTGTGGATGGTGAAACTGGGCATCAACCGCGCGCTGTGGCTGTTCGGCGTGGTGCAACTGGTGTCGATCTTCGGCTTCGCCTGGCTGGCCTGGATTGGCCACAACGAGGTTGTCGGCGCGGCGCAGCTGGCGCAACTGGCGCTGGTGATCGGTTTCGAGGCGCTTGGCGTTGGCCTCGGCACGGTGGCTTTCGTCGCCTTTATCGCCCGCGCCACCAACCCGCTCTACACCGCGACGCAGTACGCGCTGTTCAGCAGTCTTGCTGCCGTGCCGCGCACCTTCGTCAATGCCACCACGGGCTGGCTGGTGGACGGCATGGGCTGGTTCACTTTCTTCCTGCTTTGCGCAATTCTGGCCGTGCCGGGAATGGTGTTGCTGCTTCGTGTCGCGCCGTGGCATGTGCGGCAAACTTGAGTTTGGTCAGATCGACCCCATTAACTTTCTGTGGAAATGATCGTTATAAAGGTTACGATGTCCCACCTGCCAAAGAAGTTGAAAATGAGGAGCCGAACATGTTGATGGTGATGGAAATGAGCACGGGCAAGATCGTCAAGCAAGAATTCGGCGCCATTGAGGATGTTGTAGCGAACGCTGAGTGGTTGCCGCCAGCAGCGGCGTTACCCATGTTGCAACTGGGCTTGCAGGAAGTTCGCCCGCACGCCGACAGACGGGTTGCCGGGGGTGAGGCTGGGGCCGAGGCTTGCGTGCGGCAGATGTGTCTGGCCCAGCAATAGCGGTTGCTACGGTGGCGGTTGCTACAGCGCATGGGTGCGATCGCCACGGGCAAAGCCGAGTAGCTTTTTGCCGGGTTCAAGTTCGAGGCCGCGCCCGAGTGCGATGACCTTGAACAGTTCGCCCATTTCCCCGGGGGCGAGCAACACATTGACCGCGCCAGCAGCCTTGACCATCGAGGCGTCGCCCGTCTGCTGGCGGGCTGCGAGAAGTTCGCCGATGCCGCAATTGATCAGAAAATTTGCCTGTGCCGTATAGCCGAGCACGTCGAGCCCAGCGTTGAAGCCAGCTTCGGCCACGGCGGTGAAATCGATGTGGCTGGTGATATCGGAAAGTCCGGGCCACCAGAAGGGGTTGTCGTGAGAGCGGTGGCAGTAATGGCAGCGCAAGGTACCTCGATCACGCTGCGGGTGGTAAAGCTCGCGTCGCGACAGGCCGTAGTCGATCAGCAGCAGCGCACCCTTTTCCAGCCGGCGGCCCCATTCCGCCACCCAGGCGGCGGCTGTCAGTCCCAGTTCACTCTCGAAGGGCGCGGCGATGGGCACGGTCGTCGCCAGTTGGGTCATGGCTTCGCCCAGCTCGCCGGGTGCCGGCCGCTCGGCCCAGACGAAGCGGTCGCCGTCGAGCGCCACGCCGCGTTCCATCGGCCCATTTTCGCGCCAGGCCACGGCATGTGTTGGCAGGGCGTCGAGCAGTTCGTTGGCGATGACGCAGCCGCAAAATTTTTCCGGTAGCGTATCGATCCATTCGACCCGGCCAGCCAAGGCGGGTGCCGCTTCGCGCAGGGTGGCCTGCTGGCGGGCACGCAGTTCGCCCGAGAGTTCGAGGATCTGGTAACTCTCCGGTAACGTGCCAAGAGCATCGAGCGCCGGCAATAAATCCGCCGCCAGCCGGCCACTGCCGGCACCAACTTCCAGCACCGTGGAAAAAGTCGGCGCTAGCGGTACGGCAAGCCGCATCACTTGCGCCACCTGCGCCGCCAGGGCTTGCCCGAACAGCGGCGTCAGTTCTGGTGCGGTCATGAAGTCGCCGCCCTCGCCGAATTTCTGCGACCCACCGGCGTAGTAACCCAACCCCGGCAGGTGCAGCGCCATGTCCATGAATTCGACAAAGGGAATCCACCCGCCCGCCGCGTCAATGCGGCCAGCGATGCGGTCACACAGCGCGCGACTTGCCGCCTGGGCTGAAGCGGAGGGTTCGGGCAGAACAGCGTTCATGGCGGGTTACACGCGGGATTACACAAAGGAGAAAGGCCCCGCAGGCGATGAAACCCAAGGAGCCTTATGCGACTGACGGTGATGCGGAATGGCCGCTGGCTGGGTCACTGGTTTCAAGTCGGATTCGCTCGGGCCGCCAAGGATAAGGCCAAGTTGCATTAACAGGAAGTTTGAACCTATTTTCGGGGTCGCGGTAGGGACAGAGGGCGGGAAAGACAAGAGCTGAACCGGTTTGCAGATATGGTCGGCGAATTCGGCCAGACGCTTAATCTCACTGTGTTAAATTTCCCAAACTCCTACTGATATAGCTGTCATTACGGCGGCGATGTGGGAGGCTGAAATGGAGAGAAGCGAGGAATTCTTGCGGTATATCGAACACATGCTGAATCATTTTGTCGCGCATGAAGCTGACGGGACCGGGGCCGGTGTGCCGATCAAGTATCGACTCTATCTGCCGCCGACCATTGACCATTGGACGATTCTTCAGCGAGATTTGGGGCGCATGACAAAACATATCACCGCGTCGACCGTACCCCCGATTTTTTTGCGGTCATTGCTGTGCTGGGGTGTGGCGGGCATCCTGAGTGCGCCGACCCTTTCCGCGCAGGCGGGACCCCTCGAAATATCCATGGGTCTGGTCCGTGCCGTGCCCGCGGTGCCGACGGCGGTTCCACAGGCGCTGATCCTGCCTACCTTGCGGCGCGGTCACAAGGGCATGGCCGTGCAGGCGCTGTCCGGATTACTCGAATATTACGGAGCCGACGGGCTGCCAGCCGATAGTCGCGCCGTGTTCGGTATTGAACATGAGGCGGCGGTGAAGGAACTGCAAAACCGGCTGGGACTGATTGCGGATGGCGTCGCCGGACCGATTCTCTATGCGAACCTTGCCACCGATCCCGCCCAGCGCATCGCCGCAGTAGAACGCTGGGCGGCCCGGCTTGAGTATTTGGCGTATTTCGCGCGTAGCGAGGGACACCGCAAGATGGTGATTGTAAACATCCCCTCCTACAGCCTGCGGGCGATCGATCTCGACAGCGGCAGAACCGTCGTCGAGTCTCGCGTCATCGTGGGCCGGCGTGACCGCCAGACGCCGCTCGGGCGCATGGATATCGTTGCGCTGAAGTTCTCGCCGGACTGGACGGTGCCCCCGGTGGTGATCCGCCATGACATCCTGCCCAGACTGGGCGGAGACCCGGTGTGGTTCGACAAGCGTGGTCTGGTGGCGATCAGTCCGACGGGCGAAACCAAGCCGGCCAGCCAGGTGACGCGCGACGAAATCGCTGGCGGCTGGCGCTTCCGTCAACCCGCCGAGCATGGCAGCGTATTGGGGAAACTCAAGTTCGAGACTGACTCGAAGGCCGGCATCTACCTGCACGACACCAACGAGCCGGCCCTGTTCGGTCACGCATCACGCATGAAATCGTCTGGCTGCATTCGCGTCGAGAAGTGGGCGGAACTCGCCGCCTTTTTGGCTGACACCGATTCGGAATCGATACGGCGAAAAGTGGCGGACAAGCGAACCCATACTGAAAAAGTCGAACGCCTGCCGGTATTCGTCGAGTATTCGCGGGGCGATGTCATCCGTGGAGGAATTCTGATGTTCCCGGACATCTATGGTATTGGATCGTCCGCGCCAGCACCCAATGGACCGCTGACCGCGGGGCCCTTGCCTGCTTGGTCGCCACAACTTGCAGGACAATAAGCGGAACGTCTGCTGCCTGGCTATTTGGCATGCGGCGACGTTATGGTGCCGCCTTTTTTACTGGCCGCAACTTTCGCTGGCTTGGCCTTGACCACCGTCTTGGCTTTGGTCACGGTCTTTGCCTTGGCCGGTTTCTTGACCGCCTTAGCCACCTTGGCCACCTTTACCTCCTTGACCGTCTTTTCCCCCGCCACCACTTTTGGTCGGACCGGGGTCTTCTTCTTCGGTGGCAGTGGTGGCGGCGCCAACTCGGCCATTTCGATACCGAACACGTCGGCCAGCGAGGCGTCATCGAGCACCTTGCCCGCTGCCGGGGCCATTTTCGCTGTTGGCAAGCCTGCGCCGGCTTGGGCAACCAGTTCCCTGGCGTCGACCTGGCGCAGGGAAAAAATCAGTTCGGGTTGTTCATCGAGTCGGGCGCCAATGCCATAGAGCACGGCGGCAACGTGCTTGCACATCGACGCCCAGTCCGGGCAGCTACAGGTGAACTCGATTT
Source organism: Sulfuritalea sp. (assembly GCA_020048435.1). Lineage (GTDB taxonomy): Bacteria > Pseudomonadota > Gammaproteobacteria > Burkholderiales > Rhodocyclaceae > Sulfurisoma. Next base: position 11,504 of record JAIFMO010000136.1, read on the forward strand.
CCTTCGGCGCCGGAAACAGACCCTTGCCAGGCGTGCAGATGCGCTCCATCACCGCCTGCGACAATTTGCCCTGCAGCAGTTCCACCAGCGAATCGATCGAACCCGCGCAATCGGCGCCGATGGCTTGCCATTGCTTTTCGAGAACTTCGGTCACGCGCACATCGACTGTGTATAGGCTCGATCCCATGACCCGGGCCTTCACCATGCCCGCCGCGATCTTGAGATCGATCACCGATCCGTTGCGGACATAGGTGCGACCTCGCGGCAGGCGGTTGGCGTAGTCGCTGTAGCGTTCCAGGTTGTCGCACCAGGCCTTGCCCCAGAAGGTTTTGGCGATGGCGCCGCGATAGGGTGCGATGGGAGACAGGTCGGCGCCGGCCTTCTTCGCCTTGGCGGCGGCTTTTTCGGCTTGCCTGCGCCGTTCGACCACCGGGACGTAGGGTTTCCAATCGCCGTAACTCATGACTCTGCTCCGGAAAAAATTAGTTGTCCTCTGCCGCATGGATGTCGAGCTTCACCAGATCGAGCAATTCGCGGTCGCTCAGTTCAGTGAGCAGCAGTTCCGCGCCGCCTTCCAGCACATCCTTGACCAGCTTCTGCTTGGATTCGATCAACTGGTCGATGCGGTCTTCAATGGTGCCACGACAGACAAATTTATGCACCAGGACATTGCGCTGTTGGCCGATGCGGAAGGCACGGTCGGTGGCCTGATTTTCCACGGCGGGATTCCACCAGCGGTCGAAATGGATGACATGCGACGCGGCGGTGAGATTGAGCCCTGCCCCGCCGGCCTTGAGCGAGAGCACAAAAAAAGGCGTCAACTCGTCTTCCTGGAAACGCTTGACCAGTTCGCGGCGCTTGGCCACCGGTGTGCCGCCGTGCAGCACCAGCCCCGCGCGGCCAAAAATTGCGCCGAGAAAGGCCGCCAGTGGTTCGGTGGTTTCGCGGAACTGGGTGAATACCAGCATTTTTTCCTGCTTGGCGGCGATAACCTCGGCCAGTTCGCGCAGCCGAGAGAACTTGCCACTATCGTCGGCGCCCCAGGCGGCGTCACCCAGCCATTGCGACGGATGGTTGCAAATCTGCTTGAAGCGCATCAGGAACGACAGCACCAGCCCCTTGCGGGCGATGCCGCCTTCGGCCTTGGCGGCTGCAAGCGCGGTGGCCAGTTCCTTCACCGCGCGCTGGTAAAGCACGGCTTGCGGCGGGCTCAGGTGACACCAGGCCTTGAGTTCGGTCTTGTCCGGCAGGTCGGCAATTACCCGCTTGTCGGTCTTCAGCCGGCGCAGGATGTAGGGCTGCACCAGCGTGCGCAGCGGGCCAAAGTGCTCGGCCTGCGCCAGCCGCTTGCTGAATCTGGCAAAGTCCTTGTCAGAACCCAGCAGGCCGGGATGGGTGAAATCGAAGATCGACC